>NZ_JASJXB010000149.1:0-204 GCF_035018885.1 Variovorax sp. LG9.2 | reverse complement strand
CCGCTTGATGAGCCGCTGATTGATCTCAGGGCGACCTGGCGAACGCATCGCCGATCGCCCAGTCTGCTCTTGCATCCACCGCTTTGCTCTTCCCATACAACACCTCCATAGTTGAGATGTTGCGACAACCGATTGAATCCACCCAATATGCAAGCCACGATTACCGCAAGATGGTTGAGGATCTCGCGATCCCAATGTCGATGA
>NZ_JASJXB010000148.1:0-205 GCF_035018885.1 Variovorax sp. LG9.2 | reverse complement strand
GCTTGATGTAGAGCGTGACCGCTCGGATGCGGTCTTCGTATGAATACATGAACTACTTTCAGGTAGTCCAAGTTTTTATCCGCACCCCCAACCCTCATAAGTGGGTCAATTCTCGGTCGGCGCCAACACTTGTAGCCACTGAAGTCGTCGCACACCAGGCTGCCGCGCCAGTCCCCGAGGAAGTCTCGGGCATGTGAGCCCGCCC
>NZ_JASJXB010000147.1:0-207 GCF_035018885.1 Variovorax sp. LG9.2 | reverse complement strand
AAGGTGGAAGTACTCCGCCTTGAGGGTGCCAAAGAAGCTTTCGATCACAGCATTGTCAAAGCAATTGCCTCTTCGGCGCATGCTTTGCGTTACCCCGCGATGCGCAAGCATCGCCCGGTATGGCTGCATCTTGTAATGCCAGCCTTGGTCCGAATGCACGGTCAGTCCAGCGACGTGTTTGGCCCGCGCAAGTGCCACATCCAACGT
>NZ_JASJXB010000146.1:0-219 GCF_035018885.1 Variovorax sp. LG9.2 | reverse complement strand
TCGCCATGGCCGGCGTGCAGATCGCCGTTGGGGCAGCAGCTGGAGCCCGGAGCAAATCAGCCGACGACTGAAGCTTGAATTCCCCGATGATGCATCCATGCGGGTCTCCCATGAAGCCATCTATCAAGCACTCTACATACAGGGTCGGGGCGCACTCAAACGTGAGCTGACGGCCTGCCTGCATACGGGCCGCGCATTGCGAGTTCCGCAAGCCCGAAC
>NZ_JASJXB010000145.1:0-221 GCF_035018885.1 Variovorax sp. LG9.2 | reverse complement strand
GGATGCCGCGCGCGAGCAACTCCTTCCAGATGCGCGGCCAGCCGTAGCCGCCGCGTGTCTCGGCATGAACGGCCTTGATGTGCACCAGCAGTGCGTCATCGCTCAGATGACGGCGCTGCCCGTCCCTGTGGCTCTGGCTGGCCTTGCGCACGAAGTGCTCGTGGTATCCCGCCAAACTGATTCGCAGCACCCGGCATTGCACCGAGATCGGCCACACGCGT
>NZ_JASJXB010000144.1:0-223 GCF_035018885.1 Variovorax sp. LG9.2 | reverse complement strand
CGATCAGCGCATTTGCAAGGGCTTTGTCAAAGGGCGCCTGCCGCTCAAGCCAAGTATCCATACGGTGCCTCATTAAGGTTCAACGGAAACATAGCATGGCTACATAAAACGACTGCTTAAGAGCAGGAGGAAGGTCTGCCAAGGGCGGCGGATTCAACGGGTCGATGCAACAGATTCGCTGAACATCTCAGCGGGCGTCTGGAAGCCGAGCGTCTTGCGCGGC
>NZ_JASJXB010000143.1:0-224 GCF_035018885.1 Variovorax sp. LG9.2 | reverse complement strand
CCAGCAGTTGCCCTTTCGGCTCATCGAGCTGGTGATGCCGTACTCGGCCAGCATCGCCCTGAAGTCGTGGCTGGCGTACTGGGTGGATTCAATCGGTGGTCGCAACATCTCAACTATGGAGGTGTTGTATGGGAAGAGCAAAGAGCGGGATGCAAGAGCAGACTGGGCGATCGGCGATGCGTTCGCCAGGTCGCCCTGAGATCAATCAGCGGCTCATCAAGCGG
>NZ_JASJXB010000142.1:0-226 GCF_035018885.1 Variovorax sp. LG9.2 | reverse complement strand
TTGGGCTATCCGTGCCGCGATTTGCTGCGTGCCTGGATTCATGAACTGGACCCCGACTCCCGGCAACGCGTTGTTGGCAGGGCCGTCAGTGCACCTCGGCCGCCGCAACTGAAGAAGCTGGCGGTCCTCGAACTGTGCACTCGTGAGGGAAGTGCGCAGGTGGTTGCTCAGAAGCTTGGCGTGAGCAGGCCGACGTTGTACAACTGGAAGAACCAGCTTCTGGGAC
>NZ_JASJXB010000141.1:0-227 GCF_035018885.1 Variovorax sp. LG9.2 | reverse complement strand
TACAAACAAGGTCGGGGCGGTTCACGCCGATTTTGGGGTGTTTTGCGATCCTCTGATTGCCTCAGAGCCCTGGGGACGGACTTGTTCTCAGGAACGCATGGCGTCAGGTTGTAGGCCGTCGTCGTCAGCACGAACAGATGGTCCACGCGCTTGAGTCCACGCACCATCACCTGACGAATTCCGCCCACCGTCTTGGCCCAGCCAAAGCCCTGCTCGATGAGCTTGCG
>NZ_JASJXB010000140.1:0-227 GCF_035018885.1 Variovorax sp. LG9.2 | reverse complement strand
TACAAACAAGGTCGGGGCGGTTCACGCCGATTTTGGGGTGTTTTGCGATCCTCTGATTGCCTCAGAGCCCTGGGGACAGACTTGTTCTCAGGAACGCATGGCGTCAGGTTGTAGGCCGTCGTCGTCAGCACGAACAGGTGGTCCACGCGTTTGAGTCCACGCACCATCACCTGACGAATTCCGCCCACCGTCTTGGCCCAGCCAAAGCCCTGCTCGATGAGCTTGCG
>NZ_JASJXB010000139.1:0-228 GCF_035018885.1 Variovorax sp. LG9.2 | reverse complement strand
TCATCGACATTGGGATCGCGAGATCCTCAACCATCTTGCGGTAATCGTGGCTTGCATATTGGGTGGATTCAATCGGTGGTCGCAACATCTCAACTATGGAGGTGTTGTATGGGAAGAGCAAAGAGGTGGATGCAAGAGCAGACTGGGCGACCGGCGATGCGTTCGCCAGGTCGCCCTGAGATCAATCAGCGGCTCATCAAGCGGGCATTCTGGGGGCGAATTTCGGCA
>NZ_JASJXB010000138.1:0-230 GCF_035018885.1 Variovorax sp. LG9.2 | reverse complement strand
AGGCAAAGGTTCGCGCCGTTTACGGTGAACATAAAGGCCGCTACGGCTACCGAAGAATCACGGCAGCGCTGCGCAATCTTCGACTTGGTCTCCGGTACGTTGGATGTGGCACTTGCGCGGGCCAAACACGTCGCTGGACTGACCGTACATTCAGACCAAGGCTGGCATTACAAAATGCAGCCATACCGGGCGATGCTTGCGCATCGCGGGGTAACGCAAAGCATGAGCCG
>NZ_JASJXB010000137.1:0-238 GCF_035018885.1 Variovorax sp. LG9.2 | reverse complement strand
ATATAAGACTGCAGCCCTGCATCCTGAATCTTCACACATACGAGTTCTTGCAATCCGGGAGGCGCCCATATAAGCGTTGCCTTAACTTCTGCATCCACCCCGCAGGTCTTCCCATAACACCTCCTTGATTGAAGGTGTTGCGACGACCGGTTGAATCCGCCGTTCAAGGTGCAACCCGTCAATGCGGCGCATCCGCTTCAGGTCGTCATCGCTCACCGGCCTGGCCGTGTAGTACGCC
>NZ_JASJXB010000136.1:0-243 GCF_035018885.1 Variovorax sp. LG9.2 | reverse complement strand
GACAAGGTCTGGAGGCAATTGGCACGCGAGGGCACGGTCGTGGCGCGATGCACCGTCGAGCGGTTGATGCGCCGGCTCGGGTTGCGCGGTGTGATGCGCGGCAAGGTTGTGCGCACGACGATGAGTGACAGCAAAGCGATATGCCCGCTGGACAGGGTCAACCGGCAGTTCCGCGCCGAGCGACCAAACCAGCTATGGGTCTCGGACTTCACATATGTGTCGACCTGGCAGGGCTGGCTCTAC
>NZ_JASJXB010000135.1:0-246 GCF_035018885.1 Variovorax sp. LG9.2 | reverse complement strand
ACTGGTACAGCCGCCGTGTGCTGGCCTGGCGGGTGTCGATCTCGATGGACACCGAGTTCTGCATCGAGGCCGTCGAGGAAGCGATCATGAAGCACGGAACTCCCGAGATATTCAACACCGATCAAGGCAGCCAATTCACCAGCAGCGCCTTTAACGGACTGCTCATAGCCCACGGCATCCGCATCTCGATGGACGGCAAGGGCTGCTGGCGAGACAACGTGTTCATCGAGCGGCTGTGGCGCTCGA
>NZ_JASJXB010000134.1:0-247 GCF_035018885.1 Variovorax sp. LG9.2 | reverse complement strand
CCGATAGATAGAGCTTCTGCCCGTTCACGTTGAACTCGGTGATGTCGGTTGCCCATTTCTCATTGGGAGTCTTCGCGAAGAAGTCTCGCTTCAGGACGTTTGGCACGTGCACATCGCTGATTTCAGGGACGTACCGAGAGCGCTTCCTCGCCCGAATCAGCGCGCGCAAACCCATCTCCTTCATGAGGCGCTGGACGCACTTGTGGTTGACGGACACCCCCAGCGAATTGCGCAGCGCTGCCGTGAT
>NZ_JASJXB010000133.1:0-260 GCF_035018885.1 Variovorax sp. LG9.2 | reverse complement strand
CTTGAGGGCGTCAATCAGCAGTGTCTTCTCCCGGTTGGACAGGAGCTGCAGATCGACGCCCAGGCCTTTTTTTAACAGTTCATTGGCCTTGTTCAAGAGGTCCTGCTCAAGGCGCAGTTGCCTGACTTCGCGGCGCAACGCCTCAACCTCGCGCTCGAGCTCGTCGCGCTCTTGAGCCCGCGCGGACTGATTGGTGTGTTTCATGGATGCGGGTGCCTCACGTCCCAGAAGCTGGTTCTTCCAGTTGTACAACGTCGGCC
>NZ_JASJXB010000132.1:0-267 GCF_035018885.1 Variovorax sp. LG9.2 | reverse complement strand
ATATGACCACGCTGATGCGGCGCATGGCCATCACCGCGCTCTACAGGAAGCCCAACACCAGCAAGAAGGCACCAGGACGCACGATCTACCCATACCTGCTGCGCACGCTTGCGATCACCAGGGCCAACCAGGTCTGGGCGATGGACATCAGCTATATCCCAATGGCCCGGGGCTTCGTCTACCTGGCAGGGGTGATCGACTGGTACAGCCGCCGTGTGCTGGCCTGGCGGGTGTCGATCTCGATGGACACCGAGTTCTGCATCGAGG
>NZ_JASJXB010000131.1:0-269 GCF_035018885.1 Variovorax sp. LG9.2 | reverse complement strand
CGAACCAGTTGGGCCAGGACCTGCCGGAGAACTACAAGCCGCTGGTGGGCTCGGCTGCCGAGGCGATGCGCGACTGGATCGGTGCCCTGCGCGCGGCCAGGATCACCAGCGGGCAGATCTTCCGGCGCGTGCTGGCGGGCGACCGCATGGGCACACCACTGGGTGCCGAGGGGGTGCGTTTTATCGTGAAGACACGCTGCGCGGCCGCGGGACTGGACGGCCGCTTCTCGGCGCACTCCTTGCGCTCGGGCTTCGTGACGGAGGCGGGT
>NZ_JASJXB010000130.1:0-269 GCF_035018885.1 Variovorax sp. LG9.2 | reverse complement strand
ATATGACCACGCTGATGCGGCGCATGGCCATCACCGCGCTCTACAGGAAGCCCAACACCAGCAAGAAGGCACCAGGAAGCACGATCTACCCATACCTGCTGCGCACGCTCGCGATCACCAGGGCCAACCAGGTCTGGGCGATGGGCCTCAGCTATATCACCCAATGGCCCGGGGCTTCGTCTACCTGACAGCGGTGATCGACTGGTACAGCCGCCGTGTGCTGGCCTGGCGGGTGTCGATCTCGATGGACACCGAGTTCTGCATCGAGG
>NZ_JASJXB010000129.1:0-283 GCF_035018885.1 Variovorax sp. LG9.2 | reverse complement strand
GCAGTCGTGGTGCATCGGCGCAGGCGCTGTCCGCTCATTGGTTTGGGATGCTCTGCACGGCTTTGAGCGCCGTACGGTTGTGGAAGACATGGACCTCGTCTACTTCGACGCGGACGCTGAGCCGGAGAACGATGTCGAGTTGGAGAAGCGGCTTTGCTCAGCGATGCCAGAAGTGCGCTGGGAGGTGACGAATCAGGCTGGCGTGCACTGAATCGCCCCGGGATTCGTGGAGGCTGATTGGTTTAAGTCAGGCCGCCACCGTGGTGGCTTGACTGGCGAGTTG
>NZ_JASJXB010000128.1:0-284 GCF_035018885.1 Variovorax sp. LG9.2 | reverse complement strand
TGCGCAATGATCTCGCCGTTGTACAAGTCCATGCAGGCCGATAGATAGAGCTTCTGCCCGTTCACGTTGAACTCGGTTATGTCGGTCGCCCATTTCTCATTGGGAGCCTTTGCGCAGAAATTTCGTTTCAGGACGTTTAGCACGTGCACATCGCTGATTTCAGGGACGTGCCGAGAGCGCTTCCTCGCCCGAATCAGCGCGCGCAATCCCATCTCCTTCATGAGGCGCTGGACGCACTTGTGGTTGACGGACACCCCCAGCGAATTGCGCAGCGCTGCCGTGAT
>NZ_JASJXB010000127.1:0-294 GCF_035018885.1 Variovorax sp. LG9.2 | reverse complement strand
CTCGATGATCGCGTCGTGCGCAATGAGCCGCTTGCGGTTCTTGGTGAACACGCTAGGGACCCAGACCGCATCGTCCAGGGCCAGACCGATGAACCAGCGATACAGGAGGTTGTATTGGGTCTGCTCCGTGAGCTGGCGCTCCGAGCGCACGCTGAAGAAGATCTGCAGCAGCATCGCGCGCAGCAGCTTCTCTGGAGCGATGCTGGGGCGCACGCCCTTGATGTCAGCCTCGTACATGCCGGCAAACAAGTCATCCATCTTGATCAGCGCTTCGTTGACCATCGCGCGGATCGG
>NZ_JASJXB010000126.1:0-304 GCF_035018885.1 Variovorax sp. LG9.2 | reverse complement strand
GGCGCCGGAGAACAGGGTGAACAGCAGCGCGATAAAGCCCGCCGCGACAGCGAGCAGGATGCTCGATGTCACGACCATCGCGATCGCGCCGGCGCCGAGCCCGGTCACGACCGGGCCGAGCTTGCTACCGAAGATCGAGCGCGCAACGCGGCCGATCAAGAACACGCCGAAGAACAAAAAGATGCCGAGCTCGGGCCAGTCGAAACCACCTCCGCCGAGCCCGCCACGTTGTGAAGCAGGGCGCTGGACTTCAGGCAATGCCTCGCCGCCGATCACCGCCACCAGTTGATCGACCGCGGCACCG
>NZ_JASJXB010000125.1:0-305 GCF_035018885.1 Variovorax sp. LG9.2 | reverse complement strand
CTGCCCCTGTCGCTGTGGAAGAGCAGCCCGGCCTGCTTGCCCGGATGACGCTTGAACCACGCCATGCGCAATGCATCGATCACGATGTCTCGCGTCATGTCGCTTCGCAGCGACCAACCGATCACCTGGCGGCTGAACAGATCGATCACCACCGCCAGGAACAGCCATCCCTCGTCGGTGGCGATGTAGGTGATGTCGCCCGCCCAGACCCGGTCGGGCCCGCTCACAGCGAACTCGCGGTTCAGCACGTTGGGCGAGATCGGCAGATCGTGGCGACTGTCGGTGGTGACCTTGAAGCGGCGCTT
>NZ_JASJXB010000124.1:0-315 GCF_035018885.1 Variovorax sp. LG9.2 | reverse complement strand
CGCGCTGCAGCAAGGCCGCTACATCCTGGGGGCGTCGCCATGGGTGCTGTACCTATCCTTGGCACTTTCAATGTGGTCGGTGTTTTTTGCGTTCGACAGGGCACCAAAAGCAGCACCGCTCGTGGCCGTCGCTTTTGTCGGCATCTGTTTCGGGATCAGCGCTTTGCTGCTGGGCCTGTTCCGCCTCTGGATACCGCCCTCGTTTTTCGTGTTGGAAATCGTGCCTGCCTATTTGCTGTGGAGCTGGCAAAACATGCACGGTGTCCTCGGCTTTTTGAAGGAGAACATCATTGCGCTGAGTGTGCTGCCGGACGG
>NZ_JASJXB010000123.1:0-331 GCF_035018885.1 Variovorax sp. LG9.2 | reverse complement strand
CGCAAGCGGCTCATTGCGCACGACGCGATCATCGAGCTGTTCAACCCCATAGTTGAAACTATCGGTCGCAAAGGCTGTTTGTCGGGCGAGCACTTCAGCGTCGACGGCACCCTCATTCAAGCGTGGGCCAGCCACCGCAGCTTTGTGCGCAAGGATGGCGGCGACGCTGATGATGCCGGCAACAACGCAACCGGTCGCACCAGCTTCCAGGGTCAGACCCGCAGCAACGACACCCACGCATCGCGCACCGATGGCGATGCGCGGCTGTACCGCAAGGGCAAGACCGCCAGCCAGATGCGCTACATGGGCCACACCCTCTCGGACAACCGCC
>NZ_JASJXB010000122.1:0-338 GCF_035018885.1 Variovorax sp. LG9.2 | reverse complement strand
CCGTCCGGCAGCACACTCAGCGCAATGATGTTCTCCTTCAAAAAGCCGAGGACACCGTGCATGTTTTGCCAGCTCCAAAGCAAAAAGGCAGGCACGATTGCCAACACGAAAAACGAGGGCGGTATCCAGAGGCGGAACAGGCCCAGCAGCAAAGCGCTGATTCCGAAACAGATGCCGACAAAAGCGACGGCCACGAGCGGTGCTGCTTTTGGTGCCCTGTCGAACGCAAAAAACACCAACCACATTGAAAGTGCCAAGGACAGGTACAGCACCCATGGCGACGCCCCCAGGATGTAGCGGCCTTGCTGCAGCGCGTCGATGGCGCTCGCGTGGACTTC
>NZ_JASJXB010000121.1:0-353 GCF_035018885.1 Variovorax sp. LG9.2 | reverse complement strand
TTCTTGGTCGAGCTCGGGGCCGCAATGATGGTGGCGTCCACGATGGTGCCGGCACGCATCAAAAGGCCCTGCTCGGCGAGGTGGGCGTTGATCTCTTCGAACATCGCCTTGGTGAGGTCGTTGTCCAGCAGCAGGCGCCTGAACTTGAGCAACGTGGTGGCGTCAGGCACCGATTCGCGCGACAGGTCGATGCCCACAAAGTCGCGCAGAGCCTGGCTGTCGTACAGCGCGTCTTCCAGCGCTTCGTCGGCCAGGCCGTACCACTGCTGCAGGCAATACATGCGCAGCATCCTGGGCACGCCGATCGGCTGACGGCCTACACGTCCACTGGTCGGATACAGCGGCTCGATCAC
>NZ_JASJXB010000120.1:0-353 GCF_035018885.1 Variovorax sp. LG9.2 | reverse complement strand
CGCAGCGCCTACAGTTCGGAATTCAAGCTGCGGGTTCTGTCACATCAGGACCGTGAACGACTGTCCAGCCGTCGGGTCGCCGCCATCTATGACATCCGCAATCCGAACCAGGTTGTGGTCTGGCGACGCGACATTTCTGAGGGCGACGCGCAAGCTCTGGGGAACACCATGCCAAAGCCAGATAAGAAGCCAGAACAACATTGCTCAGACACATCGCCCAAGGCCATCCCCGATTCGGCGGACGCCCTGCGCGAAGAGAACGAGCGACTGCGCGCCGAGGTCGCGTACTTAAAAAAAGTGCACGCCTTGATCCGGGCGAAGAGATCACTTGCGCCGACAAAGCGCGCTTGATC
>NZ_JASJXB010000119.1:0-360 GCF_035018885.1 Variovorax sp. LG9.2 | reverse complement strand
CGGCGATGCGTTCGCCAGGTCGCCCTGAGATCAATCAGCGGCTCATCAAGCGGGCATTCTGGGGGCGAATTTCGGCAGGTTTGCAGAGCGAGGAAGCAGCACGGGCTTCCGGGGTTTCGCAGCCATTGGGCCCACGGTGGTTTCGGCAAGCAGGTGGAATTCCACCTACGAATCCGGGCCCTGTTTCGGGTAGATATCTGTCGTTCACGGAGCGCGAAGAGATTGCGCTTCTACATGCTCAGCAACTCGGTGTCCGGGAGATTGCTCGACAGCTCGGACGCGCGCCTTCGACCATCTCGCGCGAGTTGCGGCGCAATGCAGCAACCCGGGGCGGGAAGCTGCAGTACCGAGCCACGGTGG
>NZ_JASJXB010000118.1:0-369 GCF_035018885.1 Variovorax sp. LG9.2 | reverse complement strand
CCAAAGCACCTGAACATCAAGCTCAGCCGTGCCAAGCTCGAAAGCCTGGTCGATGAGCTGATCGAACGCACCATCGCGCCGTGCCGCCTGGCCATCAAGGACGCCGGCATCAGCGTGAGCGACATCAACGACGTCATTCTGGTCGGCGGCATGACCCGCATGCCGAAGGTGCAGGAGAAGGTCAAGGAGTTCTTCGGCAAGGAGCCACGCAAGGACGTAAACCCCGATGAAGCCGTAGCCGTCGGCGCTGCCATCCAGGGCCAGGTGCTTTCCGGCGATCGCAAAGACGTGTTGCTGCTCGACGTGACCCCGCTGTCGCTCGGCATCGAAACCATGGGCGGTGTCATGACCAAGATGATCGTGAAGAAC
>NZ_JASJXB010000117.1:0-375 GCF_035018885.1 Variovorax sp. LG9.2 | reverse complement strand
GATGCATTGCGCATGGCGTGGTTCAAGCGTCATCCGGGCAAGCAGGCCGGGCTGCTCTTCCACAGCGACAGGGGCAGTCAGCTTAGGTTCAAGTAGTTGTCGCCACACCGGTCTGTTGAGCGGTGGATATTAGTTCACTCAGCGCCTCGGCTGGCGTTCTCCAGCCCAGAGTCTTTCGAGGCCTGCCATTCAGAGTCGCGGCCACTGCGTCGAGTTCTCTTTCGTTGTACCTACTCACATCTGTACCCTTTGGAAAGTACTGGCGCAGCAATCCATTCGTGTTCTCATTGGTTCCGCGTTGCCATGGGCTTCTCGGATCGCAGAAGTAGATTTCCAGTCCCGTCTCAAATCGCAATTGGGCATGCTGAGCCATCT
>NZ_JASJXB010000116.1:0-381 GCF_035018885.1 Variovorax sp. LG9.2 | reverse complement strand
CGTCGCAAGCTCAATGAATTCATCGAGCCTCAGTTCCTGGCCGAGCGTGCGGAGAAGATGAAGGCCAGCATCCGCGCCAAGGTCGAGCATCCGTTCCATGTGATCAAGAACCTGTTTGGTCACAGGAAGGCGCGCTACAAGGGGCTGGCCAAGAACACGGCACAGCTGTTGAGCTTGTTCGGTCTGGCCAATCTGGTCATCGCCAAGAGGTCGCTGTTGGACTGCCATGCCCGAGGTGCGTCTTGAATGTGGAAAGCGGCTTCGAAAGAGGTCAAAACGCTCGTCGTGAAGGCTCTGAATCGTGACATCGGGCACCCTTGAGGGCGCATCTCGTTGCGATGTCATCAACTCGCGCTGCAATGCTCAATGTTCAGCGTCTCC
>NZ_JASJXB010000115.1:0-399 GCF_035018885.1 Variovorax sp. LG9.2 | reverse complement strand
TGGTAGTAGAAAGTGCTGCGCGCAAGCCCTGCTGCCCGCAGCAGGGCCGCCAATTTGTGGTGATGCCTCAATCCGAGTATCAAGCGCGCTTTTTCGGCGCAAGCGATCTTTTCGCCCGGATCAAGGCGTGCACTTTTTTTAAGTACGCGACCTCCGCGCGCAGTCGCTCGTTCTCTTCGCGCAGGGTGTCCGTCGAATCGGGGATGGCCTCGGGCGGTGTCTCTGAGCAACGTCGTTCTGGCTTTGTATCTGGCTTTGTATCTGGCTTTGTATCTGGCTTTGGCATGGTGTTCCCCAGAGCTTGCGCGTCGCCTTCAGCAAGGTCGCGTCGCCAGACCACAACCTGGTTCGGATTGCGGATGTCATAGATGGCGGCGACCCGACGGCTGGACAGTCGTT
>NZ_JASJXB010000114.1:0-405 GCF_035018885.1 Variovorax sp. LG9.2 | reverse complement strand
ACGTCTCGTGGGCTCGGAGATGTGTATAAGAGACAGCGGATATTCTGGAAGTTTTTCAGGTACCGTTTCGCCTTATGAATAATTTGCGCCACTTGGCGGTCTTTGTGAAGGAGCCCGAGCCGGGCACTTTTTATTGGACGCTTATCGAGAGCACTGGAGATGCTGGTCTCTGGTTTGATGTGCACACCGCCTCACAGCCATTTGCACACTGGATAGACGCATGGATGGCGGGAAATGATGAATTGCTGCGTCATGTGAGTCGGCCTTCAGAGGGGCCACTTTTGCATGAGACTCCGCGACACGGTTTGTCCACTTGACCGCGCCACGGTTGTTGGCGCCGACCGAGAATTGACCCACTTATGAGGGTTGTGCCGATCTCAAAGTGACCCGGGTGTTCAGCCTACC
>NZ_JASJXB010000113.1:0-413 GCF_035018885.1 Variovorax sp. LG9.2 | reverse complement strand
GAGCAGGGCCTTTTGATGCGTGCCGGCACCATCGTGGACGCCACCATCATTGCGGCCCCGAGCTCGACCAAGAACGCGGACAACACGCGCGACCCGGAGATGCATCAGACCAAGAAGGGCAATCAATGGCACTTTGGAATGAAGGCGCACATCGGCGTGGACGCACAGTCGGGCCTCGTACATACGGTGGTGGGCACGGCCGCCAATGTGAGCGACATCAACGTTGCTGGCGCACTGCTGCATGGTGAAGAGCATGCGGCCTTCGGCGACGCTGGCTACCAGGGCGTGCACAAGCGAGCTGAAGCGCAAGGACCGACCTGGCACGTGGCCATGCGTCGTGGCAGGCGTCGCAAGCTCAATGAATTCATCGAGCCTCAGTTCCTGGCCGAGCGTGCGGAGAAGATGAAGGCCAG
>NZ_JASJXB010000112.1:0-452 GCF_035018885.1 Variovorax sp. LG9.2 | reverse complement strand
GGGTCTGCGCGACATGCCGATCGGCGAGGCCATGGCCATGACGGGGCACCGCACGGTGGCCACCTTCCAGGGCTACTACCAGTCGGCAGCGATCCGTCGCAGCAAGGTGGCCAGCATGCTGGACACGCCGCCGCCGAAGGACGCGTAGGCCCGACGCCCGAACTTTCTCACTTCACTCGAACTCTCTCTTTCGTGAACAACACGTCTTTCGATATCTACCATTCCGACCACGCCGACGAGTGGCGCTTCGCACTCGGGCGCTGTGGCCGGAAGTCCTTCATCGCCATCGGGCGGCACCCTTGCCTTGCGAACTCAGAGGATCACGACGGCGCGATCGCCGGGGCCGAGGCAATGGCGGTGCGCCATGGCTGCGATGGCTTCGTTGTGATGAACCTGTGCCCGATCCGCACCAGCTCGTCGCACGACCTGCCCTGGTCGATCGGCGCGGACGC
>NZ_JASJXB010000111.1:0-455 GCF_035018885.1 Variovorax sp. LG9.2 | reverse complement strand
GGTGAGAACTTGTTCGACTTGTTCATGGCTCAATCCTCTCAGAGTGTTGAGCCTCCTCAAAAACCGGGGCGATTCAGGATACCGTCTACCTAAGCGAGCGCAGCGGTACGCGCGAACGATTGCTCCTGCGATCGTTCAGCGTCGCTCAACACAAGTTCGGTTTTGGGTCTACCCATCCTCATCGCCTTATCGCCTTATCGCCTTATCGCCTTATCGCCTTATCTCCGTCAGAAAAATAGTGCAGAAGCATGCAAGACAAATGCCAGTTATTTACGGGACACAATGACCTTGCCCCCGAAAAACGCATCCCTTGCTGAGTGTTTCAATTCAAGCAACGAGAACGGAAATGACGAAGACGGCAAGAGCGCGCTACACGCTCGAATTCAAGCAGGAGGCGGTGCGGCTGGTCGAGGGTGGTCAGAGCATCGCGGCGGCGGCACGCACTTTGGGGCTGG
>NZ_JASJXB010000110.1:0-463 GCF_035018885.1 Variovorax sp. LG9.2 | reverse complement strand
TTTACCAGCGTGGTGGCCGCCCTGGCGGGCTCGAATCGGCCCGCGTCGCTCAACTCGTTGCGCCAGTTGTCATGCAGTGGCAAGGCAGGATCCTGCCAGTCGCTCACGACCATGACCGTGTGCTTCAGCTTCCAGTAAAACGGGATCTCGTAGTAGTAGGCATCGAGCATCACGACCTGATCGTCTGCTGCGATGCGCTCCTCGGCGGGCAGATACAGCCGCGCGCCGGGCGGCGTTCCCAGCCGGTCTGCAACGATCACCGAAGCAACGCAGATGACGGCGGCAACGCCGGTCGTCCACTGCAGCTTAGGGCTCGTCATCCACCGTGTCGGTGTCGTGGCACGCAAGGCTCTCGCGATGAACCATGCGAGCGGTGGAAGGGCTGGGTGTTGGCGCCGACCGAGAATTGACCCACTTATGAGGGTTGTGCCGATCTCAAAGTGACCCGGGTGTTCAGCCTACC
>NZ_JASJXB010000109.1:0-471 GCF_035018885.1 Variovorax sp. LG9.2 | reverse complement strand
GGAGAGCTTCTTCAAGACGCTGAAAGTCGAGAGGATCTACCAGGTCCGCTATGACACCCGGGCGCAGGCTCGGCTGGGCATCGTGGACTGGATCGAGAGTTTCTACAACCGCGTGCGCATGCACATGGCTATCGGATACCTCGCACCGGTTACGAGGGAACGCAGCCTTCTGGCTGCATGAATTGGTGTACGTGGAAACGAGGCAGGGTCATGTCGCTTCGCAGCGACCAACCGATCACCTGGCGGCTGAACAGATCGATCACAACCGCCAGGAACAACCAGCCTTCGTCGGTGGCGATGTAGGTGATGTCACCTGCCCAGACCCGGTCGGGCTCGTGCACGGTGAACTCGCGGTTCAGCAGGTTGGGTGAGATCGGCCACACGCGTCGGTGGCGTTGGCGTTAAATGAAGGCGTACTTCACCGCTGCGCTTTCGCGAAGTACGGCGTCGCTTTTTCCAGGATGTCGCGCT
>NZ_JASJXB010000108.1:0-473 GCF_035018885.1 Variovorax sp. LG9.2 | reverse complement strand
GCCGCTTGCGGGCCAGCCGCTGCGCCGCCGGCAGCACCGGCTGCGGCTTGCGCATCGGCGTACATCTTTTCACCGAGTTTCTGGCTCGCGGTCATCAGCGTGTTGGTCTTCTCTTCGATCAACGGCTTGTCTTCGCCCTTGAGCGCTTCTTCGACGTCCTTGATCGCAGCTTCGATAGATTCCTTTTCGCCGGCTTCGAGCTTGTCGCCATGCTCGGCCAGCGACTTCTTCACGCTGTGCGCCATCGCTTCCCCCTGGTTGCGGGCTTGAACGATCTCCAGCTTTTTCTTGTCGTCGGCCGCATTGAGCTCGGCGTCCTTCACCATCGTCTGGATCTCGTCTTCGCTCAAGCCCGAGTTCGCCTTGATGGTGATCTTGTTTTCCTTGCCGGTGCCTTTGTCCTTGGCGCCGACATGCAGGATGCCGTTGGCGTCGATGTCGAAGCTCACCTCGATCTGCGGCGTGCCGCGTGC
>NZ_JASJXB010000107.1:0-483 GCF_035018885.1 Variovorax sp. LG9.2 | reverse complement strand
GATGTGTATAAGAGACAGGTCCACGGTCGCGCCCGGCAGACTATGGACATGTAGACGATGCGCCTGCGGCGCACCGGCCGCGACCGTGGACAACGCGCCGCTGTGCGGCCTGCGTTGCCCACCGCCGCAGCCTTCGACCACATGCCCACAGCCTTCGATCATTGAATTGAACAGGGCAGATAGAGAGCCAAAACGACAACCGGCCGGCGGGTAACATTCCTTCGTGAGGCAACACGGTGGCCAGGATAGTTGACGCCAGCCACACGTTGTCGCGCCAGCAGCCCTTGCCGTCCATCGAGATGCGGATGCCGTGGGCTATGAGCAGTCCGGTGAAGGCGCTGCTGGTGAATTGGCTGCCTTGATCGGTGTTGAATATCTCGGGAGTTCCGTGCTTCATGATCGCTTGCTCGACGGCCTCGATGCAGAACTCGGTGTCCATCGAGATCGACACCCGCCAGGCCAGCACACGGCGGCTGTACCAGT
>NZ_JASJXB010000106.1:0-483 GCF_035018885.1 Variovorax sp. LG9.2 | reverse complement strand
AACCAGATCGCCTCGATGCGGATCATGGGCCGCTCACCGGAGCCACTCGTGCAACCAGGCGGCGCAGGACGCTGCCGCCTGCACCGGCCAGTGCACCACGGCGGTGGCGTTGCCGCGCTGGAGCTCGATACGAATGTCGGGCAGCGGCATGGGTTCGGCAGGCGCGGGTGTTTCGGGGTGGAAGCTGACGGCGACAAAGCCCGACGGACTGGCCGTCTGTGAGACGGCTGCAATCGGCGCCACGGTGTTGCGTTCGTTGACGCGCCATCGGTGCACGACGTTTGCATTGAGGTCGTGCTGTCGCGCGATGGCGGCAACGGAGACGTCCGGCTGTCTGCGTGCCTGGAGCGTTCGGGCTTTGAATTCGGCACCGTGTTGACGCCGGGGAACTCTCTTGATCACTCTATCCATCGTGTCCGCATCATTCATGTGGACACGATGCCATCTGCACCTCCTGGCTTCAAGATGACTTGGCCGGCTGCT
>NZ_JASJXB010000105.1:0-488 GCF_035018885.1 Variovorax sp. LG9.2 | reverse complement strand
GACACCCATTCGAGCGTCGCGAATTCCACGGCCTCCTTGGTCTTCCACGGTGCTCGGCGATGAATCAATTCGGCTTTGTAGAGCCCGTTGATGGTCTCGGCCAAGGCGTTGTCGTAGCTGTCTCCCCGACTGCCCACGGACGGCTCGATGCCGGCTTCACCCAAGCGCTCGCTGTACCGAATGGACACATATTGCGACCCACGATCCGAGTGATGTATCAGGCTGCGATCCCGCTCCGGTTGGCGGTCATACAGAGCCTGTTCCAGCGCGTCCAGCACGAAGTCCGTGCGCATCGAACTGCTCACGCGCCAACCGACGATGCGCCGTGCAAACACATCGATGATGAAGGCCACGTAGAGCCAGCCCTGCCAGGTCGACACATATGTGAAGTCCGAGACCCATAGCTGGTTTGGTCGCTCCGCACAGAACTTCCGGTTGACCCTGTCCAGCGGACATGCCGCTTTGCTGTCACTCATCGTCGTGCGCAC
>NZ_JASJXB010000104.1:0-524 GCF_035018885.1 Variovorax sp. LG9.2 | reverse complement strand
GTCGGCAGCGTCAGATGTGTATAAGAGACAGCCTCCTTTACTTCGCTGCAGGGGCCACCCACCGCCCTCGGCCTAGGAAGCGTCGTGCCGTTCAACGGCGCGAGCACGGGTTTATTGAGGAGCCTTGGCGGGATGATCGTGTCTTTTGCATTGCAACGTGTGGCATTCTTCAGTTGGCCGCTTTCGGCCAGAAGCTGACCTCAGTACTCGTAGCGCACCTTGAAGGTCCAGTCGCCGGCTTCTTCAGCGACTGAGCAAACGATCTTGCTCCAGACCGTCCCGCGCTCTCGAAAGAAGTCCGAGAGACCATAGAGGGCCGTGAACAGGTCTTCCGTCGCGCTTACGACTTCCGGCCGTCCATCCGGCGACGTGATGACGATCGACATCTCTTCGGTGGCGCCATCGTCGTCCCGGCTGACCTCGACTTCCGCTCGCGCCCACGTCTCAGGCGTTGCCGCGATCAGCGCATTTGCAAGGGCTTTGTCAAAGGGCGCCTGCCGCTCAAGCCAAGTATCCATACGGTG
>NZ_JASJXB010000103.1:0-541 GCF_035018885.1 Variovorax sp. LG9.2 | reverse complement strand
TCGGCCTTCCCGCACAGACGGCGGACGACGATGCAGCGATGGAGCTTGCGCTGCGCAGATTGCGGGTCTTTTTCTTGCTGCAGGCCGCTCCCTCGCCCGCCGTACTGAAGCAAGACGCAGCTTTCCTCGAACGACGCGAGCGTTTCGCGTCCGCGGTCGCAGGTGTAGGACATTCAAACCTCGCGCCCGACGGTGCGATTGAACGTTTACGGTTCATCGACCTTTTCGCCCGGGGAGATGAGGGGACGGTGCCGTATGTGGGTGCGATGACCAATCCGGATCCTGCAGTGCAGCGGGCTGTTGCCAAAGGCACCAACTTGCATCTTGGCATTCCCTTTCATGGAGAACTAGTCCACCCGCCCATCTCTTACGCCGACGTGCTTGAGGGCAAGCTTCTCCCCGATCAACTCAAGGGCCGCACGATCGTGGTCGGGCCGTCGCGTAATGTCGCGCTGGGCACGTTCGCCGTGCTGTGGTACGTCGCTACCGGCACCGGCACCGGCACGACATTGGTCTCCTCAACGGAAGTCCACGCGAGCGC
>NZ_JASJXB010000102.1:0-560 GCF_035018885.1 Variovorax sp. LG9.2 | reverse complement strand
GTCTCGTGGGCTCGGAGATGTGTATAAGAGACAGGTGGAGGTGGTGCTGGCGGGCACTGAAGTGCCTCTTGGGTCATAGCGGAGGTGCCTCAGATGGGATCCCTCAGCTCTCGACATACCCCGCGGTCACCGTTTTCCGTTTTGTACGTGCGCGCACTGGCTCGCGTACGCGGCGGAAGACCAAGTTTCCAAGTTGTGGTTTCCGCGTTGGTTTCCATGACCGCTCCCTGCAGGTCGGTTCATGCGGGGGAAGCATCTGAAACGCTAGGCGACCGCCGCCGCAAATGCGTGCACTCGATTGAAGAGGGCAACCAACTGGGCGCACCGCTGTCGTGACCCAGTGTTGGGGATGTCATCGGCGTGGAAGTGTTCGACGCCATCGACAAACTTACTCGGCACGTCGTACCCTTCCTTAAGACTTTCCTTGGTCCATTTCGGAGTCGGGTATCGCCCAGCCCAAACGACGTAGTGAATCGCCCCGGTTTTGAACTGACCCCCAGAAGTTGGACATTGTGATCCCGCCGATCAGGCGGTGTTTCTCAACCGGTATTGAACCGGGC
>NZ_JASJXB010000101.1:0-566 GCF_035018885.1 Variovorax sp. LG9.2 | reverse complement strand
TCCTGGTGCCTTCTTGCTGGTGTTGGGCTTCCTGTAGAGCGCGGTGATGGCCATGCGCCGCATCAGCGTGGTCATATGCTTGCGGCCCACGACGACGCCCTCTCCTCGAAGCAGGTCGCCAAGCATGCGCGCTCCAGCGAACGGCAACTCCAGGTGCAACTCGTCAATGCGACGCATCAGATTCAAGTCCGCATCGCTCATCGGCTTGGCCCGGTAGTAAGCGCTGCCGCGGCTGATGCTCACGAGTTCGGCCTGCCGCTTGATCGGCAGCGCATGATCTCGCTCGATCATCGCTTTACGCTCAGCAGGCCGGCCTTGCTGAGCGCGCCGGACAAAAAATCGATCTCCAGGGCCTGCTGGCCAATCTTGGCGTGCAGCGAGTTCAGATCCACAGCGGGCTCTGCCGCCGCAGCCTCGCCGCCGAACACGTCGACCGCTCGGCTCAGAAGCTGGTTCTTCCAGTCGGTGATCTGGTTGGGGTGAACGTCATGCTGCTGCGCCAGTTCGGCCAGCGTCTTGTCGCCTCGAACGGCCGCCAGCGCCACCTTGGCTTTGAATGCCGCTGA
>NZ_JASJXB010000100.1:0-607 GCF_035018885.1 Variovorax sp. LG9.2 | reverse complement strand
CCCAGGATGTAGCGGCCTTGCTGCAGCGCGTCGATGGCGCTCGCGTGGACTTCCGTTGAGGAGACCAATGTCGTGCCCGTGCCCGTGCCTATGCCTGTGCCTATGCCGGTGCCGGTGCCGGTAGCGACGTACCAAAGTACGGCTAGCGTGCCCAGCGCGACATTGCGCGACGGCCCGACCACGATCGTGCGGCCCTTGAGTTGATCGGGGAGAAGCTTGCCTTCAAGCACATCGGAGTAAGAGATGGACGGATGGGCTAGTTCTCCGTGAAAGGGAATTCCCAGGTGCAAGTTGGTTCCTCTGGCAACAGCCTTCTGCACTGCCGGAACCGGATTGATCAACGCACCCACATACGGACTTGTCCCTTCATCTCCCCGCGCGAAGAGGTCGATGAACCGCAAAGATTCAATCGCACCGTCGGGCGCGAGGGTTGAATGGCCTACACCTGCGACCGCGGACGCGAAACGCTTGCGTCGTTCGAGAAAAGCTGCGTCTTGCTTCAGTACGGCGGGCGAGGGAGCGGCCTGCACCAAGAAAAAGACCCGCAATCTGCGCAGCGCAAGCTCCATCGCTGCATCGTCGTCCGCCGTCTGTGCGGGAAGGCCGA
>NZ_JASJXB010000099.1:0-649 GCF_035018885.1 Variovorax sp. LG9.2 | reverse complement strand
ATCACGCAATCGTGCGACTCATGCGATTGGAGGCATACATGCGGTTCTCGCTGTTGAAACTTCCCATCGCCGTCGTGCTGTGCCGATCCGACGGAAGCATCGACGTGCTGAACGCTGCCGCCGCCGCGCTGCTGCCCGAGCTTTCGCTCGGCACGCGATCGACGGCCAAAGAAAGTCTCCCGGCAATCATCGCGCAGCTTGAGAGCAAATCCAGCATCCGGAGGCCTGAACTCAACGAGCATTGGTCGCAGGCGCTCGACGGTGAATACAAAACCCCGCTGGGGAAAATATTTTCGATCGAGGCCACGTGCATTGACGACGTGCCGGCTCCTGCGCCTGTGACCTGGATCGTCGTGCTTCGCGAGCTGACTCAAGAAAGACAAGCCGAAAGCGAGCGGGCCACGTGGCTGAACTTCTTATGGCACGACCTGCGCAGCCCGCAAATCAACCTCCTGAGCTTGGTGGAGTTGTATGAAATGAAGTCGTCACGTGTGGGCGTGGCCGAATTGGTGACCGGTGTGCGACGCGAGGCGGAGCGAACCATCGCGTTGGCACAGAGCTTTATCAGCGTTACGACCTCGGAGGCCCGCGACTACGAATTCGCTGTGGTGAGCCTTTCATCGTTACTTGCGAAGAGCGTCGAGGAACT
>NZ_JASJXB010000098.1:0-743 GCF_035018885.1 Variovorax sp. LG9.2 | reverse complement strand
GGACTGGCTTGCCAATCAGCCACAGCAAGCCAATTCATGAACTCGGCTATGGGGTACGGATTCCGGGGGCAAGGTCAGAACACCCGATCACAGGGATCTCTACCTGACACCCAAAGAGCAGGCTAAGAACGACCAGTTCACACCCTGCTGTTCACGGTCCAAATCCCGTGTTCTCGTGCTCGACCTTTGAGTCGAGAAAGCCGAAGCGCAAAAGCCTGAAGTTGACTGATGCAGCTCTTGGTCCATGGGCGGCAGCAGGGCACCGACGCGGTGCTCGATCTAGAGACAGGCACGCTCTGCGAGGAGCGGCACTTCGTCGAATCGCCGCGCTACGGTAAGCAGCTGGCGAAGTCATCTTGGCGTCACCGGCTTTGGAGCTCAGACCTGCTGGTCGCCAGAGTGGCCCTTAAGACACCTACGCTGATGTCTTGCTAAGCGATCAGACGCTGCAACTAATTTCCGAGAGATTAGAGTAAAAAAGCGTCGAATTACTTCGGATCAGGAGTCTGCTTGCCACCAGTCGAATCGGCAGGCATCGAATTCTTGTCCATCGGCGTTTTGCTCATCCTGTCCTTTGACATTTTGTCTTTGGCCATGCTGCCGTTGGACATCTTGTCGTTGCTCATCGGCTCCTTGCTCATGTTGTCTTTGCGCATTGGCTGACCATTGGGCATGCTGCCGCCCGAGGTACCGCCATCGCTGGAGCCACTACTGGTTGAGGAGCCGCCATTAAGGCCCCCACC
>NZ_JASJXB010000097.1:0-795 GCF_035018885.1 Variovorax sp. LG9.2 | reverse complement strand
GATGGCGATCGGCGCGTGAAGGATGTCATCAAGGACTGGGGCCTGAAGTGGCCTGAAAACGATTGAGCTTTGCAGCGCTGACGACGCCCCGCGGGGCCGGCCGGGCGGCCCCGCAGCAGAACCTGTCCGGTGAATGAGAGATGGTGCGCAACTCGGGCGGCATTGGCAGGCAGCGCACGTGACGCCATGGCGCAGATACTTGATCTAGAACAGGGTGTTCCCAGCACAACCTCGACCTTGCGGATGCCGCCGGGATTGAAAGCACGAAGGCGGTGGAACCTTGAGTAAGCGAGTTCCCGCTTCGGCATCGGTATGCGTAAACGCCTTAGCTTCCAAAGGACCTGTGGACAACGATGCCAGCGCACCATAAATTAGGATGATCAGATGGGGCCGGACATGCAATCAATTGAGCGTTGGGCAGCGCAAGTCTGGCCAGCACACGCAAAACTCATCCTTCGATTTGCGCTTGCTACGTTGTTTTCCTTGGCGCTTGTCTGGAAGATCGTGTCGCCGATTCCGACCATTGTGGATGGTCATTTCTACGACAGGGTCTTGGCCAGCTTCCCGGTACTCCCGCAATCCGCGGTTCAAATCATTTCAATTGATGAAGAGAGTATTAAAAAAATCGGGCCGTGGCCTTGGCCTGAAGCGGTGCACACCCAATTTCTGGAGCAGCTCGCTCAGCAGGCACCTGAGGGTGTAGTTCTCAATTTCCGTCTCGGCCTTCCCGCACAGACGGCGGACGACGATGCAGCGATGGAGCTTGCGCTGCGCAGATTGCGGGTCTTTTTCTTG
>NZ_JASJXB010000096.1:0-878 GCF_035018885.1 Variovorax sp. LG9.2 | reverse complement strand
GTCTTCGTCATCTGCGTTCTCCTTGTCTGAATTGAAACACTCAGCAAGGGGTACGTTTTTCGGGGGCAAGGTCAGATCGACCGGTAACGGCGTGTCGATCAACAAATGCAAATGCCCGTGACTACCGACGGTTTTTCCGGCCGGAACGATGCCGACATTGGAAGCGCCGAAGCGCGCAACGAACGGTGATTCGACGGATTGCCCATCCTTGAGATTGGAGAAGTACAGCTCCTTGCCGAATTTGCGCGCTGGTGAAAGCCACGGGCTCACGATGCGATCGGCTTCTTCTGCAGCTGGCGACTCGCCCGGTGACTGCAGTTCCTGCAGCGTTTGCGCACTGATGCATGCTGCGGCGCAGCACAGGACTAGCGCTAGCAACGATCGTTCGCAGAAACGAATTCGTGCGAGGGGCAGAAGGCCACTGAACAGCATCTTTTGACGTAATTATTTGTAAGAGATGGATCATCACATCTGATTGATTCGATAAATTCTCGAAGCGAATATGACCCTAAAAATTTAGGGGAACTTCTACAGTTCTGCGGAGCAAGTGGAAAAACTGTGACGGAACATGTTTATGTCCCGCGCGGCTGTGAAGGGCGTGACTCGTGATTTATTGAACATTTCCGCACGCCTCAAACACGCGCAAAAAGATCAGCTTCAGTGGAGCAACTGACCTTATCTGAGGCCACGCTGCTCAAGTGGGAACTTGACATGCTGCACGCAATTCTCACTGCATGAGGCAACGGACCTTTACGGTTGCCGGTAATCAGTAAGCGGCCAGCCGTCCCACCTTGACGGCATTTAGCGAAGCCCGTTAAGCGATGTGTTGATCAGTTTGCGGGCTGCCAGAGGTGCGGAAGCAACTCGTCTGTGCGGCT
>NZ_JASJXB010000095.1:0-926 GCF_035018885.1 Variovorax sp. LG9.2 | reverse complement strand
CCGGCACCGCTGTACGCCAAGTGGGCCGGCGACTTCAACAAGGCGACCGGCACGCAGGTCAATTACCAATCTGTCGGTTCCGGTGCCGGCATCAAGCAGATCGAAGCCAAGACGGTCGACTTCGGCGCATCGGACATGCCGCTGACCGACGACGAACTCAAGACCAAAGGCCTGATGCAGTTCCCCACCGTTATCGGTGGCGTGGTGCCCGTGGTCAACATCGTCGGCATCAAGCCGGGCGAACTCAAGTTGAGTGGCGCGGTGCTCGGCGACATCTACCTCGGCAAGATCACGAAGTGGAACGACCCCGCCATCAAAGCGCTGAACGGCTCACTGGCACTGCCTGACGCCGCCATCGCACCGGTGCGTCGTGCCGACGGTTCGGGTACCAGCTTCCTGTTCACCAACTACCTGAGCAAGGTCAACGCCGACTGGAAGAGCAAGGTGGGCGAGGGCACGGCTGTCAACTGGCCGGTGGGCACGGGCGGCAAGGGCAACGAAGGCGTCGCTGCTTTCGTGAAGCAACTGCCCAACTCGATTGGCTACGTCGAGTACGCGTACGTCAAGCAGAACAAGATGGTCTACGCGCAGCTGCAAAACGCTGCAGGTACGGTGGTGTCGCCGGACGACACCGCCTTCAAGGCTGCCGCAGCCGGCGCCGACTGGAACAAGACCTTCTATCAAGTGCTGACCAACCAGAATGGAAAGGACGCATGGCCGATCACGGGCGCCACTTTCATCCTGATGCAGAAGGTGCAAGACAAGCCAGCCAACGCGACCAGCGTGCTTAAGTTCTTCGACTGGGCCTACAAGAGCGGCGACAAGACGGCTGACGACCTCGACTACGTGCCGATGCCCGACAGCGTGAAGACCGCGATTGCCAAGTCGTGGGGCGATATCAAGGACACGTCGGGCAAGACCGTCGC
>NZ_JASJXB010000094.1:0-1011 GCF_035018885.1 Variovorax sp. LG9.2 | reverse complement strand
GCGATGGTGCGTTCGATCAGCTCATCGACCAGGCTTTCGAGCTTGGCACGGCTGAGCTTGATGTTCAGGTGCTTTGGGCCCGATGCATCGGCCGTCACGTAAGGCAGGTTGATGTCTGTTTGCGCGCCGTTCGACAATTCGATCTTGGCCTTCTCTGCGGCTTCTTTCAGGCGCTGGAGTGCGAGCACGTCCTTGCCCAGATCGACGCCTTGTTCCTTCTTGAACTCGGCAATGATGTATTCGATGATGCGCTGGTCGAAGTCTTCGCCGCCCAGAAAGGTGTCGCCATTGGTGGCGAGCACTTCGAACTGTTTTTCTCCGTCGACGTCGGCAATCTCGATGATCGACACGTCGAAAGTACCGCCACCCAGGTCATACACGGCGATCTTGCGGTCGCCCTTTTCCTGCTTGTCGAGGCCAAAGGCCAAGGCGGCTGCTGTGGGCTCGTTGATGATTCGCTTCACGTCCAGGCCGGCGATGCGACCGGCGTCTTTGGTGGCCTGGCGCTGCGCGTCGTTGAAGTACGCCGGCACCGTGATGACGGCTTCGGTGATCGTTTCGCCAAGGTAGTCTTCAGCGGTTTTCTTCATCTTGCGCAGGATGTCGGCGCTGACTTGCTGAGGCGCCATTTTCTTGCCGCGCACCTCGACCCAGGCGTCGCCGTTGTCGGCCTTGACGATGCTGTAGGGCATCAGGTTGATGTCCTTCTGCACTTCTTTTTCTTCGAACTTGCGGCCGATCAAACGCTTGATCGCGTACAGCGTGTTCTTGGGGTTCGTCACGGCCTGGCGCTTGGCCGAGGCACCGACCAGCACTTCACCGTCTTCCTGGTACGCGACGATCGACGGCGTGGTGCGGGCACCTTCCGAGTTCTCGATCACGCGCGTGGTGTTGCCTTCCATGATCGACACGCACGAGTTGGTGGTGCCGAGGTCGATGCCGATGATTTTGGCCATGTTGAATTTGCTCCTGAGTTCTGAAAAATGGGGTGGTGTGAACTTGTGGATAACC
>NZ_JASJXB010000093.1:0-1024 GCF_035018885.1 Variovorax sp. LG9.2 | reverse complement strand
GTCTTCGTTGGGGATGCCCTCGATCGGCGCTTCCGATGTGCCGACAGTGGTCCGCGTGAACGACTCGACCATCTCGCGCGTGCCCTGCGGATCGGCGATCCATTTGCCGTAGAACTCGAATGGGCAGTCGGCCACGCCCTTGTCGCCTTCGCGCGAGTTGATCAGGCCGGTGTAGCCGCGGTGCACCAGCTTGAAGAGATGGTTCTCCGACTGGCCGTGCTTGCGGAAGTCGCGAATCAGGCTCTTGCTGAGCGCGGCGTACTGGATGCCCATTTCTTCGGTGCCGCATTCGCCAAGGGTGCGGCCGTCGAAGCCGATGAGCGCCGAATGGCCGAAATACGAGTACACGCCGTCGAAGCCGGCCGCATTGGCGACCGCAACGTAGGTGTTGTTGGCAAAGGCCATTGCCTTGGACATCAGGATCTGCTGCTCCTTGGCCGGGTACATGTAGCCCTGGCAGCGGATGATGAGTTCGGCGCCCTTCATCGCGCAGTCGCGCCAGATCTCCGGGTAGTTGCCGTCGTCGCAAATGATGAGGCTGATCTTCATGCCCTTGGGGCCATCGCTCACGTAGGTGCAGTTGCCGGGGTACCAGCCTTCGATGGGCACCCACGGCATGATCTTGCGGTACTTCTGGACGATCTCGCCCTGGTCGTTCATCAGGATGAGCGTGTTGTAGGGCGCCTTGTTGGGGTGCTCTTCATGGCGCTCGCCGGTGAGCGAGAAGACGCCCCATACCTTGGCCTTGCGGCAGGCTTCGGCAAAGATTTCTGTCTCGACGCCAGGAATGCTGGCGGCGTTCTCGTACATCTCGCCGGCGTCGTACATGATGCCGTGGGTGCTGTACTCCGGGAAGATGACCAGGTCCATGCCCGGCAGGCCGGACTTCATGCCGATGACCATCTTGGCGATGGCCTTGCAGTTGTCGAGCACCTCGGCCTTGGTGTGCAGCCGCGGCATCTTGTAGTTGACGACCGCCACGCCGACGGTGTCTTTGCTGCTCGATATGTCTCCGTGAATCATG
>NZ_JASJXB010000092.1:0-1048 GCF_035018885.1 Variovorax sp. LG9.2 | reverse complement strand
GAGACCGGCTCAGGCTGACCAACCAGCGACGATGCCGGGATGCCGAGATTGAGCAGGCGGCGGATCATGGGCATGGTGAGAGGGCGTGTGCGATTGAGGATTTCATACACGCGATTGCGAGGACCAATGTAGGGCACCATGTCGGCGACGGTCAGGCCGGATTGCTCCATGCGAAACTTGATGGCGTCAATCGGGTCTGGCAGCGCTATCGGGTAGTGCTTTGCTTCATAGACTTCGACCAACGTGCCCAGCACTTCCAGCGCTTCGCCATCGGGCGAATCGGGTGCAGGGTCAAGGTCGATCAGCGCTGAGACGCGCGCCAGGGCCGCGCAGTAACTGTCTTGATCGCGGATTGCTCGAACTTCCATTTGGGTCACTCCTTTGACGATGGACGGATTTACTTGAACTGATCGACAGTTGCTGCATCGATCGAGTCGTATTCGGCGTGCGTGCCGATGAACTTCACAAAGCCCCACTGCGTTTGATATGCAAACGCCACGATCAACCGGTGCTTGTTGGCAGCGATGTTGAACACCACGCGCCTGCCGCCGACAGGACTCGAATTTGCGTACTGCGCCTTCACATCGTCCGAGTTTGTCCACTTCGCCAGCTTCGCTACATCAAGCCACGCCTCGATTGCTGCCTTTGCGTCGCCCCGATTTGGCCGCTGGTAATAGGCCGTGAGATTTGACTGGGCTACGATGTGCACCGACCATTTTAGTACCAATTCGGGACTATGGCAATCGCCTTGGATCGACACGATCGCGTTAATCGCGCGGAGCCGACGGTGACCTTCATGCGTGGGTAAGTTCAGCTGACAGGCCTGCTATTGGCGCAAACCTGTCGAGCCCCGGCCTATGCGTCCTTCGGCGGCGGCGTATCCAGCATGCTGGCCACCTTGCTGCGACGGATCGCCGCCGACTGGTAGTCGCCCTGTCATGGCCATGGCCTCGCCGATCGGCATGTCGCACAGACCCGCCTCCGTCACGAAGCCCGAGCGCAAGGAGTGCGCCGAGAAGCGGCCGTCCAGTCCCGCGGCCGCGCAGCG
>NZ_JASJXB010000091.1:0-1064 GCF_035018885.1 Variovorax sp. LG9.2 | reverse complement strand
CTTCACAGGCGAGGTCCTCGCCAGCAGCAGCAGTTTCCACACTTATCGGATTGTTCAGATTTCCGGGGCCAGCTCTGCTCGTCGCGTGCTGGATTTGCTGACGTGGCTGCGTGGTACGTGGAATTCTTCCATGCCGGTGATGGTGCTCAGTGAGCGCAGCGGCGCACGCGATGTTGCCAGGGCGCTGGATGGCGTAGCCAATGACTATGTCATCAAGCCGTTCAGATCGCTCGAACTGCACGCTAGGGCCTATCGCTTTTGAAGTCCGGGCAATCGCGCCCCTGCGCGTGCCGAGAGGCTGGGCGACGGGACATTCCTTCACGACAGGTCCTCGATGGTCCACGCCGCCCCCCCCCCGCAAAGCTACGATTTGAAAGAGCGTGAATTCCACTTGTTGCTGGCCCTGTTCCGCACGCCGGGCGTCGTTGTGTCGCGTGTGGCATTGCTGGATGCGACAAACTGGGTTGGCGGCGCGACGGCCATCCGATCGCTGGACAAACTGGTCCACCGGTTGCGTCACAACCTCGGCCTCGACGCCAAAGGCATCATGCTGAAAATGGCGTATGGCAAGGGATACCAACTGACCGTGTCGTAAGAATGATGCAGAGCCTCCTGCAACATGCATTGATGAGGTCTCTGTCGCATCACCCAGCCGCAGCACCTCGCAATCGCCTCGTGGTGCGCGGGACGGCAAATCTTCAGAAGCCATACAGCCAAGGTGTCTGCATAGAGTGACTGCGCCGACCCAGTAAATTTATGAAAGAACGAAATTCCCGGCTGGACCTGACGCGGCGCGCCTACGCCAAGCGCTCTGCGCTGGCGACCAAGCAGACCGCCCTCACCGCCGATCTGCTGGCCCAGTTGCTGGCAACCTGCGACCGCGCCCTCCTCACACTCGCCTGGGCCACCGGTGGCCGCCGGCGCTCGGAGGTCGAGGGCGCGACCCTGGAGAACCTGCAGCCCACGGGCGCGAGCTTCGTCTACCGGCTGGGCCACTCCAAGTCGAACCAGTTGGGCCAGGACCTGCCGGAGAACTACAAGCCGCTGGTGGGCTCGGCTGCCGA
>NZ_JASJXB010000090.1:0-1119 GCF_035018885.1 Variovorax sp. LG9.2 | reverse complement strand
CGCTTATATGGGCGCCTCCCGGATTGCAAGAACTCGTATGTGTGAAGATTCAGGATGCAGGGCTGCAGTCTTATATCCGGCCTGTTGTGCAAGCCGACATGCCTGCTGGCCCTGATGGTTTTCGCTGACGGGGTTCCCATCTGATCAACGAGCTTGGTGCTCTTGTTCCCTATCGGAGTGTCCCCGTCCCGGTCCGACCTGTCTGTCCCATCACACGCGTGGTCGCTTGCTCTCCTTCAAACTGGTTGGTTGGTTGTCAGTGCGCGCCTTGCCACGCCTCGGGGCGCCAGGCCTGGCCGCGTGCCAGCACCGCCCAGATCGTTCGCGCCAGCTTGTTCGCCACCGCGGCGACTGCCACGCTGTACGGCCGGCGCTGCAACAGCGCGGTCAGCCATGGCCATGTCGAGCCAACCTTGAATCGGATCACCACGGCTCGAGCACCGTGCATCAGCAACGTTCTGAGGTAAGCATCGCCGCGCTTGCTGATGCCCAGCTGCCGGACCCGTCCACCGGTGCCGGTCTGGCGAGGGACCAGTCCGATCCATGCAGCAAACTCCCGAGCGTCTTTGAACGATGTCGGCGTGCCCATGCTGGCGACGACCGCCGTCGCCGTAAGAAGGCCAACACCGGGGATTTCGGCGACAGCTTTGCAGGCCGGTATCTCCCGCATCGGCTGCGAGAGCCGGCGCTCGACGAGGCCGATGTCGGCCTGCAGTTGCTGGACTCGCCTGAGTTGCTCGTCCAGGCTGTCCATGAGCATCGCTGGCAGCCGGGCCTTCGCTTCGCGCATGGCGTCGGGCAACGCCCTGAGCAACGCAGCATGACCTTCCGGCAGCACGATGCCGAACTCGTAGAGCAATCCGCGGAGTTCATTGGTTTGCATGATGCGGCTCTTCATGAGCTGCGCGTGCAGCCGGTGCAGCGACAGCACGATCTGCTGGGCCTCGGTCTTGACGGGAACGAAGCGCATGCCGGGCTGCTGGCACGCCGTCCAGATCGCTTGCGCGTCGGCAGCATCGGTCTTGTTGCGCTGCACGAACGGCCGCACCTTCCTGGGTGAGATGAGTCGCACCTCGTGGCCCAATCCAATCAGAGCCCGGCCCCAGTCGTGAGCACCGC
>NZ_JASJXB010000089.1:0-1194 GCF_035018885.1 Variovorax sp. LG9.2 | reverse complement strand
AAAATGGCAAAAGGAAAATTCGCCCGTACCAAGCCCCACGTGAACGTGGGCACCATCGGTCACGTCGACCACGGCAAGACCACGTTGACGGCGGCCCTGGCCACCGTGCTGTCCGCTAAATTTGGCGGCGAAGCCAAGGCATACGACCAGATCGACGCGGCGCCTGAAGAAAAGGCCCGCGGCATCACCATCAACACCGCCCACGTCGAGTACGAAACGGCCAACCGCCACTACGCCCACGTCGACTGCCCCGGCCACGCTGACTATGTGAAGAACATGATCACCGGTGCTGCGCAGATGGACGGCGCCATCCTGGTCTGCTCCGCTGCTGACGGCCCCATGCCCCAGACCCGCGAGCACATCCTCCTGGCCCGCCAGGTCGGTGTCGGCTACATCATCGTCTTCCTGAACAAGTGCGACATGGTCGACGACGCCGAGCTGCTCGAACTCGTCGAAATGGAAGTGCGCGAACTCCTGGACAAATACGATTTCCCAGGCGACGCCACCCCCATCATTCACGGCTCCGCCAAGCTCGCCCTCGAAGGCGACAAGGGTCCGCTGGGTGAAGAAGCCATCATGAAACTGGCCGATGCCCTGGACACCTACATCCCCCAGCCGGAGCGCGCCATCGACGGTGCCTTCCTGATGCCTGTGGAAGACGTGTTCTCCATCTCTGGTCGCGGCACCGTCGTCACCGGCGCTGTCGAGCGCGGTGTCATCAAGGTCGGCGAAGAAATCGAGATCGTCGGCATCTCGCCAACCCAGAAGACCACCTGCACCGGCGTGGAAATGTTCAGGAAACTGCTCGACCAAGGCCAGGCTGGCGACAACGTCGGCGTGCTCTTGCGCGGCACCAAGCGCGAAGACGTCCAGCGCGGCCAAGTGCTCTGCAAGCCCGGCTCCATCAAGCCGCACACCCACTTCACCGCCGAAGTCTATGTCCTGTCCAAGGACGAAGGCGGCCGTCACACGCCGTTCTTCAATAACTACCGCCCGCAGTTCTACTTCCGCACGACGGACGTGACCGGTGCGATCGAGCTGCCCGAAGGCAAGGAAATGGTCATGCCTGGCGACAACGTGAGCATCACCGTGAAGTTGATCAACCCGATCGCCATGGAAGAAGGCCTGCGCTTCGCCATCCGCGAAGGTGGCAAGACCGTCGGCTCTGGCGTCGTGGCCAAGGTCCTCGCTTAA
>NZ_JASJXB010000088.1:0-1215 GCF_035018885.1 Variovorax sp. LG9.2 | reverse complement strand
GCTGGCCAGCATCGTGCAGATGGTGTTGCAGGCACAACGCTCCAGGGCGCCGATGCAGCGCATGGCGGATCAGGTCGCGCGCTATTTCGTCGTCACGGTCATCAGCATCGCACTGCTGACCTTCGTCGTCTGGGGCCTGGTCGGACCCGAGCCGAGCTGGGTCTATGGCCTGATCAACGCGGTCGCCGTGCTCATCATCGCCTGCCCCTGCGCGCTCGGGCTTGCCACGCCGATGTCCATCATGGTGGCGACCGGCAAGGCCGCGACGCAGGGCGTGTTGTTCCGCGATGCCGCGGCGATAGAGAACTTCCGCAAGGTCGACACGCTGATCGTCGACAAGACCGGCACGCTGACCGAAGGCAAGCCGACGTTCGAGCGAGCGGTCGCGGCACCCGGCTTCACCGAAGAAGACGTGTTGCGACTCGCTGCGAGTCTCGACCAGGGCAGCGAACACCCGCTGGCCGACGCCATCGTGCGTGCGGCGAAGGCGCAAAAGCTGGACCCGGAGAAGGCAGACAGCTTCGAATCGGCGAGCGGCATCGGCGTGAGCGGCAGCGTCGGCGGGAAGAAGCTGGCACTCGGCAACACGGCGTTGATGACGCAGTTGGGCGTGGCAGTCGATGGTTTGTCAGCGCAGGCCGAATCGTTGCGCGTCGAAGGCGCCAGCGTGATGTTCCTCGCGGTGGACGGCAAGGCCGCAGGCTTGCTGGCCGTGTCCGACCCGATCAAGGCCACGACCGTCGAAGCACTGGCGGCACTCAAGGCGTCGGGCCTGCGCGTGATCATGGCGACGGGCGACGGATTGACCACCGCCAAAGCGGTTGCGGCCCGGCTGGGCATCGACGAAGTCCATGGTGAGGTCAAACCCGCCGACAAGCTGGCGCTGGTCGACAGACTGCAGCGCGAAGGCCGCATCGTCGCGATGGCCGGCGACGGCATCAACGACGCGCCGGCACTGGCCAAGGCCGACGTCGGCGTTGCCATGGGAACCGGGACCGATGTGGCGATGAACAGTGCGCAAGTGACGCTGGTGAAGGGCGACTTGCGTGGCATCGCGCAAGCGCGCGTCATCTCCGACGAAACCATTGCCAACATGAAGCAGAACCTGGGCTTCGCGTTCGTCTACAACGCGCTCGGCGTGTCGCTGGCAGCGGGTGTTCTGTTTCCGTTCACTGGATGGCTGTTGTCTCCGATGATCGCGGCGCTGGCGATGAG
>NZ_JASJXB010000087.1:0-1297 GCF_035018885.1 Variovorax sp. LG9.2 | reverse complement strand
GGTGGGATCGTCAATCTGGCACTTCCCGCGGCGCAGTGCAAGCAGTGCGGTAGGAGGGAGGCGCCCATACCATCTGAACATTGCGCATCGCAGCGCGAGTTGATGACATGGCAACGCGATGCGTGTCGGCGCCGGTTGAACTTTGACCCACCGGGGGTGCAGCGGATTTCTTGGACTACCTTTGGAGGTAGTTCATGTATTCATACGCAGATCGCGTACGGGCCGTCGAGCTCTACGTCAAGCTGGGGAAGCGCACCGGCCCGACGAACCAGGCGCCGCTGTTTCCGCGCGAGGTGTTTCCTCGATCCCCAGGCCCTTTCATCCGGCGCGCCCGGCATTCGACAGGCTACGAGCGCGAGCTCGTTACCGGTCTGTGGGCGCTGATCCCCTGGTTCGCCAAAGAACCCAAGCTCAAGTTCCTGACCAACAACGCAGGCAGCGAAGAGCTGGCCGAAAAAGCCAGCTGTAGAGATCCGTGGAAACGCGGCCAGCGCTGCATCATTCCGGCCGCGTCCTTTGACGAACCCAACTGGGAAACGGGCAAGAACATCTGGTGGCAGTTCGGCCGCGCCGATGGGGCGCCGTGGGGCCTGGCGGGCCTGTGGAACGCCTGGACCGACAAAGACACCGGTGAGGTGCACGAGAGCTACACGATGCTCACGCTCAACGCCGACCACCACGCGCTGATGCGCCGCATGCACAAGCCCGATCCCAAGTTCGCCCCTGACGCCCAGGACAAGCGCAGCGTGATCCCCATCGAAGCGGGGGATGTCGACCAATGGCTGGCCGGCACCGTCGCAGAAGCCCAGCATCTGCTGCGCCTGGCGCCGGTGGAGGTGTTCGTCGCCAGGCCCATTGATGCCAGCGAGTGAATCGACAATGATCCGGGTCATTGCCAAAGCGGAATAACCGAAGTAACCAAACTAACCGGATCTTTTCTCATGTCTCTCGAAGAGCAATTCGACAGCTACCGGCAACGCGCTTCTGCCGCGCAAGGGCCGGCCTCCCAGGCCTTCGCCCGGCTGCTCGACCTGGCCGAGCACCAGAACAGCGGCCAGATCCGAACCGTCGTGCTGTTTCTGGCCAGCACCTACAACGGTCAGGCTTTTCCCTTCGACCCGTTCAACCTGCGCAGCATCGACGTGGACATCAGCGACGACATGCTGCTGTGCCTGGATGCCTTGCGTTGGGGCAAGGCCGACCTCTACAAGCTGGTGCCCGATGGCGATCGGCGCGTGAAGGATGTCATCAAGGACTGGGGCCTGAAGTGGCCTGAAAACGATTGAGCTTTGCAGCG
>NZ_JASJXB010000086.1:0-1301 GCF_035018885.1 Variovorax sp. LG9.2 | reverse complement strand
GCTCACCCAGGTACGGATTTTCTCCTCGGGCACGTTCCACCGCCGCGCCAACAGCTTTGCGCCGCCTTCACCGCCCAGAAAGCTATTGACGACCTGGAGCTTGAACTCCGTTTTGTACTTCTCCATGGGACTCCTTGAAGTTCGTCCAACTTCTGGGGGTCAGTTCAAAGCCGGGGCGATTCAGGGCGATTCAAACCCAATGCTGGCAATGATTACCAATGCCAGCCCATGAGTCAACCACATTACCGGCATATTGGCACCTCGGCCTTCGTTCACAAGCTCGCCGTTCGCCGAGCGTGGGCGAAGAAGGGAGTCTCGACCGAGCTGCTGTCCTATGCGCGGACTCGAGCCCAAGAGCTTGGGCGTGCTCACCTTCGCCTGGACTGCGTCGCGGACCGCCACGGGCTACGAAGCCTCTATGAAAGCTTCGGCTTCGACTTGCACAGCGTTGTCACGATAAGAGCCACTTCGTTTGCGAGATATCAACTCTCGACGGCTGAACCGTAGGGCGCGCGAAGGCGCCAACCGGCTACAGTCGGGCCAGAAGCGGACTTTTGCGCGCCGCAACCCGTCAGGTCGCCACCGCAGGGTATTCTGCGGACTTCGTTGAATTCTGAGGAGATGGAACCATGCCGAGCATGTCTGCATTCGTCCTGACCAGCTTCATCGCTTGGTCGTTGATTCTGCTTGTCCTCATGGAAGCTCTTCGTACCCGACTGGTCATGCAAAGGGCGGTCGCGGCGAATGAGTTCCAGCCCGACAACTCGAATCTGTCACCGTTCATGCAACGGCTCAGCAGAGCGCACGCCAACTGCCTCGAGGGCATCCCTGTATTTGGCGGCCTCTTGCTTATCGCTTTGGCTACCAACCGAACCAGCGTGACCGATGGGCTCGCGCCCTGGTTTTTAATCGCTCGCGTGTTCCAGTCGAGCGTCCATCTGTCGTCATTGAGCGTGCCCGCGGTCAATGCTCGATTTCTTGCGTTTCTGGCGCAGATTGGTATTGGGGCGTATTGGGTGTGGGCTTTGCTCGTCGCGTAGCCGCCTGCTCCGTGCCGGCCACGGACGGGAAGCGGCCAAAAGCCGACCTATAAATGACTCTGGCAAAGCGCTTGCAGAGACTGTTCTTCAAGGGTCGGACGCTTATGTAAGGGTCGTCTCAGAATTTGGGCGCAAAGTAAGGTGAGGCGTTCGAATTTGCGCTGACGCGCTATATCGATGATGGTTGACCTTGCCCCCGAAAAACGTACCCCTTGCTGAGTGTTTCAATTCAGACAAGGAGAACGCAGATGACGAAGACGA
>NZ_JASJXB010000085.1:0-1440 GCF_035018885.1 Variovorax sp. LG9.2 | reverse complement strand
GTGGAAGACCAAGGAGGCCGTGGAATTCGCGACGCTCGAATGGGTGTCATGGTTCAACAACCAACGGCTGCTCGAACCCATCGGGTACATCCCGCCTGCAGAAGCTGAGGCAAACTACTACCGGCAACTCGCCAGTCAAGCCACCACGGTGGCGGCCTGACTTAAACCAATCAGCCTCCACGAATCCCGGGGCGATTCAATCCTGCATTAGATCAGCCAGCCGATGGAGAGCGTTATCGCACAGCTCACTGAGCTGGTAGCGCGCGCGGGCGAGCAGGCCCAGCTCGTGCAGCAGTGGCCCAGGAAAGTACTTGCGCGTGAGCGGATCCCGGTCGACGAGCCCCTCGATCTCCAGCCGCTACAGCATTCGGCAGCACGTCGATTGCGGCAGCCCGCTCGTGGCCGCCATTTCCCCGATGGGCATGTCGCGCAGGTCCGCCTCGGTCACAAAGTCCGATCGCAGCGAGTGCGCCGAAAACCGGCCTTCCAGACCCGCCGCCGCGAAACGCGCCTTCACGATGAACCGCACGCCTTCGGCGCCCAGTGGCGCGCCCATGCGGTCGTCCGCCAGCGCGCGCCGGAAGATCGGACCGGTGGTGATTCAGCCTCAACCGCGCGGACGCTGCGGACCATGTTCTTCGATGTCGGTGGCCAAGGCGCCATCGTCGTGCAGCGAATCGGCCTGCGCGTCCCTGGCCGCCTCCAGACTCTGGGCGACGAATGTCGCAAACCACGGAGCGCGCGGCGAAGCGTCCGAGTGCCGAAGATACTCGCTTCTTTTCGTCTTAATGGACCTGCCTGGCCAGATCTCTACAACAGGTGTACGCCGCACGACATATATGGCGGTGCGCCCTTAGCCGTTAAAAACGCGATGGGTCCGTTGCTCGCGTGTCGAGGTTCCGAACGTTGTTCGGTTCAGTACCTGGCCCTGTGCTTTGAAAACACAGGGCCTCTTTGTTTGTGCCGCAAAAATTTGCCCGCGGATAGCGAACAGTGTCTATCGGCAGCCCCGGATCGGGGCGCTGCTTTGAGAGAAATTGATTTGAGTTGCGGTTCCAGATCTCCATAGCAGGCTATTGAAAAACCTCCATTCCTTCACGACAATCGCGACATCAATCGGAATGAAAGATGCGCGATGCGAGGCAGTGACGGATACAACGAGAGCCTTTTCACCACTGTAAAGCTGGAAGACTTCGTGCCTACAAATCACCCGGTGCGACCAATTCGCACATGGATGAACAAGACTCTTTCCAAGATGGATGAGCACTTCTCGGCGATGTACGAAGCAAACGTGAAGGGAGGCCGCCCCAGCATCGCACCTGAGAAGCTCATGCGCGCCATGTTGCTGCAGGTGAATCGCCCCGGCTTTGAACTGACCCCCAGAAGTTGGACGAACTTCAAGGAGTCCCATGGAGAAGTACGAGACAGAGTTCAAGCTCC
>NZ_JASJXB010000084.1:0-1450 GCF_035018885.1 Variovorax sp. LG9.2 | reverse complement strand
GCAAGCATGCGATCCGAGTGCTACGCGACGAGGTCACGAAGACGAGTGCTGCGCGAGCGCGCAATCGTCTCTACGACGAGGCGGTGCGCCAAGCGCTGACGATGCTGTGGGAGGCGGCAGATCGGGTCTGCGGCAAACGGCTGAAGGCGCTGATCCCGCTCCTGGTCGACGCGATGGAACGTCACGGCCATCTCGACTTGGATCCGATCATTAGGACCAAGGTGCTTCAGGTCAGTGCAGCGACCATCGACCGCATGCTCGCCGCTGCGCGCTTGCACATCGACGGACAGCGCAAGCGCCGCAAGGGAGTGGGCTCGGCCATCCGACGCAGTATCCCAGTGCGCACCTTCTCCGACTGGCGAGACCCACCGCCAGGCTTCTTCGAGATCGACATGGTCGAGCACTGTGGCGGCCCGAAGACGGATGGCGACTACGTTCATACGCTGACCATGACGGACATTGCCACGGGATGGACCGAGTGCGTCGCCATGAGAATGCGGGAACAGATGCTGATCGTCGGGGCGTTCGAGCAGGTGGCGGGCGAGCTGCCGTTCGCCATGCTCGGCGTGGACTCCGATAACGACAGCGCCTTCATGAGCGAGAGCGTGTTCGACTACTGCAAAGGCCATGGCCTCGTGCAGACCCGCTCGCGTGCCTACAAGAAGAATGATCAGGCCTGGGTCGAGCAGAAGAACGGCTCCATCGTGCGCAGGCTGGTCGGCTACGGCCGTCTGAGTGGGGTCGGAGCGACGAAGGCCCTTGCGACGCTGTACGCGTCATCTCGCCTGTACGTGAACTTCTTCCAGCCATCGTTCAAGCTGAAATCCAAGACGCGCGACGGCGCCAGGGTGCACAAGATCTACTTCACACCAGCAACGCCTTGCGATCGGCTGCTGGCTCACGCCAGCACAACGACGGCGATCAAGGCGCGGCTGAAGGCGCAGCTCGAAAGCCTCGACCCGGTGCAGTTGCTGCAAGAGATTCGGGAGGCGCAGCAAACGCTGAGTGAGATCGCAGCGCACGGCACGCCAAGCGACGCTGCGCCAGGCAGGTCGCCGGACGTCGACGCCTTCCTCATGAGCCTGTCCACGGCGTGGAAGGATGGAGAGGCCCGACCCACGCATCGCAAACAGCCCGGCGCCAAGCACTGGTGGCGGACAAAGGTTGATCCGTTCGCCGACGCGTGGCCGCTTGTCGACGGCTGGCTGATTGCCGAGCCGTCCGCTTCGGGCAACGAGTTGATGAACCGATTGGCAACGATGTTCCCGGAAGCGTATGCCGGCAACGCGCAACTGCGAACGTTGCAACGCCGGGTCAAAGCTTGGCGCGCCGAGCGGGCGCGAGAAATGATCCTGGGCCGGCTGCGCAAGTCGACCGGCATACCAGCCGAAGTGTGAAACAGCCGCCGCGAAAACTTCGCGGCCGACGGGGGCGGGGGGGGGGGGGGGGG
>NZ_JASJXB010000083.1:0-1478 GCF_035018885.1 Variovorax sp. LG9.2 | reverse complement strand
CCAGCCGAGCCTGCGCCCGGGTGTCATAGCGGACCTGGTAGATCCTCTCGACTTTCAGCGTCTTGAAGAAGCTCTCCATGGCCGCGTTGACGCTCCTATGTCAAGCGCGACGTGCGGAGTCGGCCAGGTCAGCCAGAATCAGCGGGTACGACTCGCGCACGATGTAGCGCTTGAGGCAGCGATGGATCTCCTTTTTCGATAGGCCCTCGGCGGTGCGTCTGGCGACGTATTTCAGGGTGCGCGCATCGCTCCTCATTCGGACCATGGCGATGGTCCACAGGGCGTTGTTGGCCTGCCTCTGCCCACCTCGATTGAGCCGATGACGGCTCGTCTTTCCGGAAGACGCCTCAAGGGGACTGACCCCGCATAGCGCAGCGAGCGCGGCCTCGTTGCGCAATCGGGCTGGGTTATCCCCGGCCGTGATGAGCAATGTCGCCGCGGTCTGAGGCCCGACGCCGAAGCGACCCAGAATTCTGGGGGCGGCCAGCTTCGTCAAGCGGGTGAGCTGCTTGTCGAGTTCGTGCAGTTCCTCGTGCAGCGCATTCCAGCGTCGCGCCAGTAGCCTCAACGTCATCTTCAAGCTGGCCAGGACGAGGTTCCTCTCATCGTCCTCCGGAAGGATTGCGCAGGCTGCGACACAGTGCGCCGTGTTGACTTTCAGCAGTGCGCCTCGAATAGATGAAGGCGCGCTGACGAGTAAAGCTCGAAGTTGATTCACGGCCTGCGTCTTGGCTTTGACGGCGCTTCGACGTGCAACGCTCAGCGTCCGCAGGGCCTCAGCCATCCCGCTCTGAGCCTTTGGAACGCCGGTCGCATCGGCGGCCAGAACCGCGCGTGCGGCACTCTCTGCATCGGTCGGATCGCTCTTGCCTGGGCTGCGTCGACGAGAACGATTCGGCCGGTTGATCTCGATAACCACGACCCCTTTGCATTCGAGGAACCGTGTCAGACCGGCGCCGTGGGAACTCGTCCCTTCAATGCCGGCCCGATCCAGCCTGCCGAAGCCTTGTGCCCAGATGAGCAACTCTTCGTAGCCGCTGGGATTTGTCGCAATCGAGAGGGTTCCCTTGATGCGCCCTACGGCGTCGATGACGACGCCGACATGAACGTCGAGATGCGTGTCGACGCCGAGAATGACCTCTGCCTGGGTATTTACCTGTTCCATACAAGCTCCTTTTCGATGAAGTGGCGTCGCCAAACCATGCCGAAGGACAGGACACTCAGGGTGCAGCACAAGGCTCCTATCAGGTCACTCGCAGCAGGCCCGGCATTGCCGAGGTGATCACTGAATCCGCCCGACAGGTCAACGCAAAGGCATGGCACCAATCCCAGCACGGGTCAGGCCAGAAGCAGTGCTCAGGGCTATCGTAGATTGAGTGTCCCAGCAGTCTGCCTTCCTGCTCATCGACATTGGGATCGCGAGATCCTCAACCATCTTGCGGTAATCGTGGCTTGCATATTGGGTGGATTCAATCGGT
>NZ_JASJXB010000082.1:0-1530 GCF_035018885.1 Variovorax sp. LG9.2 | reverse complement strand
GCGTCCTGCGCCGCCTGGTTGCACGAGTGGCTCCGGTGAGCGGCCCATGATCCGCATCGAGGCGATCTGGTTGGCCATCGAACCGATCGACATGCGCGCAGGCGTCGACACTGCCCTGGCGCGCGTCGTCAAGGTCTTCGGTGCTGCGAAGGCACACCATGCCTATCTCTTTGCCAACCGACGCGCCAACCGCATGAAGGTGCTCGTGCACGACGGCTTCGGCCTGTGGCTGTGCGCGCGCCGGCTGCACCAGGGCCATTTCGTTTGGCCGCATTTGACATCGACATCGATGTCAGTACCGGGCACGCCCGACGCACCACCATCCTTGACGCTGAGCCGCGCACAACTCGACGCCCTGGTGCTTGGCCTGCCCTGGCAGCGCCTCGCAGATGCAGGGGCCGGTGCGGGTGCAATCCACATCATCTGAGCTTGCGTTGCCACTGACTTTGCGCGGCAAGTTCATTGGCATCGTCCTGCAATCGGTGGCTGCCCCGATAGGCAAGAAGACGCCTGTGCGGCACCATCGAGGCCATGGTGAATGCGACCAAGATCAATGACCTCGACGAACTCGACGCCGTGCAATTGCGCGAGTTGGTGCGCGGCCTGATCGAACGCGCTGGCCATCAGCAACGCGTCATCGAAGCGCACGACCAGATCATCGCCACCAAGGATCGCGAGATCCACTTCAAGCAAACCAAGGTCGACCAACTCACCCACGAGATCGCCATGCTGCGGCGCTGGAAGTTCGCCGCGCGCAGCGAGCGCCTGAACGCCGAGCAGCGCAGCCTCTTGGACGAAACCCTGGACGTCGACATTGCGGCCATAGAGCAGGAGCTCGAACAACTCGCTGCGGTGCCGAGCGGCGAGAAGACCAAACAAGTTCCTCGTCGCGCGCCACTGCCGGCGCACCTGCCACGCACCGAGGTTCACCACGAACCCGAGAGCACCACTTGCGCGTGCGGCTGCGCGCTGCAGCGCATTGGCCAGGACATGGCCGAGCGACTGGACTACGTGCCCGGCGTCTTCACGGTCGAGCGCCACATTCGCGGCAAATGGGCCTGCACGACCTGCCAGACGCTGATGCAGGCACCAGTGCCTGCGCAGATCATTGACAAGGGCATCCCCACGGCCGGCCTGCTGGCCCAAGTGATGGTGGCCAAGTACGCTGATCACTTGCCGCTGTACCGTCAGGAGAGCATCTTCGGACGCGCCGGCTTCGCCATTCCGCGTTCCACGCTGGGTGCCTGGGTGGGCATGTGTGGGGTGCAGTTGCAGCCGCTGGTCGATGCGCTCAGGTCTGCAGTGCTCGCTCATCGCGTGCTGCACGCGGACGAGACGCCGGTGGCGATGCTCAAGCCGGGTCAGGGCAAGACGCATCGCGCCTACCTCTGGGCTTATGCGCCCGGAGCCTTCGAGGACTTGAGGGCGGTGATCTACGACTTCACCGAGAGCCGGGCGGGCTCACATGCCCGAGACTTCCTCGGGGACTGGCGCGGCAGCCTGGTGTGCGACGACTTCAGTGGCTACAAG
>NZ_JASJXB010000081.1:0-1770 GCF_035018885.1 Variovorax sp. LG9.2 | reverse complement strand
GGATGTTGACGGTGGGATCGTCAATCTGGCACTTCCCGCGGCGCAGTGCAAGCAGTGCGGTAGGAGGGAGGCGCCCATACCATCTGATCAAGTCCGAAGTTGGCACGCTGCCTGCTTCACGCATTGCATGAAGCAACAGACTCTTGCCATGGCCGGTGACCAGAATGCGCAGTACGAACAGTTCAGGAGGCCCACGCGCCGCGACGCGTTCCTGGCCCACGATGGAGCGCATTGTTCCCTGGGAGGCTTTATGCGGCGTGATCGAGCCGTACTATCCGAAACCCGGCAATGGCCGCCCGCCGGTGGGCCTTGAACTCATGCTCACGATGTACTTCGTTCAGCACTGGTTCAACCTGGCCGATGTGGCTTGTGAGGACGCGCTGCTCGACAGCACCTCGCTGCGGCGATTCGTCGGCATCGACCTCGGTCGCGAGCGGGTGCCGGATGCGACGACGTTGTTGAAGTTCCGGCGACTGCTGGAAAAGCACAATCTCGGTGCTGCTCTGTTTGCGAAGGTGGGCGACGTGTTGCAGGCCAACGGCCTGAAGGTTGGCGCCGGCACCATCGTGGATGCGACCATCATCGGTGCAACGAGTTCGACCAAGAATGCCCAAGGCAAACGCGACCCGGAGATGCGCTCGACCAGCAAGAACAGGCAATGGTTCTTCGGTATGAAGCTGCACATCGGCGTGGACAGCAAGACGGGTCTGGCGCACAGCGCAGTGGTGACATCGGCGAACGTGCATGACAAGCATCCGTTGCCGGATCTGATGCATGGTGCGGAGACGCACCTGTACGGCGACTGCGCCTACTCCTCGCAGCAGGCGTTGATCCATTCGAAGGCGCCCAACGCCCAAGGATTGCACCAATCAACGGGTGATTCCCGGCAGTGCGATCGAGGGCCTGGAGAGGATCGTGAACCGGTTGAAGTCCAAGGTGCGCTCACGCGTGGAGCACGTGTTCGCGGTTGTGAAGCGGCTTTGGGGATTCAACAAAGTGCGCTATCGGGGCTTGTCCAAGAATGTCACGCGCGCGTTCGTGGTGTAAGCACCCGGCAAACACACATTGACGCAGCCGCCCCCAGGGTGTTCAGCCCTGCGGCAACTCAGTTCGTGACTGGCGGCACCCAGCAATGCGGCAGCAACTCCTCGACGCGGCTCATCGGCTGCGTCGGCAGCCGCATGAACACGTCCTTCAGATACGCGTACGGGTCGTGCCCGTTGAGCCGTGCCGACTGGATCAGACTCATGATCGCGGCGGCTCTCTGGCCCGCGCGCAAGCTGCCTGCGAACAACCAGTTCGAGCGTCCCACGGCCACCGGGCGGATCTGGTTCTCGATCCAGTTGTTGTCCGCCGGCAGGCGACCATCATCGATGTAGCGCGTCAGCGCCACCCAGCGCTTCAAGCTGTAGTCGATGGCGCGTGCCGTGGCCGAGCCTTCGGGCAACTGCTGGCGTTGCGCGATCATCCAGGCATGCAACGCATCGGCCAGCGGTCGGGCCCGGACTTGACGGATGCACTGGCGCTCGTCCGCATCGAGCGCGCGCACCTCGCGCTCCACTTCGTAGAGTTGTGCGAAGAAGCGCACGGCCGTCTCGGCGATCAGGCTCTTGCCCGTTGCCTGCAGGTCGACGAACTTGCGCCGTGCATGCGCCAGGCAACCCGCCTCCGTCACGCCCAGCGCGAAGCTGGCCTTGTAGCCACTGAAGTCGTCGCACACCAGGCTGCCGCGCCAGTCCCCGAGGAAGTCTCGGGCATGTGAGCCCGCCC
>NZ_JASJXB010000080.1:0-1782 GCF_035018885.1 Variovorax sp. LG9.2 | reverse complement strand
GGTAGGCTGAACACCCGGGTCACTTTGAGATCGGCACAACCCTCATAAGTGGGTCAATTCTCGGTCGGCGCCAACAAACATAGCCGTTTTCAGAAGCTTCTCGCCCGGCGCTAACCTTGACTTGTATGCGAGCGATCCATCTACTGCGGCGCCACTTTTGCGCGCGCTCATACGGGGCCCCGACTGGAAGCTCTAAGCTGGCTGAGCGCTGGCACCTCGAAGTAAGCACAGCTCAGGTGCGCATCGGGCTTTATACGGATGTCCGGCGTTCAGCTTGCGGTGGAATGAAGAACGAAATGAAGAAGGTCGATCACGCCATCGGTGGACGTCGCGTTGGTGAAGGACGGGCAGGCAATCGCGGGATGCAGCGCTGTGGGAGTTTGCTCCGAGTATCTTGTCACCCTGACAACCGCTCATTGAAGACATCGACAACGTTCGACGGGCAAGCCGACGTATGGCGGCCGCAAGACACTAAGACGATTTCGACGCAGCATCGACTCTGCGCGGGTATCGGTCCAGCCCACTTTTGACCCAAGCGCCGGAATTGCGCTAAGCCTGTCCAGCAAATCACGGTCTCCGTATTGGCGAAAATCGTAATCCCCGCTCTTGGGTCACCAAGCCGCCGGCATAGGGCTCAAATTAGGATCGGGCGCAACACAATAGTTCACTACCAAGCTGTGTCAAAGCATGGACATGTGGTCGTTCTGAGCTTACATTAGCTTACATAAACGTCAACTATCGGGAGTGCAATGAGCCAGCTGATTCGTTTCACATATGCCAGCCGTTCCACCTCGCCACCTGAGGCACAAGTGCAGGGCCTCGATCTGGGTGTGGCCCGCATTCTTGCGAAGTCGCGAAAGAACAACCGACAGCGACAAATCGTCGGTGGCTTGCTATTCGGCGACGGGTGCTTTTTGCAGTGCCTTGAAGGCGAGGAAGATGCCGTCTTGACGCTCTACAAGAAGATTGAAGCCGATCCTAGGCATTGCGACGTGACGGAACTAGCACGCGTGCCGGTCAGCGAACGTACATTCGGCGACTGGTCAATGAAGTATGTGCCCGGCGAGAGGGCGCTAGGAGACTTAATGCGAGGCTGGGGAATGGAACGGTTTAATCCGTACGTCTTTGCGCCAGAGCAGCTCGAAGCGGCAATTACCTATTTGCGACAACAGGCCGATGCGGCGCGCCAGTTGCCGGACGAAGAGCAACTAGAGCGATCGAAGAGGCAAGCGCCGCAGAGCTACATTGGCAAGAATATTCCTCTGCCAGTGGCGGCGGTTAAATCTGCCGGCAGCTTGGATAAGGTGCCCGCACAAAGGATGGCTGGTCCTTTGAAGTGGGTAATGACCAGCAGCGTGGTCGCGATGCTCGGTGCGTTGGTGTATTTCGCTACTCGATGAATCCGGTCAGTCTCGGCAGCTTCTGAGACGTCGCAGTGCTGGCGCCGGGTCACTTTTGACCCAGACGCCGAAATTGTGCGCTTACCCTGTCCAGCGCCTTGCAATCGCCGTGTTGGCGGAAATCACAAGTTCCACTCTTGGGTGAGTAAGACGCCGGTATAGAGGTCAAATTCAGTCCGGACGCAACAATCATGGCTTCGAAGCATGCAAGGGGCGAGACTTTCTGCAGACGGGAGTGCGGCGGAAATCTCGGAATACATGAAGGTAGTCCATGTACAGAGCTGGCCCCGGAAATCCGAACAATCTGAATCGCCCCGGGATTGAACTGACCCCCAGAAGTTGGACATTGTGATCCCGCCGATCAGGCGGTGTTTCTCAACCG
>NZ_JASJXB010000079.1:0-1856 GCF_035018885.1 Variovorax sp. LG9.2 | reverse complement strand
GGAGAGCTTCTTCAAGACGCTGAAAGTCGAGAGGATCTACCAGGTCCGCTATGACACCCGGGCGCAGGCTCGGCTGGACATCGTCTCGGCGGGCCCATGCCCACGTTGGCAGGCTAGTGCAACTGGGTTTGATGCGAAAGCGCATGGACGACAGAGGCCGTCGCAAGATCGCGCGTCTCTGCACGATGCGTTGAACGACAACTCTCGGGCCAGAAGCAGCCGTTTGTAATGCTTGGTCGAGCGACTGGTTCAGACTGAATTCCGACATCTGCCGAGCGGCAGGCCGATTGACCGGGGTGCGACAGGCACCTGCGCGATCAGAGCAATAATAAGTGACTCGGCGCAACCATTCCGCCAACCTTCCCCAATCGCATCTGGAGATTAAATCTATGACTAGCGTTAGCCCGATTTCCCGCTTTAAATTCGTGGGCCGAGGGCTTTTTTCATCTTTATTCGGCGCGAGTGTGTTGGCTTTCTCCCTCGCAGCGCCCGCGATTTCAGGAGAGATTTACGCCGACAAGGCACCGAGCACGGCACTGGGACGCGACGTACCCTTTACCGTCTATTTGCCCGATGGCTATCCGAACGGTGTCGCAACAGGTTACCCGGTCATCTATCTTCTGCATGGCGCCGGCGGCGATGAGAACGAGTGGCGACTGAAGCTGGGTGCGAAGGAAACGCTCGAGGGGCTGGTCGCACGGGGACTTATGCGCCCTTCCGTGGTGGTGATGCCAACCACCGGCGGCGCGTCTTGGTGGACAGACGGCGCCGCTGAAAAAGCTGGCACCGCTGTAATGGCTGACCTTCTGCCTTATGTCGAGAAAAAATACCGGGTCTCGCGTGAACGCAGTGGACGCGCCATCGCCGGGTTGTCCATGGGTGGCTACGGAGCGCTGAACTTGTCGCTGCGTAACCCCGATAAGTTTTGCGCAGCCGGAGTTATCAGTCCTGCGATTTACGATCCGCTTCCGCCCGAAACGTCGGCGTCGCGCCAAACGCCGCAGTTTGTGCGCAACGGGCAATTCGATCCTGAGACATGGAAGTCTCTCAACTATGCGTCACAGCTCGACACTTACAAGGCGCAACCTTTTCGCGTTCCAATGTGGATAGTTTCCGGTGACCACGACCGACTGGGTATTGCGCCAATGGCAGCAAATTTGTACTGGCGACTGCATCAAATCCAGCCAAAGCAGGTTGAATTACGCGTGGTGGACGGCGACCATGAATGGATGACGTTCCGCGATGCACTTCCGGCCGCGCTTGAATACATTGAAAAGGAGTGCACCAAGCCTAGTTGAGCGAGCGGTGGTAATCAGCAAGATCGGTCGCACTCATCCGGCGCGGCAAATACTGCCGGCGCTCATATTCAACCGACATCGGGCTTTCCGGTTGCCATCCATTAAGCGACTTGATCCTTGATCACCAAATTTTGACTTGTGCGAATCGTCAAGTCGCTATAAAACCTGCGCCGATGATCGAAGTCGAAGGGCTTTTTGAAGCTCGACGATGCGTGCAATCTCTTCAGAGGGGACATCGCAAGACGATTGCCGACCGAGTGCAACGGGCCCGAAGCAGACGGTCGCAAAAGCTGTTGATCTCGCACGCGTTCCCTGCACAGCCGTGCGTTCAACACCCGCCTCTATCCCGCGACCCATCGCACGCGAGTGTCCGCCACCCGTTCCAGGAGGTCCGCGCGTGCGCGCCCAAGGTAGTCTCTTACACCAGCGTCTTCCCAGTCACCCCAAACGGTTGCGACTGCGGCGCTCGTGATCGTCCTGACGAGCTCGAGCATGTTGCGCTGGTAGGCGTCCGCGCCGATCGACCAGGGCAGGTCGTGCGACGAGCTGGTGCGGATC
>NZ_JASJXB010000078.1:0-1876 GCF_035018885.1 Variovorax sp. LG9.2 | reverse complement strand
TTGCCATGCTGCGTGATGCCCGCCACGCCGATGGCCGTCGCCAGATGGCTCTTGCCGGTGCCGGGGCCACCCACCAACACGACGTTGTGCGCCTCATCGGTGAAGGCCATCTCGGCTAACTGCAGCACGAGCTTGCGGTCAACCGGCGAGACCTCGAAGTCGAACCCTGCAAGGTCCCGGTGCACAGGGAACTTCGCCGCGTTCATCTGGTGAGTGACCGAGCGCGTGGCGCGCTCGGTGGTCTCGGCACGCAGCATCTGCTCGACCAGCCAGCCGGATCGCTCCAGCTCGGCGGCGTTCTGCTCCATCAGGTCGGCCCAGGTCCCGGCCATACCGTGCAGGCGCAGCGCCTTGAGTTCAGCGATGACGTCACGCATGACCGGCCTCCCTCAAGCTGCCCAGGTCTCGCAGCCGGTCGTAGCGCGCTGTGTCAGCGATCGGTGGCGTCAGCACCTGCAACGGTGTCTCCACGTTGTCCGGGCGCGGCGCCGCGTTCAGACGCGCGAGCACGTTGATGACGTGTTCGACGCTCACGCGCCCGGAAGGCGGTGCGCCGTCCAGCGCCAGCTCTACGGCCACCAGCACCGCTTCCAGTCCGGCCGTCGGCACGAGCGCCAGCACCCGCGCCATTAGCCGGTCGCCTCCGCTCTCGCGCAACAGTGCACGGCGCAGCCGCTGCAATGATTCGGGCAGATCGGCGAACGGCGCACCGTTACGCAGTGCGCCGGGTTTCCTCTGCACCAGCGGCACATAGTGCTGCCAGTCGTAGCGCGTCTTGCTCTTGTCCGTCAGCCGCTCGTGCTCGGCCACGACGCCATCACCGGCCACTACCGTCACGCGCGTCGGGTACAGGTGCGTGCTGACCATCTGCCCAGCCAGCTCGCAGGGCACCGAGTAGCGGTTGCGCGCCACCGACACCAGGCAGGTGCTGCTCACCCGGGCCACCTCCTCGACGTAGCCATCGAACGCTGCGGGCATCGGCATCAACTGCTCCCGCTCGTGCTCGAGCATCTCGGCCACGCTGAACTGCCTGTGCTCGGGATGCCGGACCTCTTCCCATAGCGCCCGGCAGCGCTCGCCCAGCCAGGCATTGAGTTCGTCGAAGCTCGCGAAGCGCCGCTCACGCGCGTCGATCCAGATGCGCCGGCGGCTGTCCTGCACGTTCTTCTCCACCACGCCCTTCTCCCAGCCGGAGGCGACGTTGCAGAAGTCAGGGTCGTACAGGTAATGCGCGCACATCACCGCGAAGCGCGCGTTGACGGTGCGGCCCTTGCCCTTATGGACCTTGTCCACGGCGGTCTTCATGTTGTCGTAGATGCCGCGGCATGCCACCCCGCCCAACGCCGCGAACGACCGGGTATGCGCATCGAACAGCATCTCGTGGCCCTGGCTCGGATACGCCACAAGGAAGAACGCGCGGCTTGCGCACAGCTTCATGTGCGAGACCTGCAGCTTGCGGTAGAGGCCCCCGATGACCAGCGCCTCATCGCTCCAGTCGAACTGGAACGCCTCGCCCAGCTCGAAGGTCAACGGCACGAATGCCTTGCCGATTGCAACGCCGCCTTGGCTGGCGCGCCATGTACGAATGAAGTCCGTCAGTTGCGTGTAGCCGCCTTCGTAGCCGGCCGCGGCGATCTGCTGAAGCAGTGCCTTGGCGGTTCGCCGTTCCTTCCTCGGGCGGCGCGCATCGGCCAGCAGCGCCATCTTGATCGTTTCAATGAACGGCGACAGCTTCGTCGCCGCCGCCCGGCGCCGGTACTTCGGTGGCTGCGCCACCGGCATTCGCAGGTACTTCCTCACCGTGTTGCGCGACAGGCTCGTCGCCCTCACGATCTCTCGCACCGACTTCTTCTCGCGGTGGTGCATCCGCAGGACC
>NZ_JASJXB010000077.1:0-2016 GCF_035018885.1 Variovorax sp. LG9.2 | reverse complement strand
CCCGAGTTCGACAGTTAATCGCTGGCTGGGTGCTTCGACTCCAATATAAACAACGACTTAGCGCTCGATTTTCGATATTTTGGTAATGGCACGTTTTTCTATTTTCTATCCATTTCCATATTGGTAGTGTGATCGATTAGAGTAGTGGCGTGTTCATCAAAGTCACCCGCTCCGGCCCGCGCCAATACGTCCAACTCGTCGAAGCCTATCGCGACGATTCCGGACGCCCCAAGCAGCGCACCGTGGCCACCCTGGGTCGACTCGACCAGATGGACAGCGGCCTCGAGTCCGTCATCTCCGGCCTGCTGCGTGTCACCGGTCAGCCCTTTGGCTCGCCTGCTACTTCACCCGCTACATCACGCGCTGTCTCACGCAGGCTGAGCGGCGCGTCTGGTGCTGCAGCGCAACCAGTCGTGCACTTCGAATCGGCACGCGACTTCGGCGACGTCTGGGCTCTCACGCAGCTGTGGAATTCGCTCGGCTTCGATCGTCTGCGAACGCTGTTCCGGCGCACCCGCCACACCATCGACGTCGAGGCCCTGATCCGCGTGATGGTGCTCAACCGCCTGTGCGATCCGGACTCCAAACTCGGCGTGCTGCGCTGGGTCGAGACCGTCAGCCTGCCCGGCATCATGTGCGAGTCGATCAACCACCAGCACTTGCTGCGTGCCATGGACGCGCTGGTCGACAGCCACGAGGAAGTCGAGGCGGTGCTCGCCGGCTTGCTGCGCCCGCTGGTCGATCAGGATCTGGCCATCGTGTTCTACGACATGACCACCATCCGTGCCAGTGGCCTGTCGCAGCAGGAAGGCGACTTGCGCCACTTCGGCATGGCCAAGGAAGGGCTCATCGCCCGCCAGGTCATGCTCGGCGTGGTGCAGACCGCCCAGGGCCTGCCGCTGTACCACGAGGTGTTCGATGGCAACACGGCCGAGGTGACCACGCTCAAGCCCATCATCGAGAAGATCGTGCAGCGCTTGCCCGTCAAGCGCGTCATTGCCGTGGCCGATCGCGGGCTGCTCTCGAGCGACAACCTGGCAGATTTGCAGGCCATCACTTTGCCAGGTGGGGGTCAGCTGGAATTCATCCTGGCCGTGCCAGGTCGACGTTATGCGGACTTCATCGATCTGCTGGGTCCACTGCATGCGGCGCAGTGCGCCGATGCGCCGTCCGAGGTGGTCACCGAGACGCGCTGGAACGACTTGCGCCTGGTGGTTGCACACGATCCGCAGGTTGCGTTGGAGGCCGGTGCCAAGCGCGACCGGCGCATCGAGGCACTGGAGCAGCAGGCCGCGCAATGGACGGGCAAGCTCGATGCGCAGGACAGCGCAAAGGACAGCCGGAAAGACAGCAAAAACAACAGCGATCAGGCCCTCGTCAAAAAGGTTCGCGGCCGCAAGCTGTCTGACGGCGGTGCACGGGCGCGCTTCTATCACGAGGTGTGCGAGGCCCATCTGGCACGCATCGTCAAGGTCGATCTCAAGAGTGAGCTGTTCAGCTACGGCATCGATGAGCGCGCCCTGGCGCACGCGCGTCTGATGGACGGCAAGCTGCTGCTGGTGACCAATGTCGCCGATCTCGCGCCTGAGGATGTGGTGCGGCGATACAAGTCACTGGCCGACATCGAACGAGGGTTTCGAGTCCTGAAATCGGAGATTGAAATCGGACCCATTTATCACCGGCTGCCCGGACGCATCCGGGCGCACGCGGCAATCTGCTTCATGGCGCTGATCCTGTACCGGGTGATGCGCACCCGCCTGCACGCAAGTGACACGGCGCTATCACCCGAGCGGGCATTGGCACAACTGCGCCGCATTCAGCATCACCGCATCACTCTGAACGACAGCCAGCCGGTGGCCGGACTGTCGTCGGTCACCACACAACATGCCGCCATCCTGGCGGCACTGGACATCCCAAAACCCAATCTCGATACCCAACTGACCCTGTTGTAGTGGAGCGTTTGATGCGCGGCCCTATATGGATCAACACGTTACGCGTTTAACTGTCGAACTCGGG
>NZ_JASJXB010000076.1:0-2025 GCF_035018885.1 Variovorax sp. LG9.2 | reverse complement strand
GGCCCAGGCCAAGGTGCAAGGGCGCGGCCAGGTTGCTGCGCATAACTCCAATCTTCACAGGCAAGCTCCTCACTTTCAGGAGCAGTTTCCACACTTACCGGGTTGTACAGATTTCCGGGGCCAGCTCTCTGACGAGCGGTTCCGTTAACGCGACGGAACCCGTCAGTGAGATGGGAATGGTCTTGACCGGAACCGTAGGGCGTTCCGAACGCCCTGAAAAGCGTGTCGACGTTCTGAGACGCCTATGTCCACAAATCCCGGTAGTCGTGAACATAGTTTGCCAAGCGACGAGGCGCCCGCTCAAGCAAACGTGCAAGCTCCTCCACGACTTCTTGGGCTTGCCCAAAACGCAATCCCACATGCAGTATGGTCTGCACCGCTATTTGCGCCAGTGGCAGACCGCGCTGGTGGAGGTGATTGGCGTAGCCTAAAACGCTCGCCGATTGGTAATCGATAGATTTACCGAGTTCACGTGTTAGCGCTTGAGCGACTTGAGAAAAACTTAAGGCATCAGGGCCGGTGAGTTGATACGTCTTCCCGATGTGCGCCAGAGGGCTGAGCAAAGCCATCACTGCAACTTCGGCCAGATCCCGGGCGTCCAGAAAAGCAACTCTTGCATTGCCCGCAGGCACGTACAAACGCTTTTCGTCACGGATGTCCTGGCGATACGCGTCGCCCAAATTTTGCATGAAAAAGCCTGGCTGCAATATGGTCCAACCAGGTGGCCCGGCCCGCAGGTGCTGCTCAACTGCGTGGTGGGGTACCAATGAGTTGTGGCTGGCGCCTGCCACCGAGACAAACACCACCTGGCTCACGCCTGACTGTCTGGCTGCATCGATGAACACATTGAGCGTTCTTTGGGTGTCAGAAATCGGCGGGGGTCGAAGCAGAAACACGGCACGGCAACCTACCACGGCCGGTGTAAAGGTTGTCGCGTCCAGAAAATCAAAACGCACTGTTTGAGTTGGTCCTTGGTCAGGAAGGGCGCGTATAGCCGCCATGCGCTCGCCAATACGAAAGTGGATGCCGCGCCGTCTCAACTCACGCACCACGTGTGCGCCGACATTTCCCGATGCGCCGGTTATAAAGATCATCGGACTACTATAGTGCTCGCTGAGCAGCTTCAAGTCCTAAGCGCAACTGAATCGCCCGGGGCGATTCACCTTGATCGGCAAGTGTCAAGCGTCATGGTCCGCCACGCCGCCTTGCTAAGCTGTGAGCTTACATGACGGCAGTGAATAGAGTGACGGTGGTTTTTGTCTCCAAGCGGAACTCGCTACGGAGCGTCCTGGCGCAGGCCTGTCTTCAGCATCTGGGCGATGACCGATTTGCAGTGGTGTCGTGCGGATGGCCCGGCCACATAGCGGACAGAATTCACCCCGCGGCCTTGGGGGCGCTGGCCGGCGCGAGCATGCCGCCGCCGGCAATGATTCCGGCGGCTTGGTCCCATTTCCAGGCCCGCCACCTGGCCAGGGCCTCATTCATCATCACGTTGGACGCCGAGACGCATGGGCAGGAGCCATCGTGGCCCGGTCAGCCGGATTCAGCGCTTTGGGAGATGCCGGATGCGGCGGCGCTGAAAGAGCCGCAGGCAGCAGCCAACGGCGCCGTTCAGATTCTCTATTCACTGCGGCGAAGGATCGAGCTTTTCATCAACCTGCCATTGGCGAAAGGCGATCGCGCTTCCCTTCGGGACGACATCCGGGACATGGGCAAGATGGGCTGAGCGTCACATGGCTGGCGGTGGCTCGTAGGTCTGATTCGCGGGCATCACCGCACGACCCACTGCAGCAGCGACTTCATTCGGTTGTCATTGCATGGTTCTAGGCTTGTCAGTGCAGCGAAAAATTCAGGCACGGCTGGATGAAAGGGTTCCCGCGCGCGGCCCCTCAGCGAATCATGCGTGTTGCCTCACGAGGGAATGTTACCCGTCGACTGGCTTTGCTAGGGAGACGCTGAACATTGAGCATTGCAGCGCGAGTTGATGACATCGCAACGAGATGCGCCCTCAAGGGTGCCCGATGT
>NZ_JASJXB010000075.1:0-2472 GCF_035018885.1 Variovorax sp. LG9.2 | reverse complement strand
GGACTGGCTTGCCAATCAGCCACAGCAAGCCAATTCATGAACTCGGCTATGGGGTACGGATTCCGGGGGCAAGGTCACGCAGGCTCGGATTGTTTTGTCAGGCGTCCAGCGATAAGGCAACAGCTCAGCGATTCGGCTGGCTGGATGCGTTGGGTGCTTGGCAAGCATGGCAAGCACGTCGCGCAGGTACGCATATGGATGGAGTTTGTCGAGACGCGCCGAGTACCAGCAGGCTCATCACCGAGGCTGCTCTCCTACCGACATGCAGACTCCCTGCGAACAGCAGTTTAAGCGGCCGAGCGCGATCGGTCGAACCGTCGAACCTGGTTCTCTAACCAGTTGTTGTCGGGCGGCAGGTCCCCATCGTCGATGTAGCGCATCAGCGCCGACCAGCAGTTCAAGCTGTAGTCGCGCCCTAGCCGTCGCCGAGCCAGCCGGCACGCGCAATCAATGTGCGATCAGCCATTCGTGCATCTCATCGTTGACTCGGCTGATATTTAAAGCGATCAAGCTGGCAAGAAATGAAGCATCGCTCGTTGAACGTTTGCCATATTTCCCAGACTGCTAGTAGATGGGACCATATCCCATAGCCGACAACACCAGGATAGGAAAAAGATGCTCAGGGCGCGAAAGATCACACCTAAGATGCCTACCCGTTAGCGCAGTCTTCGAGACCTTTACCTTTAATGCTATGAGTCACTGCCTTGTTGAGGCGACGGCTTTGTACTCGGGCGTCATGATTTTTATACCGTTCAAACTTAAGCACGCGGCTTGAAGAATGATGTCCCGTACCTATGCGACCACTGCTTTCGCATTTGCCATTTTTTTTGTGGAATGGATCGCTAAAACATTGCACACAAACCTTATCCCGCTGTTTCTCGCATTCACACGAGCCACAAAGTATTGAATCACAAACATCCCCGCCGTGACGCAAAGCGCCAGCGAGGTTACGCCTACAAAGTGCAGACCGACTGGCACCAGCACGATGAGTGGGATGGACATGGCGGCCATGTCTCGGCAAAGCAGGTACATCTTGTGAGCCTCCGTGACTGCCCCATCCTTCTCGACCATCCGATAAAGCTTGAACCACTTCTTGTTTTGCTCGGATGGATCCGTGGGAAGCTCGCCGACGTTCTTTTTGAGCGCCGCCATATCGATCCGTACATCGGTGGGCGCGTACCGCGTGAACGCTTCCGCCCCGGGCAAAGGATTCTTGATTCTCCAAAACACCAACTGAGCTTTGATGTCATGACTGAGCATGCCAGCGAGAAGGAGCACAACAACCGGAAGCACCGATGTGATGAGGCCACGCACAACGGCGAGTCGCTTTATCTCTCCGTTCTCGATGACTTCGGGAAACACAAACACCAGCACGATCAGCACGTCGAGCGCCGCGAGCATCACCAACCACTTGATGTTTTGGGCTTTAAGTGAACTTTCCGCCTTCATCCTCGGTACTCCGTGTTCACGTTGAAGTTGTTGTCTCCAACAGTGAACTCGATCCATCCATCCTTGCGAGTCGTGAGCACACGGCGTCGAAGACCGGATGACGCCACGAAGATTCCATCCGGGTGGTGTACTTGCACTTCGCCTCGATAGACCCCGGTCATGTTTTGCGTGCTGTGAACGATTGCTTTGTCTGACATCACCACGGCACGTGGATGGCAGTAGTCGAACAACTCTTCGCAGTACCCGTTTTCACGACCGTGGTGGGATGCGACCAAGATCGTCACACCCTTCAGTTCTTCGCAGAAGTCTTCCCGTTGCAGTAGTGCTGTCCATCCGTCTTCTTCAAGATCACCGGGGAACAATATCTTAAAGTCGTCGAACTTGATGAAGGTCGCCAAACTCAAGTTGTTGGTGTCTTGGAACTGAGGATAGGTATTGGAGAACGTGGTCTTGGTGATTCCACCCATGTAAGTGTTAAACGGCTGCGAGACGGTAGCCGTGTAGCTCTCGTGAATTTTTAGATACCGCTCAATGTCGCTCGTTGTACCGTGCACACTCTTGATCGCGCGCAGCACATCCGGTGGAGGATGGCGGTTGCGCGAAAGCGTTTTAACGTCGATCCCCGCTTGCCATAATCCATCTAGATCACTCATGTGGTCTTGGTCAGCGTTTGTGATGATGAGGTAGTCAAGCTGGGTACGACCGAGAACGTTTTTGATATGTTCGCTTGGCTTCCAATCAGACGTATCTCCGGAGTCGATCATCGCCAAGCGGCCGGCGACTCCGTTTTGGTGGTGGGCAAGCATCGCGCATGCCCCGTGTTCGACGTCCCAGATCCTCAGCACCATTTGCCCCGGCATACCTTCTCCTCGTTTTTTTGTTGGGTGAGATTTTTGCATGCCGAAGTGCTGCCGTAGCATCAGCGGCATGGCGCCAACAAAATGAGTCGCCCCGGGATTCGTGGAGGCTGATTGGTTTAAGTCAGGCCGCCACCGTGGTGGCTTGACTGGCGAGTTGCCGGTA
>NZ_JASJXB010000074.1:0-2591 GCF_035018885.1 Variovorax sp. LG9.2 | reverse complement strand
TCGGCAGCGTCAGATGTGTATAAGAGACAGGTAGCCCGACAGGCTCCCGACCATGCCTGCGAAGGGGCAACCCGTAGGGGCGCTTCGTCGGTGATCGCGGTAAGTGAGGTACGAAGGGGTTTCTCGATCTAGCGAGGCCCTGCCGTGCCTGGAAGGCACATCCACGATCATCAGATGAGGTTGTTCATGGCTCAGACTCTCCAAGACGCTGCCGACCGCGGCGGCGCAGGCGGCCATCAGCGTGGCCAGCGCGTACCGTATCGAGCACGATCCGCCGCTGCCCTCGACCAAGAAGGCTCATCGTGAGCGACGGCGTCCCGACCCGCTTGCCAACATCTTCGACGCCGAAGTCGTACCCCTGCTCGAGGCGGCTCCAGGCATCCGCCCGGTGGCCGTATTCGACGAGTTGAGACGGCGCCACGTCGAACTCGACCCGAGCGTTCGTCGAACCCTCGAACGCCGTATCCGTTCATGGCGCGCGCTTCATGGGCAGGAGCGGGACGTGATGTTCCGCCAGGTTCATGAAGCCGGTCGCATGGGGTTGTCCGACTTCACCGAGATGCGCGACCTCGGGGTCACGGTGCTGGGAGTTGCGCTGGATCACCGCCTCTACCACTTCAGGCTGGTGTGCTCGGGCTTCGAGCATGCGCACGTCATCCTGGGCGGCGAGAGCTACGTCGCGTTGGCCGAAGGCCTGCAGAACGCGCTATGGGCGCTGGGTGGTGCGCCACGCGAGCACCGCAGCGACAGCCTGTCGGCGGCGTTCCGCAATCTGGACGCCGACGCGCGCGAGGACTTGACCTCGCGCTACGACGCCTTGTGCGCGCATTATCTGATGCAGCCGACGCGCAACAACCGCGGTGTCGCTCACGAGAACGGCTCCATCGAGAGCGCGCATGGGCATCTCAAGATGCGCGGTAAATGATGCGCTGCTGCTGCGCGGTACTGTCGAGTTCGTCGACCTGACCGCCTACCGCAGCTTCATCGACGAGATCGTCAGCCGCAAGAACGCCCGCAATGGCAAGCGCATCGACGCCGAACGCGCGCTGTTGCAGCCGCTACCGCCGGCGCGAACCTGCGACTATGAGGAGACGTTCGTCTATGTCACCTCCTCTGGCGGCTTCACGCTGCGCAAGGTCTTCTACACCGTGCCGTCGCGGCCGATCGGCCATCGGCTGCGGGTACGGCTTTACGACGACCGGCTCGAGTTGCTGCTGGGCGCGACGCAGCTCATGACGCTGGAGCGTGGGCGCGGCGGTGCCAACGGCAAGCATGGCCACGTCGTCGACTACCACCACGTCATCCATGCGCTTCGACGCAAGCCGATGGCGCTGCTCAGTCTGGTCTACCGTGACCAGCTGTTCCCCAGGGATGTGTACCGACTGACGTTCGAGTTCCTGCGGGAACACCTGGCCGAGCGCGTCGCCTGCAAGACGATGGTCGCACTGCTGAGTCTGGCGCACGACCGATCGTGCGAGGTCCAGCTGGCAGGCGTGCTGGCAGACGATCTCGATCACCGACGCTTGCCCGACCTCAACGCTCTGCTGGTGCGCTTCGCCCCAGACCCAGCGCGCTTGCCGGAGGTCACGGTACGACTGGCACCGCTGAGCTCCTACGATGTCCTGATGGGCTCGGCCACGGAGGTCATGGCATGAATGAGAACTTCGATGCCTCGCGGCTGACGCTGCTGCTGTCCGAACTGCGGCTGCCGGCCACCAAGCAGATGTGGCCGGTCTTCGCCGAGCAATCAGACAAGGAAGGATGGCCGGCCGCACGGCTGCTCACAGTGCTCGCCGAGAACGAACTGGCCGAGCGGGACCGGCGGCGCATCGAGCGCCATCTGGCCGAGGCCAAGCTGCTGCCGGGCAAGACGCTGGACAACTTCGACTTCAACGCCGTGCCGATGGTCTCCAAGGCACAGGTAATGGCGCTGTGCGCGGGCGACGAGTGGCTGCGCAATGGCTCCAACGTTCTTCTGCTGGGACCACCAGGCGGAGGCAAGTCGCACTTGTCGTCGGCTATCGGTCTGGCCTTACTGGAGAAGGGGTGGCGGGTGCTGTTCGCACGCACGTCCGACCTCGTTCAGCGTTTGCAGGTGGCGCGTCGCGAGCTGGCACTCGAAGCGGCGCTCACCCGACTTGACCACTTCGATGTGCTGATCCTCGATGACCTAGCCTACGTCACCAAGGACCAGGCCGAAACGTCGGCCCTGTTCAAACTGATCAGCACGCGCTACGAACGACGCTCGATGATCATCACGGCCAACCAGCCCTTCGGAGAATGGGGCAAGGTATTCCAGGATCCCGCCATGACGCTGGCCGCTGTCGACCGGCTCGTTCATCACTCTACGATCTTCGAGATGAACTTCGAGAGCTACCGCAGGCGCACCGCCATCGAACGTAAACAAATCGGCGCCGGGCGCGCGGCCAGCTATGCGACACCGAAGAACGTCGGCGTTCCCAAGCCCAGCGACTTTCAACCGTCAGCCTAAAACCGGTCCGCGACAATCAAACCTCGGGCATCATCGCAAAGCCGCGACATCCTTCTCATCCAGACTGTCGCGCGCCTCTCAGATGGATTGACGCGCCACA
>NZ_JASJXB010000073.1:0-2650 GCF_035018885.1 Variovorax sp. LG9.2 | reverse complement strand
TGTTGGCGCCGACCGAGAATTGACCCACTTATGAGGGTTGTGCCGATCTCAAAGTGACCCGGGTGTTCAGCCTACCCTGCTGTTTTTTTGAGCAGCGGGGTATCAGGAGTGATTACCATGGCCATGATTGGCAAAGTGCTGCGGATGCACCGCCGCGACAAGAAGTCAGTGCGGGAGATCGCGCTGGCGACGAGCCTGTCGCGCAACACGGTGCGCAAGTACCTGCGCACCAACAAAGTCGAGGAGCCACGTCGAAGTCTGCGGGAGGAAGCGCCCATCAAACTGGCGCCGTTCGTCGAGGCAATCAAGCAGGCGCTGCTGGTCGACGCGCGCCGACCGAAGAAGGAGCGACGAACCGCCAAGGCGCTGCTCAAGCAGATCAGTGAGGCCGGATACGAAGGCGGTTACTCCCGCCTCACGGACTTCATCCGCGACTGGCGAGCGCAGCAAGGCGGCGTGGTCATGGGCAAGGCCTTCGTGCCGCTCGCCTTCGAGCTCGGTGAGGCGTTCCAATTCGATTGGAGCGAAGAGGGGATCGTGATCGGCGGCATCTACCGGCGGCTGCAGGTGGCGCACATGAAGCTGTGCGCGAGCCGTGCGTTCTGGCTGGTGGCGTATCCGAGCCAGGGTCACGAGATGCTGTTCGATGCGCACACGCGCAGCTTTGCCGCCCTTGGCGGCGTAGCCCGACGCGGCATCTACGACAACATGCGCACGGCCGTCGACAAAGTCTTGAAGGGCAAGGGCCGCGTCGTCAACGCGCGCTTCGCCGTGATGTGCGCGCACTACCTGTACGACCCTGACTTCTGCAACGTCGCCTCGGGCTGGGAGAAGGGAGTCGTCGAGAAGAATGTGCAGGACAGCCGTCGGCGCGTCTGGATCGACGCGCGGCAGATGCGCTTTGGCAGCCTCGACGAACTCAATGCCTGGGTGGGTGAGCGTTGCAGGCAGCTGTGGACCGAGGTCAAGCACCCCGAGCACAAGCAGTTCAGCGTCGCCGAAATGCTCGAACACGAGCGACTGCAGATGATGCCGATGCCGGCGGCGTTCGACGGCTACGTCGAAGAGGTGGCCCGGGTCAGCAGCACCTGTCTGGCGACGGTGGCACGCAACCGCTACTCGGTGCCGTGCGAGCTGGCCGGACAGATGCTCAGCACCCGGCTGTACCCGACGCGGGTCATGGTCGTAGCGGACGATGTGATCGTCGCCGATCACCAGCGGCTCATGGACAAGGGCAAGATCCGCTACGACTGGCGCCACTACATCCCGCTGCTCGAGCGCAAGCCGGGCGCGTTGCGCAACGGGGCGCCGTTCGCCGACCTGCCCGAGCCGTTGCAGAGAATGCGCCGAGCGCTGCTGCGCGAGACCGGTGGCGATCGGGTGATGGCCAAGATCCTGGCGCTGGTGCCCGGTGCCGGCCTTGACGCTGTGCTGGTGGCGGTCGAACTCGCGCTCGAAGGAACGCCGCCTTCGGGACGCGTGAGCATCGAGCATGTGATCAACGTGCTGGCGCGACTGAACGCGCCGGCGCGGCCGGCCAACGTCGTCACGACGCTGCAGATACTGACACCACCGATTGCAGACCCCGGGCGCTACGACCGGCTGCGCGACATCCAGGGGGTCGACCATGACGCGTGAGCCGAACGATTCCATCGTGGCCGACTTCAAGGCGCTGCGCCTGCACGGCATGGCCTCGACCTGGACCGAGCTGATCGAGCAGAACAACGGCGAGCTGGAAGGGTCGCGCTGGCTCGTCGAGCAGATGCTGCGCGCCGAGACCACCGAACGGGCGACGCGCTCGGTCAGTCACCAGATGAGCTCGGCGAAGTTCCCTGTGCATCGGGACTTGGCAGGCTTCGAGTTCGAGGTCTCGCCGGTGGACCGCAAGCTGGTGATGCAATTGGCCGAGACGACATTCACCGAGGCGGCGCACAACGTCGTTCTGGTGGGTGGTCCAGGAACCGGGAAGAGCCATCTGGCGACCGCTATCGGCGTAGCCGGCATCACACGCCACGGCAAGCGGGTGCGCTTCTACTCGACGGTGGACCTGGTCAACGCCCTCGAGCAGGAGAAGGCACAGGGCAAGGCCGGGCGCATCGCCGGCAGCATGCTGCGCCTGGACGCGGTCATCCTGGATGAGCTGGGCTACCTGCCCTTCAGCCAGGCTGGCGGGGCCATGCTGTTCCATCTGCTGAGCCGGCTGTACGAACACACAAGCGTGCTGATCACGACCAACCTGGACTTCGCGGAATGGTCCAGTGTGTTCGTAGACCCGAAGATGACGACGGCGCTCCTGGACCGGCTCACGCACCACTGCCACATCGTGGAGACCGGCAACGACAGCTACCGCGTCACGCAGGCCACAGCCAACTCGAAGCGGCGCATCAAGGCACGCGAGATCGAGCGCAAGGCGAACAAGACCTCGCCCGCACAACCACCGGCAGACTCAGCCTGAACTCGCCGAGCGCGGGGAAAGCCGCTACGGGCTACGCCCTTCGCGTCTTCCCCCGCGCCACATCACCAATGCGAACCGACGAGTGAAAGGAGGAAAGAGCTACAGTTATCCACAGCCGGCAGCTACAACGCCGGCACCCATTCCCGGGTTAAGTTGAGATCGGCAGGGTGGGTCAAGTTGAGATCGGCGCCGACA
>NZ_JASJXB010000072.1:0-3219 GCF_035018885.1 Variovorax sp. LG9.2 | reverse complement strand
TGACGAATTCCGCCCACCGTCTTGGCCCAGCCAAAGCCCTGCTCGATGAGCTTGCGCTTGCGCTGCGACAGCGCATAACCCTCGCTCGCAGCGATAGCATCGGGCATTGCTGAGCGCCGCCCGAAAGTGTTCTGTGCCACGTGGGGGATCACGCCCATGTCCCGGCACACCTGGATAAATTCCTGAGCGTCGTAGCCCTTGTCCGCTTTGAGCGACTCCGTTGCGGACTTGAAAATTAGCTCATCTGTTCGGCGGCGAGGGCTTTGCTGTGACAGTCGGCATACCTTCCTCGTCGATGGAGTGCTGCTCCTTGCCTGGGCCGAAGGCCTTGGCGCGCTCCGCCAACCGCGGAGTAAAACTCGGCGACTTCGCGCAAATTTAATTGACTCCATCGGCGCCGTTCGGTGCGGCGCCGAACAGACTCTATTTGCAACGCGGATGCAAAGTTGGAGAGTGTGTTTCAAACTCATGCGCCAAAAAGGCGTCAGGAAAACCCAATGATGAGATTTTTCGTGATTTGCGGCCGCGCCGCCTTGTCCCTGAGCGTGCTTTCATGTGCGGCGCTGATCGCGCCAACCGCCTCCGCACAGACGGTCAAAGTGCGACCAGCTCAACAGTGCTTGAGCGACCTTCGCGCTTTCGACAGCACCCTGCAAAAAGACGGCTATTGGCTGCACGGCTCGGGATACGGCTATGGTTATCCGGCGTACAGTTACGGGCCGGGCACATTGGCGCCTATCACCGATACCCCGTCGAACCGTCGCTACCTAAATGCACGTCCTGGTTACGAAGTCCGCATGCTTATCGCGTCGGCTAACATCCTTGCACAGCGCGGGCAACAGGCTGCGTGCGAGACCGTCTTGACAGCGAGCAAGAGCCTTTACGCAAGTTATGCCTCCAACATGCGCGAAGGCAAATTTCCGAGGGCCGACAACGACAGCTGGCGGCGTGCACAGATTGCTTCTGCGCAGCCGGTAACCGACAACCTCGGTGCCTACCGCTCGGATCAGCTAGTCGGAACCGAGCTGGTCAATCCGAAGGGGGAAAACTTGGGAAGCATCAGCGATATCGTGTTGGACCCGCAGACCGGAAAGGTCGCGTATCTGGTGATAGGGCGCGGTGGATTGTTCGGATTCGATCAAAAGTACACCCCAGTTCCTTGGACGGACTTCAAGGCCACTACGGGCACGAGTTTGTTGGTACTCAACGCCACCAAGGCGGAAATTGAAGACGCGCCGAAGATTCAAAACGATTCTTTTTCTTCGGACGGGGATTTTGCCGGTCAAAGTGGCAAAGTCGACGACTATTGGTTAGCGCACGTGCCAAAGTAATAATTTACCAACATGGAATCCACCGCATAAACAATCGATTGAATCCACCAAGTCGTCCTTGCCTGCTTCCTCTTTCCGACGCTTTGCTATACAGGTCGACCTGACGGACGAAGAGTCGCGCATCAGGCATCGTCTCGATCGTTGTCGTGGTCCCCATCGCCGTGCTGCTGCTGGCGATCTTTCGCAAGCGTCATCGCAGCGACGGTGCACTGGGGCGGGCCGATGAGCAAGTCATGGCACCGTCCCACAAGAATGCCGGACTGAGCTGGATTGTCGTAAGGACCAACGTCTGCACGCACTGTTCCTTTTCGGCTGTGCGGTTTGGAGCCTCGTGACGTTGCGCGGCTCCTCAACCAACCGCGCAGTGGTGCAAAGCGCCGGCAAAGGTTTTCGACCCAATGCAGGAGCGCTTCAGGAGGAATTCGAACGAATGGGTCCCGTGCTGCACCTGCTGCTGCGCTTCACGCAGGCTAATTTCCCAAATGTTCAGACGGCCGTCTGCAACCGGCACCATTCGCTGGACCAGCAGTTGTGTCGCTGGCTTTTGCTTAGCCTGGACCGACTACAGGGTGACGATCTGGAAATGACCCAAGAGCTCATCTCCAACATGCTGGGGGGTGCGACGAGAGGGTGTGACCACGGCGGCTATGAGTGTCGGCGCCGGTTGAACTCAGACCCACCGGGGGTTCGGATAAAAACTTGTACTGTGTTTATGCCGTAAGACCAAGACTCTCTCTGTATTTGATAGGGCCGAGCGACCCAGAAGAGCTTGATCCGCTTCTCGTTGTACCCGTGGATGTACGAATTTACTTCTTTGATGAGTTGCTCGACCGTAGTGAATTTCCAGTCTCGAGGGTAGAACAGTTCCGTCTTGAGGCGGCCGAAGAAGCCTTCGACCATCTCGCGCGAGTTGCGGCGCAATGCAGCAACCCGGGGCGGGAAGCTGCAGTACCGAGCCACGGTGGCGCAGTGGAAGGCCGAACGTGCGGCGCAACGGCCCAAGGTGGCCAAGCTTGCGCTCAACGACAGGCTCAGAGTCTATGTTCAAGAGCGTCTTGCCGGAACCGTGTTGGATGTGCGTGGCAAGCGACTGCCGGGCCCGCAAGTACCTTGGAACGGACGTCGCCATGGCCGGCGTGCAGATCGCCGTTGGGGCAGCAGCTGGAGCCCGGAGCAAATCAGCCGACGACTGAAGCTTGTATTCCCCGATGATGCATCCATGCGGGTCTCCCATGAAGCCGTCTATCAAGCACTCTACATACAAGGTCGGGGCGCACTCAAACGTGAGCTGACGGCCTGCCTGCATACGGGCCGCGCATTGCGAGTTCCGCAAGCCCGAACACGCCAGCGCAGTAGACACTTCATCACGCCGGAGTTGATGATCAGCGAACGTCCGGCAGAAATCGCGGACCGGGCCATCCCTGGTCATTGGGAAGGAGATCTGATCATCGGGTTGAGTTCCTCAGCAATCGGAACTTTGGTGGAACGCGCGACACGATTCACAATGCTGTTGCACCTTCCTCCTATGCCTGGTCACGGTGCTGCAGCCAATGTGAAGAACGGACCAGCCTTGGCCGGACATGGTGCACAAGCGGTGCGTGACGCAATTGCTCTGAAGATATCGACACTGCCCGATCATCTGGCCAAGTCGTTGACCTGGGATCAGGGAGCAGAGATGGCTCAGCATGCCCAATTGCGATTTGAGACGGGACTGGAAATCTACTTCTGCGATCCGAGAAGCCCATGGCAATGCGGAACCAATGAATCGCCCCGGTTTTGAACTGACCCCCAGAAGTTGGACGAACTTCAAGGGGTCTTATGGAGAAGTACAAAACGGATTTCAAGCTCCAGGTCGTCAATAGCTTTTTGGGCGGTGAAGGCGGCGCAA
>NZ_JASJXB010000071.1:0-3326 GCF_035018885.1 Variovorax sp. LG9.2 | reverse complement strand
GGTGAGAACTTGTTCGACTTGTTCATGGCTCAATCCTCTCAGAGTGTTGAGCCTCCTCAAAAACCGGGGCGATTCAGTTTGCCCGAGAAATGTGCTCATGCTGCTAAGAGAATTCAATCCGATAAAGATCCTTGCGAAAGTCTCAGTTGGCCAAGCGGAGAAATGGCAGCGTCTCGACCTTTTGCTGCGGCGTCAAACAGCGCAACAGTTGCGAGCGAGAAATGCGCACTGGCACGAACAGCCCACCGGGCTGGATAAGGCTATCGCGGTGTTGTGGGTTATTAACGAAGAATTCACTCGGCGAGGAATCGCTCCGGGCTGGCGGCAAGCACCTCAATTCGTGAAAGCGTTGCCACCACCTCCCCGCGCACCGCACAGCGATGGCACCCCTGGCCCGCTAGGGGAAACGTTGCGACGAAAGCTATTGCTCCGGTGGATCGACTTGGCTTGGCTTCGCCACGAGCTTGGCCCTGCCCATCAGACTAAGAAGGTGGCATGGCGTGGCGTTTTTTTGGCGAATGACGATCAAGCCTGGGCGGCCTTCGCGCGAGTCAACGCAGTCCAGTCAGCCGGAGGGGGTAAGGTCAGCACTCAGACTCCTTGGCAGACCTTAGCCTGGTTAAACGTTAGCAAGTTCGATAAATTGGCATTGGAAGGGCTCATTGACCGGGACGCAGGGGCGCTGAGGCAGAGCGCCCGGAATCGAGTCGAGGCGAAATATGAGCCGGCTGTCGAAGGACTAAAGGATCGAAAATTTCCGCTAACTCAGGAGCAGGTGGCTCAGCGCTTGATTTATTGCGAGGCGCTTGATCTTGCGCGCGGTAGCCCGACCGACGCGGCGCGCGCAGTGAGATGGATGACCGGAGAAACGATCACTCGTCAGAGCATGCATCAGATGAAGCTCAAGCTCACCGAGCAATGCGGCTTCAGGACACTAGCTTGGCGTGCACAGCCTAAAAGTCAGCACTGACTGGTTGCATTCCTCACCCCTCTTTCAGAGGGGTGGGGTTTCTCCGAGGAACGATGCAGCGCAAACCCGCATGTCTATTGGCTTGGCAGCGTATTGCATGCCTGACGACAGTACCTGACGGAAGGTGGGAGATCCAGTGAGGCAATCTGCCAAAAAACAATGCCTGAGAAGAACGGTTAGCAATGTCGGCGTCATGCATGCGGCAGTGATTTTTTGGCCGTCTTGTTGATCTTCATGTCTAACCTTGCGTGCCGGCAGCAGCGGAGCTTTGCGGTCGTCGTCGGCTGTCTAGATAACAAGGAACCTTATGGCGAAACCAAACGAGCCGTGCCGCTTTGTTGTCGTCGAGAGCTTCAAGCCGCCGGCTGCGTCGGGGCTTCACGGTGACGTCCATATTCGACCCGTGGCTGGTCATCAGCTGCCAACGACGCTGTTCGTCGAATGTTCAAAGAAGTTCTCAAAAGCCTACCCTGTCGGCACCAAAATCCGTATTCGCGCCAAGCCAACTGATCGGGAAGGCGGCGTGGAATACCTTTGCAGCTTCCACGGTGGGCGGTCGAGGTCTTGAAGTAGCCGGTCGTGATGCTGCAACCGGAGCGTCAGAGAAGCTGGCGAGAGAACACGGTGGCGATGTCAACAAGCAAGCTCGGTATCCATGCCCACCCAAAGTTTTTTTGAGACCGACTTCAGCGCCGACCTAAAAATGGCCGAGGCGTACAACACGCGGCGATCCCCGGTCGCACCGACTCGTCTGCGCACTGAGATTCAGCCGATGCCGTACGAGGGCCGTATCGGTGCGCCACTGACTTGGCTGCTGGCCAATCCCGGCTTCGATTCCTCGCCCGGCTATGCCTTTAACAACCCGCCGCCATCCACGGAGGGATGGGCTCTGCAGAGCTTGGCGCCAGACTACCGGTCGGGTTACGGAAAGTGGACTTGGGACCGTCTACGCGAACTCCGTCATGAACTTGGCGACCAGCATGTCAGCAACCACGTGCTCGCGGTGCAAATGTGCCCTTGGGCGTCTGAGTCGTTCGACGCCAAGTTGCGGCTGCCGTCACGGGGCCTAGCTCGCAAACTAGTGCTACACCAACTGGAAATCGGCTCGAAGTTTGTCCTGGTGCGGAGTGAAGCTGCTTGGCGCGAGTTGGTTCCGGAACTTGCAAATGTGACCGTCGCTCGGACGGCGCATCCGCTTACCGCGCATCTTTCGAGAGGCAACTTGGGGACGCATTGGGACTCGGTTCTTACGGCTGCGTCTGGGCATATCAGCTGACGGCTGAACTTCCAAATCCCAGTACCTAGCTTTCTCAATTTCTGCCCCCGGGCCGTCAGCCCGATCAGGTTTCTTACTACACGCTGTTGCGTCTGAGCTTGGGGGACAGGTTCATTTCTGCAACACGATCGTCATTTCAGGAAGGACGTCCCGGAACTCAATAAGCATTGCGTTAAGGCGCGCCATTCGCATCCCGCCGTCGTCCACTAAGACCGCGAACAGAGCTGACGTCATGGTCGAGATCGCGTTCGAGGTTTCAATGACCTGCAACATCAAATGCAAAGGAAAGCCGTCGCTTTGGTGCTTCAGCGGCTGGAAGCCGCCATGGATGAACGAATTGAGACCGTGGCGCAGAACGTCGTCGACCCGGCTCAGCTCGTCCAACAGTGCGTGCGGTACCGAGCAGTCTTCCTTGCGCAGTGCCTTGAACATCTTGCTATAGCTAGCGAGTTGGCGTGCTTGGACGTCGGCCTCGATAGTGATTTCACGTTCCAGCGCCTCAATCTCCTGCTCTGTCGCGGCATAGATCGCCCAAGCGCCTCGAAGCATGGACTCGAACTGCATGCGAAGGATTGCCGTCGCGGTGTTCGGATTGCCTCGCGCCACTAGGGTCAGCACAGAATCGCCGTGCTCCATCGATAGGCCGGCCGAGGCAAGTCCAACATTAGTACCCATCAGATTTAGCAGTACCACGTCGTCGCAGGCCAGCGCCAATATCTCTGACATCGCCTCATGCAACTGCCCGGACCGTTCGAGAGCCCGTTCAACGAGCTGATCAGATTGAACAGGAAAAGAGAGCATTTTGGTCGAGGGACGGAAGGTTGAGACTGTGGCACAGCTTTTCGCTGCAAGCATCTGCTCGCAAACCGCGGACCTTGGTGCCAATCACCTACAGCTTGACCATCATCGATCGAGTTCCTACCAGCTATGCAACGCACCTTGAAAAGTAGAGACTCCAGAGCCCGTGAGGAAGTTCACTGCAGCCCTCGGCTTGGACCCTAAGCTGTCGGCGCCGATCTCAACTTGACCCACCCTGCCGATCTCAACTTAACCCGGGAATGGGTGCCGGCGTTGTAGCTG
>NZ_JASJXB010000070.1:0-4077 GCF_035018885.1 Variovorax sp. LG9.2 | reverse complement strand
CTTGCCAATCAGCCACAGCAAGCCAATTCATGAGTTCGGCTATGGGGTACGGATTGCACGGGCAAGGTCAGTTCGACTGCCGGCAGAGAACAATTGGATCGAGAATCAGATTCGGTCGGTGGCCGTGGGGCGCTTGAACTGGTTGTTTGCCGGCGGCTTGCGTGCGGGTCAGCGAGCCGCAGTGATCATAAGTCTGATCCAGTCGGCACGGCTCAACGGACACGACCCGTACGCGTATCTGAAGGACGTCTTCACGCGACTGCCGACGCAGCCGATGAGCTGAATCGAGGATGCTGCTGCCGCACCGTTGGAATCCGGGCACGAACTGAATCAGCACCGCGCTGACGCGCACCAGCGTTTGGCGTCAAGATGGGTTTGCCCGGTGATTACTCAAGAACAGCAGGCAGGCCGTTCCGACCGGCAGCTTGGCGCGATGGAAGAGCTCATGGCCCGAAGGGCCGCCGGCCGTGTGGCCGTGCAGCACCGAATAGCTTGCGAAGAAGGCCCCGAACATCACGATGTTGCTCAACAAAAAGAGCCAGAAGCCGTAGGTCACCACCACCCGCGCCGAAGCGGGGCCGCGCCCGGACGCGGGCACCTCTTCGCCGGAGGGCCCGTGTGTGTCCGCGTGAACGGTCAGGGCGCTCATGCGGCACCTGCCTCCAGCTCGCGCGCCGGCAGATGAACTTTGGGTGCCGGTCTCCATGAATGCCAGAGTAGTGCCGATGCAGAGCAGCCTCGACCACTTTACTTTGGGGCTGCCGCTCAAAAGCACTTGATTGATGAGTACCAGCAAATCATGGAAGCAGCGATTCAAGGCCCGCCGCTCGGTGTTGGCCTTATCAGGCAAGGGCGGGCCATGAGAGATGGTGCACACCGCAGCTGGATCCGTTCGGGATCGCTCAGAGGCGTGCAGTGGGACTACATAGTGACCGTGACGCAGTTGTCAACGCGGGCGATGGCCAGCACATCTTTTGTTACGTTCCGGAGGTTATCGTCAGTTTCGCCAGCGGGAGAATTCGCCGCCTGAGACGTCGCATCCAGGTCAAGCGTGAAGCGCGTGCCGCGGCCGACCACCGAGTCAACCTGAACCTGCGTGCCGAGTATTCGCGCCAGACGTGTGACGATGGACAGGCCAAGGCCGGCTCCATCGATCGACCCTTGGTCAGGCCGGTCAACGCGATAGAACTCCTTAAAGATATTGCCCAGATGCTGTTCAGGTATGCCGAAGCCCTGGTCCCACACCTGCACGCGAACTCCGCCGCGATGGCGCCGCGCGCAGAGCAGGATCTTCCGGTCGGGCTCGCTGTACTTGATGGCGTTACCCACCAGGTTGCCGATCATCCGCCGCATCTGCACGGCATCGGTCATCAGCAGGGATGGTGCGCCACGCCAGCGCAGCGAAATGCGGCGAGCAGCGGCGAGCGGTTCGAACTGGTTGTGAACGTCGGCGAGCAACTGCGCGATGTCAACCTGCGCGATCCGCAGCTGAACCTGGCCGCCGTCGAGGTTGGCCAGGTCGAACAGCGATTCAAAGAGTCCCCTCACCGCCTGGCTCGCCGCAGCGATCTTTGGCGCCAGTTGGATGTGCATGTCGGGGTGCTCGAGCAGGTGCTCGGCATAGAGCGACAACGCCAACACGGGCTGGCGCATGTCGTGCGACGCCGCCGCAAGAAAGCGGTTTTTGACACGCACGGCTTCGCGTGCTTCCTGTTCCCGCAAGGCGATGTCGTACTGCAGCCCGAATTGCTCGCGCTGGTTGTGGTGGATGCCTTTGCCGAAGCGTCCGAGCAGCCACCAATAGAAGAATGGCAAGCCGAGCAGCAACAGATCCGGTCCCGCGCTGCCGGATTCCTTGGTCGCTGTTATGCCAAGAAGCACTGCAATCAACATGCTGAACAGGGTGTTCGTGTAGGCCCTGGAAAGCGCAGGAACCAATGCGACAGTCGTCAGCGGCGCAGAAGCAACGCAAGCGAGCACCAGCCAGCAACCGAGCTGGTCATAGAGCGGAAGGTTGTCGAAACTGAAGAACAGCGACACGCCCCAGATTGCCCCGTGCAAAGTGAAGATCGGTCGCATGGCGGATATAAAGCCGGCCTGCATTGCCGACGTGTCCCGGCCAACCATGGCGGCGTAGGCAGCCTCGCGCCGATTGCGCCAGCCCAGGATCGCGAGTCCGGCGATCAGCCAGGTGAGCAGCAATGCTGGCTCCGCGTGACGCCAGCAGAACGCTGCGAAGACGGTCATCAGCGAGGCACCGACACGCTGGCGAAAGAGGGTGCCGCGCAAAAAGAGCCTCACCATACCCGAGCGGATCACAGCCTCGCGCGCTTCGGCCTCTGCGGAAAAGCCATCGTCAGGCTGGGTTTCTTTTTGCCCGCCAGAGATGAGACGCGTGGTCGTCGACTGCATTCGTTCGATACTCAGGTTTGCTGAAAATGGGTGAATCTAAAAAAGATTTCGGCCTAACGATCAGGCGGCATCGCTGCGTCGGCTTGAGCCTCTCTCCCGAGCACCTTGACGTGTCCGGCGGCGGCCTTCCGCCGAACGCTGTAAATCGGCTAGTGGTCAACTCGTAATGTAAACAAATGTTTACAGTTCGTAACTGAAAAAAGTCACGAACATTCCTATCTTGTGGGGGTGGTGTGGAGATTGCAGCGCGAAGTCGATCCGTGCCGTGCCGTGCCATGCCATGCACTTGCCGTCGCCTTCGCACATTTTTCTGACAGCTGTAACTCCTGGCGAACCAACATCACGTCCCTACCGAGCGCCGGAGACGCAACAGGTGACCTTGCCCTCGAAAAATGTATCCCTTGCTGAGCGTTTTAATTCAAGCAGGAGGCGGTGCGACTGGTCGAGGGTGGTCAGAGCATCGCGGCGGCGGCACGCATCTTGGGTCTGGTTGTTGACTGGAGTGAACCCCTACGGCTGGATCAGCGCGCTCCTGCGAACTAAGCCGCCTTCCGAGCAACTTGGGATTCGAATTCGTTGGGTGGAAGATAGCCAAGCGCCGAGTGAATCCGCTTTGCGTTGTAGACCTGTTGCGACCGGTCGAGAATTGACCAGTAAGCTGGCCACGACTTCAGGGCGATGCTGGCAGACTCCGCACGTCCCGCTTGACATAGGAGCGTCAACGCTTGCACTGAGACGCTCTTCGGGTCGTTGAAGGTGGAGCGACTGCACGGCAAACGGTTCAAGACCCGGCGCGAGGCGAAGGACGAAACCATCGATTGGCTGCTTTGGTACAACCGCGACCGGCTGCACTCTACTTGCATACGTCAGCCCGATGCAGTTCGAGCAGCACTGGCTTGCCAATCAGCCACAGCAAGCCAACTCATGAACTCGGCTATGGGGCACGGATTCCAGGGGCAAGCTCACTCGGTCACTCGCGACCACCGAGATCAATTAATTTTGCAACCCCGGACTTCTTCGTTATCAATGGCATGGCAAGAGGAGCCAGGTCAGTGTCAAAAGCTGACCGTACCTCATTGAACGCTGAAGCTGATCGCCTTAGCGCTCGCCTGCACCTTACCGTTGTCGTTGCTAACCCACTCAAGCAGAACCAAGTACTCCCCTTTGGGCGGCGCCAGCCAAAACTCGGTCTGACCCCCTTTGAGGTCGATGGCCTCACCTTTGGAGCCCGTGCGTTGAAGGTTGACTCGAAAATATCCTGTGCCTTCGGCATTGGCTGCGGAGTGCGACAAATTGAAGCCGCTCGCATGCAGCGCCATGCGAAACGGTGCGTATACCGTGCTGCCGGCAGCCGGCTGCATCACGAACACGCGTGGCGAGCCAAGTACGCTCGCAGGGGTTACCCCCTTGTTCTGCTTCGTGACCATGATGGTCAGCTCTTCGCTGTAGACGAAATACAGCACATGGGCATAGTTTGCGAGCAGCAATCGCACGGTGTGCGTGCCGGGTGAAAGATCCACTAAAGCTTCCATTTGACCCTTGCCAAAGTGGATGTAATTGGCGCTGAATGGCAGCGGCTTTTTCAGATTGACCTTGCCCCCGGAATCCGTACCCCATAGCCGAGTTCATGAATTGGCTTGCTGTGGCTGATTGGCAAGCCAGTCC
>NZ_JASJXB010000069.1:0-4464 GCF_035018885.1 Variovorax sp. LG9.2 | reverse complement strand
ATATAAGACTGCAGCCCTGCATCCTGAATCTTCACACATACGAGTTCTTGCAATCCGGGAGGCGCCCATATAAGCGTCTCCCTAGTTGCGGTACAGCTTAAATCGACAACCGGAGATGACGGATACGCGGTGCCTTTGCGCAACAGAGCCGCCACTACGGGGATGGCGGCCAACTGTCGTCACGTGGCGGCTTCCTGGCGTGGTGGGCCACACGCATCGATGCGAGAGTCGGCGACGTCTGCTGCCTGGCAAATCTCAACCCGTTTCATTCACAGGGAACCGCATAATGGAAATGATGAAAGTTGACCCGGAACTAGTGCGAAAACTGCGCGAGGAGCGGGCGTGGTCTCAAGAGCAACTTGCCGCGGTAGCAGGCCTGAGCTTGCGTACGGTCCAGCGCGTTGAATCTGACGCCAACGCGTCCGCAGAGACAAGAATGTCGCTCGCGAGCGCTTTCGGGGTCGAGTTGGAGAGTCTCAAGCCGACCGGTCCTGCGACCGCTGAACCTCCTCCTTCCTCGCCCGTCCAGGGTGTACCGGTGGCGGCCTCTTCCAATCAGCCTGTCCCTGTAAAAAAGCTCTCCTACCTGTACTACCGCTTGCTGCGGTTCCTGGTCATCGTCGGCCTGCTGGTCGGGTTCGACGTCTATGAGACGGGTAGCGTCACTTGGTCTAGGTGGATTCTCGTGTTCGGGGTCGCCCTATGCGGGCTGCGCGTCATCAAGGCTCAGTTCGTGGATCCCGAAGAGTTACGCCGCCGCCGATCAGTCTCGCGGAATGTCTAAGGCCGGACATTTTTATGCAACCGCACTTGCCAACGGCGGTCACCATAAAACCCGCCCAGGAGTTTGAAGCTCAACAATCGGTGAGTAAGCAGGCCTGGGTGGCAAGCCCGCAACTCGCAAGTGCGGGCGCCCGCAACGCGGGCTTGGATGCCCTCCGTGCCAGTCTGACGCTTCTGGTGGTGATGCATCACACCGCCATTACCTACGGGGCGATCGGTGGCTGGTTCTATCGCGAAGTGTCCACCGACCGCTCCCTGTCCTCCACCCTGCTGGTCTATTTCTGCACGGTCAATCAGGCTTTCTTCATGGGCCTGTTCTTTCTGCTTGCGGGGTATCTCACGCCCGGTGCTGTGGAGCGACACGGGACGCGTCGCTACGCAATAGATAGGTTTAAGCGGCTCGGCTTGCCGCTCCTGTTTTTTGGCTGGCTCCTCGGACCCGTAACGATCGCAATGGCACAAACGGCTCGCGGCCACGCGTTCGCCGATACCTTGGTGAAGCTGTTGCGCGACGGGACATTTGAGAATGGCCCACTGTGGTTCGCACAGGCATTACTCATCTTCGCTTGTGTCGCGATGCTCTGGTTGAAACTGACGCCGCGTCTCCAACAACTGTGGCCGGGACAGGGCGAAATAGCGCCCTGGCCTTCAAATGTCGCGATGCTCGGAGCGGCAACAGTCACCGGGGCAGTCGCGCTGGTATTGCGCGTATTCTGGCCAGTCGGTGTGAACGTCTGGGGCTTGCAACTCGGGTATTTTGCGAGCTACGTGGTTCTGTTCGCCTTCGGTTGCTTTGCGGCACGGCACCATTGGCTTGAGTTCTTGCCGGCAGACAAGGTGCGCACCTGGTGGCGCGTGGCGCTCCTCGCGTTGCCGACACTGCCAATCGTCTATTTCCTTGGTCGCGCTGTGCCGGGGCTCCGCGAACCGGTATTGGGCTGCGTTTATGCCTTTTGGGAGCCGATCGTTGCCTGGGGAGTGATTTTGAAATTGCTCTGGGAGTTCCAACGGAAATTCACCGTCTTGGACGGTCTGTGGAAATCTTTGGTGCGCCGCGCATATACGATCTTCATCATTCATCCGCCTGTGTTGGTGGCGGTGGCTTTGGCGTGGCGCGGCATTCCGACCAATGGCTTGGTGAAGTTTGCGGTGACGGGCACGGTGACCTGCGCACTGTGCTTCATCTTCGCTGGATGGCTGCTGCGAGTGCCGGCGCTGCGAAAAATTCTCTGACGATCGATCTCAAACTCGGGTCCAAAGACCGTTTACCGTTCTTTGCGATCCGAATTCTGAGCGCTAAATCTTTGGCATCGCGGTCGCCATATTCGGGCTTAGGCGTTTCCGCAACACCATGTTTTTTCCTTCGTTGCGTTTAGATACTTGTTGTGACAATGCGCGGTCGGGCAACCGCTTCAAACGCATAGCCGGACAAAAAAACAAATAAAGCAACTTTCGATGGCGCTGTAGATAGCGCCAATCGATCGCAGACAGGATCATGAATGGCTACGGGTTTCCAAAAAGGTTTTTTGGGCTACGTCAAGGGCATCGCTCTGGCAGGTTTCGTCGCGTTGAGCGGCTGTGGTGGGGGTGGCAGCGGGGGTGGTGCTTTTTTGCCGATTCTGCCCGCTACGCCCAATGCACCAACAACGGTCACGCTGACGGCCATTGAAATCAACCCGGTCAATCCGATCGTCGCAGCAGGCACTTCGTCAAAACTCGCCGCAACTGCAATTTACAGCGACAGCACTCACGCCGATGTGACTGCGCAGGTCGCCTGGGCATCGTCGGATGCGACGGTGGCAACGGTCGCACAAACCACAGGCCTCACGACTGGCGTGGCCACTGGCAAGGCAATGGTGACCGCCAGCCTGGCCGGTCAAAGTGGAACCACTAGCGTCACTGTGACCCCGGCAAAGGTCGTGAGCATTGCGATTTCGCCCGGCAGCACTGCGATTGCTGCGGGAACGCAGGCGCAGTTTGTCGCCACTGGCACGTTCACCAACAGCACCAAGCAGGTGATCACATCGAACGTTGTCTGGACTTCCACCAGTGCTGCTGTGGCAACTGTCGATGCGTCGGGCTTGGCGAGCGGCCTTACGCCCGGAATGACGACTCTGATGGTGACATGCAGGGCCGCAGACTTGTGCGCGAGCGCAGATGTCGTTGGTAACGCGACGCTCAATGTGACTGCGGCAACGCTTGCGTCCATTGCACTGACGCCGGCCACTTCGAGCATCGCGCTCGGTACAACTCAACAGTTTGTCGCGACCGGCACGTACACCGACCAGACCACGCAGGATCTGAGCACGCAAGTGACCTGGAGCTCCAGTAACACGACAGTCGCAGCGCTCAGCGCGACAGGACTGGCGACTTCCGGCAGCACCGGTACGACGTCAGTCAATGGAGGTCTGGGTACCGTGCTTGCGCCAACGGTGACCTTGACCGTGACGCCTGCGACGCTCACCGCTATCGCAGTGACGCCGCCCAGCACGACCATGACCACGGGCGCGACAAAGCAGTTCACGGCCACAGGTACCTATACCGACGGTTCAACTCAAAATATCACCACCACTGCAACCTGGTCGTCCAGCCAAATCAGCGTCGCGACGATCAGCAATGCCACTGGCAGCAATGGCTTGGCAACTGGTGTGGCACAGGGTGCAGCCACGTTGACTGCAGCCCTCAATGGATCTAGCTCAAATGCGACGCTGACGGTACAGGCACAGCCAATCTTCACGGTGCCAGGCGCGTACACCTTCACGGTGCCGACTGGCGTGACGTCATTGAACGTCGTCGCGATCGGCGCAGGCGGAGGAGGTAAGTCCGGATATATCGGCGGCAATGGGGCAGTAGTTACCGCCACCATGGTCGTCGGCCCTGGGGATACGTTGAACCTCTTCGTGGGCGGTGGCGGCAACCAAGGAGGGGGCGGATCGACCAATGTCAACGCTGGCGCAACCAACCAAGTCATCGCGGGCGCAGGTGGTGGTGCAGGTGGCGGCGCGGGGGGCAATGGCAACGCTGGCGACGCTGGCGCCAACGCCGATGGATCGGGCAGCCGAGGCGTCCACATAAGCGGCGGCGCGGGCGGTCATGCTGGCATTGGCGGCTCGGGTGGCGGGGGCACTATGGGCTATCCAAATGGACCTGCGGGCGGCAGCGGCAACGGCGGTGCAGGAGGCAAGTCGTACGGGGGCGTCGCCGGAGGCGTAAGTGCGGGCGCGGGCGTCGGTGGTGACGCCGGCAACACGTGCTGCGGCGCGGGCGCAGGCGGCGGCGGTTACGGGGGCGGTGGTGCCGCCGGTGGTGGTCCCGGCTCCGATGGCGGTGGTGGTGGAGGCGGCAGCACCGGGCCCGCCGGCACGACCTATGCTGTTGGCACCAATCGCGGCGCCTCGGGTGTGGTTGGCGGCGATGGATCTATCACGATCTCCTACTGAATCGGAGAGAAGCTGATTCCGCATGTCAAGCGGCATCAGCAAACCATGAGGAGCTTTCCAACAGCTCATGGGCTTTTGGTTCTCGACCGTAGTAAAGGTGTGCGTGGAGGTACCGCTTTATGTGTGACGGCACGCGGGGCCGAAGGGAGATGCGGCATCAACCACGCTGCGCGGCCGCGGGACTGGACGGCCGCTTCTCGGCGCACTCCTTGCGCTCGGGCTTCGTGACGGAGGCGGGTCT
>NZ_JASJXB010000068.1:0-5017 GCF_035018885.1 Variovorax sp. LG9.2 | reverse complement strand
CGAAAGGTTGGGCTTTTTTTTGTTCCGCGCTTTAGTTGATTTGAGAATGTCGGCTATCGAAGAGTCTTGAGACTGGTCCGTTTCCACCATTCAGAAAAGCTGCCGCAATAAACATCAACCGGGTCGAATAGGCACAGCGGCTGGTATGAAGAAGGTGGATTTGGCATTGATGCGCAAAGTCGCTCACGAAGACTTTCGAGCGCCGAGTCTGCGTGTGGGTCGCACTGCCAATGCACGGATTTGGCACTTTGCAGGGCGAGCGCCAAGTGTTCAACATCGCCCCACCAGAGATGCGCTGTTTGCTTCTTTAGTCCGCGTGTGACGAAGTCCCAACGCCGCTCGCTCCACGGTGACGCAGCATGAGAAACATAGAAGCCCACACCGATTCGCAGCGCACCCGCGGGCAGAGCGTGTGAGCTAACACCGAGCGACCAGGGATGCTGGAGCCAGACATCGCGTCCAGAGACTGTGGCGTTGTCGGGCGCTGACCAACCGGTGTGAGGTGGTGGTACCACCCGTCGAATTGGCTCAGCCATTCCTACCGTTGGGTTAGACAGCACATCCTCGGCGGAAATCGAGAGGGAGTCGCGGGCAATTTCGTTCAGTGCCTCGTAGCTGGTGTCCAGCACTGTGCCGGCGCTGTGCCAGTCCGCGGGAGCGTACTTCGCTACATTCTCGGCATTGAAAAGATAGGGTTTGCTGCTCCCGGTTCCCGCCACCCATTGCCAGCTGAGGTGGTTGCTGGCCAAGTCACCGTCCAGCAAGTGGCCCAACATCCATTGCGCACCAGTGTGCCAGTGCACTTTGCGGATGTGCACGAGGTAGCTGGACAGCCACATGCGGGCGTGATTGTGCAAGTAGCCCGTCCCGTACAGGGTGCGTACCGCTAGGTCGATCGCGGGGATACCGGTACGCGCCTGCGCCACATCAGCTGGAAAGTCGCGGCTGTAGACGTCATTGGGCAGCAGCCCGCCGTGCAGGGACAGGTGAATACCATCGCCCAGGTGAGCCCACACATGACGGTAATAGGCGCGCCAGCCGAGCTCGAAAACAAACTTGTGCCTGTTGTTCAAGGGGTGGTGCGCATTCACGGCCGCAAATACATCGGCCAAGTTCAGAAAGCCGTGGGTCAGGTAAGGCGAGAGTCGGGTGACCGCGCCCTCCAGTGCGTTGCGTGTGCGCGCGTAGTCGTCAGGCCTCACACCCGCGAGCCGCGTGTGCGCCGCATCCAACGTCGGTTCAAAGCTGGGCATTGCGATGTGCTGTAGCTTGGCTTTCTATGGCTACTCGAGCAGGTAGGTCCAGCCGTGCGAGATTCTTGAGCTGCATCGCCATACGCGGATTCTTTTTCAGTAAGACCTCGTGGCGGATTAGAAAATCCCAGTACAGCGTGGTGTACGGGCAAGCGTTATCGCCAGTCGACTGCGCGGGGTCGTACTTGCACCCCTTGCAGTGGTTGCTCATTCGCTGAATGTATTTGCCGGTGGCCACATAGGGCTTGCTGGCCATCAACCCACCATCAGCAAACTGGCTCATACCCAGCGTGTTCGGTAACTCGACCCATTCCACTGCATCGACATACACGCTCAGGTACCAAGCATGTACCGCCTGTGGCTTAACTCCAAAAAGCAGCGCGTACAGGCCCGTCACCATTAGGCGCTGAATGTGGTGCGAGTAACCGTGTTCCAACGTCTGACCTATGGCGTCTTTCAGGCACGCCATCTCTGTTTCGCCGGTCCAGTACCAGGCTGGCAAGTCGCCTTGGGCATTCAATGCGTTGCGCTCGACGTAGTCGGGCATCTGCGTCCAGTAAACACCACGCACAAACTCACGCCAGCCCAGAATTTGCCGAACGAAACCCTCCACCGCGGCCAACGGTGCGTGACCAGAACGCCAGGCATCTTCGGCCGCTTGCACCACCTCGCGCGCGTTTAAAAGCTTGAGGTTGAGTGCGCTGCTGAGGTGGGAGTGATAAAGCCAGGCCTCGCCGGCCCAGATGGCGTCTTCGTATTGGCCGAACAGCGGAAGCCGCTTCGAAATAAACGTCTGCAGTGCCTGCAGAGCTTGGATTCGCGTGACTGGCCAGCCAAAACTTATGAGCGTACCCGGGTGACTTGCGAACCGGGTGTTGACCAAATCGATCACTTCCTGCGTGGTGATGTCCGGCTCGAAGCGTGTGGGCGGTGGTACGTTTTGCGGCCCCGCCTTTCCGAAAGACTCACGATTGTCCGCATCGAAGTTCCACTGACCACCCACGGGTTTCGAGCCCTCCATCAAGATGCCGTTCTTGTGTCGCAGTTCGCGGTACCAGTACTCGAGTCGCAGCTGCTTTCGATCTTTAGCGTGAGCGGCAAAGTCCCGTACAGTGCTGAAAAAATGCGTGTCGTCACGCAACTCCAGAGGCAACTGGTGTTGGGCTGCAATGGCGCGAATGCTTTGCAGCACCCGCCAGTCCCCCGGGGCAGTCAAGACCAGTCCAGCGGGCCTGACTTGTTTGATCGCTCGATCGATCTCGAGTGTCAGCGTGCCCAAATTGTCAGCGTCGTCGAGGCGGGTGTAGTGCATGGGCAGTCCTTGCCCGCGAAGGTGATCGGCGAAGTGGCGCATCGCGCTCAAAAACACCGTAATACGCTGTTTGGCAGACCAGACATGGGTCGACTCCTCCGCTACCTCGGCCATCCAGATAAGGTCTTGCAATGGATCGAAGCCTTCCAAGGCAGAAGATTCTTGATCTAATTGGTCACCTAACATAATGACGAGATGGCGAATGCTGCCAGTCAGGGACGCCTGGCGCCGTTTGGTCTTAGCCATGGGTCTTTCTTTTCGCTTGTTGGACTTTGCAAGCATCCACGCGCCATGTGAGTCGGGCCGTCTTGCGCGACAAAGCGTAGCCCAAAGGTATCCATGTGAAAGCTGAGCAGGGAGCTTGCCCTTGGAAACCGCAGTCTTTCACCGAGTTTTTAAACAGACTCAGCGGAGTTGGTTTTTACTCGGAAGTAAAGGCGTCTCGATGGTCGTAACCGCCCGCAGATCTTCTGGGAAGCCGCTTAGAAAGTCCGGGAGTCAGGGCCGATATTGCTCTTGGCAGGCAGCACACCCGCGTCGATGTCCGACCGGGCCATCAGCGCGGCGCACAGCGGCGTGAAGTCTGGTGCGGTAGGTTCAAACAGTTGCGCAAAGCTGTCGATGACAAAGTAGTTGGCCTGGTAGGTATCGATCTTGCAGCGCGTCCGCGGGGCGCGCACCAGATCGAGTGGTAACCGATAGGGCGCTTGACTGCGTACTTCATGCTTGCGTTCGCCAACGAACTCAGGACGCCCGCGCTGTACGGTCGCAATCCTTCCGGCTGCCCAATAAGCCCGCACTCCACCGTGTACCAATAAAGCCGCGCCAACATCTCGCACGCACCAAGCGAGTGAGCCTTTAGTCCGTCTTCGCCCTAACGCTGAACGTAGTCGGTAAAGGCCGGGTCGGACAGCATTGGCACGTGCCCGAACCAATCGTGGAACACATCGGGCTCGACGATGTAGTCGAGCTCTTCTGGCTTTCGAATCCAGTCGATCACCGGGAACAAGTGACAGCAGTACAGCGATAAAAGGCATCACAAGACTAGCCCGGGGACACGTGTAGCCGCGCACACAGCACCGGCGCGCGCGTAGTCACCCCCCGGGCGGCCGATCCGACGCGCCGTACACCGCGGGCGTCGCAACAAAGGTCGAAATCCCCGTTCATTTGAGCCAGCGGTCCATCACTCGCTGAAACTCGCCGCCGGCTTGCGACAAGTGCAGCCACTGATCGACATACGACTTGAACGCCACATCATCGCGCGGCAGCATCCAGCCCATCTCGCCGTACTGCAACGGCTTGTCTGCATTGACGGCACACAGTCCCGGCTTGAGCTTTTGCTGCGTCAGCGCTTCGGCTGATTCAGTAACGAACACGTCAGCACGATTCGACAGGAGCTCGTCAAAGATCGTGACGTTCTCGCCATGCAAGATCAACTTGGCCTGCTTGAAGTTGGCGCGAGCAAAGCGCTCGTTGCTGCCGCCCGGATTGAAGATCACACGCACCGAGGTTTTGTCAATGTCGGCAACCGTCTGGTACTTGGCGACATCCACGCAACGCGCGATCGGCACCTTGCCATTGACCATGTATGGCGCGCTAAAAAATGCGCGCTTTTGGCGCTCCGTGGTCACAGACACACCGCCGACAGCAATGTCGCACTTGCCCGCCGACAGGTCGGGCAGCAGATTGGCCCACGTCGTCTTGATCCATTCCGGCTTCGCGCCCAGGCTCGCACTGAAGCTCGCCATCAGGTCGACATCGATGCCCTCGTAACTGGCATCTGCCTTCTGGAAGCTGAAAGGCTTGTAGTCTCCCGGCGTGCAAATCCGCAGCGTGGCAGCCTTTTGCACGGCATCCAGATGTGACTGCAAAGAAAATGCAGACGGGGACTGCACCGCTGTGACCGGCACCGGCGTTGTCATACAACCGGCCAACAATACGGCCGCCGCAGTCGATCCCACGATCAATGCCAATCGATTCAAAAACACAGGACGCATGCCGAACCCCAAGAGAGTGAAGAGTGCGTTTATTGTGCTGCGCGCAACACGCCACGGCGCATCTGGACGAGCTCAATGCGCTCAAAAAACGCTTTGAAGTTGCCGTTGCCAAAGCCTTCATCACCCTTGCGCTGAATGAATTCGAAGAAGATCGGACCCAGCTGGTCCTCGCTGAAGATCCGCAGCAACAAAGCGTCTTTCTTGCCGTCGATCAGGATTTTTCGACACTTCAGCTCCACCACGCTTTCGCCATGCTCAGGAATCCGCTTGTCGACCAGCGTCACGCCCTTGCCGCGCAAGGCATCGACGATCTTGTAAAGATCGTCCAAACCCATCGCGATGTGCTGGACGCTTTCACCCCGGTACGTGTCCAGGTACTGTTGGCGCCGACCGAGAATTGACCCACTTATGAGGGTTGTGCCGATCTCAAAGTGACCCGGGTGTTCAGCCTACCC
>NZ_JASJXB010000067.1:0-5609 GCF_035018885.1 Variovorax sp. LG9.2 | reverse complement strand
AATCTAAGGCTGCGCTGATCACAGCGAAGCGAGTTACTCGGCAGAAGATGTTGAGTAAACAGTTCGTTAAAAATTTACAGCCGATAAGCGTGGGCGTTTGAAGGCTAATTGCCAAGTTCTTCGGAACAAAGTCTTTAAGACTTTAAACGCTCATGAGAATAGAAGTGAATCACTTCAATTCCGTTTTTATGAGTTGCTCGAAAGAGCGAAAAAAATCAAGATCGAACTATAGAGTTTGATCCTGGCTCAGATTGAACGCTGGCGGCATGCCTTACACATGCAAGTCGAACGGCAGCACGGGAGCAATCCTGGTGGCGAGTGGCGAACGGGTGAGTAATACATCGGAACGTGCCCAATCGTGGGGGATAACGCAGCGAAAGCTGTGCTAATACCGCATAAGATCTACGGATGAAAGCAGGGGACCCGCAAGGACCTTGCGCGAATGGAGCGGCCGATGGCAGATTAGGTAGTTGGTGAGGTAAAGGCTCACCAAGCCTTCGATCTGTAGCTGGTCTGAGAGGACGACCAGCCACACTGGGACTGAGACACGGCCCAGACTCCTACGGGAGGCAGCAGTGGGGAATTTTGGACAATGGGCGAAAGCCTGATCCAGCCATGCCGCGTGCAGGATGAAGGCCTTCGGGTTGTAAACTGCTTTTGTACGGAACGAAAAGGTCTTTTCTAATAAAGAGGGCCCATGACGGTACCGTAAGAATAAGCACCGGCTAACTACGTGCCAGCAGCCGCGGTAATACGTAGGGTGCAAGCGTTAATCGGAATTACTGGGCGTAAAGCGTGCGCAGGCGGTTATATAAGACAGTTGTGAAATCCCCGGGCTCAACCTGGGAACTGCATCTGTGACTGTATAGCTAGAGTACGGTAGAGGGGGATGGAATTCCGCGTGTAGCAGTGAAATGCGTAGATATGCGGAGGAACACCGATGGCGAAGGCAATCCCCTGGACCTGTACTGACGCTCATGCACGAAAGCGTGGGGAGCAAACAGGATTAGATACCCTGGTAGTCCACGCCCTAAACGATGTCAACTGGTTGTTGGGTCTTCACTGACTCAGTAACGAAGCTAACGCGTGAAGTTGACCGCCTGGGGAGTACGGCCGCAAGGTTGAAACTCAAAGGAATTGACGGGGACCCGCACAAGCGGTGGATGATGTGGTTTAATTCGATGCAACGCGAAAAACCTTACCCACCTTTGACATGTACGGAATTCGCCAGAGATGGCTTAGTGCTCGAAAGAGAACCGTAACACAGGTGCTGCATGGCTGTCGTCAGCTCGTGTCGTGAGATGTTGGGTTAAGTCCCGCAACGAGCGCAACCCTTGTCATTAGTTGCTACATTTAGTTGGGCACTCTAATGAGACTGCCGGTGACAAACCGGAGGAAGGTGGGGATGACGTCAAGTCCTCATGGCCCTTATAGGTGGGGCTACACACGTCATACAATGGCTGGTACAAAGGGTTGCCAACCCGCGAGGGGGAGCTAATCCCATAAAACCAGTCGTAGTCCGGATCGCAGTCTGCAACTCGACTGCGTGAAGTCGGAATCGCTAGTAATCGTGGATCAGAATGTCACGGTGAATACGTTCCCGGGTCTTGTACACACCGCCCGTCACACCATGGGAGCGGGTTCTGCCAGAAGTAGTTAGCCTAACCGCAAGGAGGGCGATTACCACGGCAGGGTTCGTGACTGGGGTGAAGTCGTAACAAGGTAGCCGTATCGGAAGGTGCGGCTGGATCACCTCCTTTCTGGAAACAGCAATTTAATTTGAACGCCCACACTTATCGGTTGTTGGAAGGTAGTCGCCTGAGACTGCACCTTGTGTGCAATCTCGGGGCGACCGACTCGGGTCTGTAGCTCAGTTGGTTAGAGCACCGTCTTGATAAGGCGGGGGTCGTTGGTTCGAGACCAACCAGACCCACCAGTCCTCCAATGCCAGTGTTTTGGGGGTGTAGCTCAGCTGGGAGAGCGGCTGCTTTGCAAGCAGTAGGTAGCGGGTTCGAGTCCTGTCACCTCCACCATTTCTTTCGACCACGCGTTCAACAACGCTATTCAAGTCAACACCAAAGCAGCTTCTTGCGAAAGCACGAGGCTTCTTTGTTGTTGATCAAGATCTCTTGATCAATCGGCTGTTCTTTAAAAATTCATAGAGTCGAATCAGCGTTGCTGATGGAAACTGTACATTCGTAAAGGTTTCGTGCAGACCGTGCCATCAGCAACATGAATTTTTGATTGCGTCAAAATGAATATCAAACTTCACGTTTGAAATTTAAGTAATCTGAACGAAAGTTCAATTACGGCATAACGCGTCAGGTGAAAGACCTGACATATTCCTTGAAATGATTTTGTGTTTTACCTGTGCGAACTGGTGAGACGTCAAAGTTATAGGGTCAAGTGAATAAGAGCACGTGGTGGATGCCTTGGCAATGATAGGCGACGAAGGACGTGATAGCCTGCGATAAGCTTCGGGGAGCTGGCAAATTAGCTTTGATCCGGAGATTTCCGAATGGGGAAACCCACCTGCAAAGGTATCGCATAGTGAATACATAGCTATGCGAGGCGAACCGGGTGAACTGAAACATCTCAGTAGCTCGAGGAAAAGACATCAACCGAGATTCCGAAAGTAGTGGCGAGCGAAATCGGAGAAGCCTGTTAGTGATAGCACAAGACATAACGGAACAGTTTGGAAAGACTGGCCATAGCGGGTGATAGCCCCGTACGTGAAATGACCTGTGTGGTACTAAGTTAACGACAAGTAGGGCGGGACACGAGAAATCCTGTCTGAACATGGGGGGACCATCCTCCAAGGCTAAATACTCATCATTGACCGATAGTGAACTAGTACCGTGAGGGAAAGGCGAAAAGAACCCCGGGAGGGGAGTGAAATAGATCCTGAAACCGCGTGCTTACAAAAAGTAGGAGCCTCGTAAGGGGTGACTGCGTACCTTTTGTATAATGGGTCAGCGACTTACATTCAGTGGCAAGGTTAACCGAATAGGGAAGCCGTAGAGAAATCGAGTCCGAATAGGGCGATCAGTCGCTGGGTGTAGACCCGAAACCAAGTGATCTATCCATGGCCAGGATGAAGGTGCCGTAACAGGTACTGGAGGTCCGAACCGACTAGTGTTGCAAAACTAGCGGATGAGCTGTGGATAGGGGTGAAAGGCTAAACAAACTTGGAAATAGCTGGTTCTCTCCGAAAACTATTTAGGTAGTGCCTCAAGTATTACCGTCGGGGGTAGAGCACTGTTTTGGCTAGGGGATCATGGCGATTTACCAAACCAAGGCAAACTCCGAATACCGACGAGTACAGCTTGGGAGACAGAGCACCGGGTGCTAACGTCCGGACTCAAGAGGGAAACAACCCAGACCGCCAGCTAAGGTCCCTAAAATTGGCTAAGTGGGAAACGAAGTGGGAAGGCTAAAACAGTCAGGATGTTGGCTTAGAAGCAGCCATCATTTAAAGAAAGCGTAATAGCTCACTGATCGAGTCGTCCTGCGCGGAAGATGTAACGGGGCTAAGCCAGTTACCGAAGCTGCGGATTTGCAATTTATTGCAAGTGGTAGGAGAGCGTTCTGTAAGCCTGTGAAGGTGTGTTGTAAAGCACGCTGGAGGTATCAGAAGTGCGAATGCTGACATGAGTAGCGTTAAAGGGGGTGAAAAGCCCCCTCGCCGTAAGCGCAAGGTTTTCTACGCAACGTTCATCGGCGTAGAGTGAGTCGGCCCCTAAGGCGAGGCAGAGATGCGTAGCTGATGGGAAACAGGTCAATATTCCTGTACCGATTGTTAGTGCGATGTGGGGACGGATCTTAATAGGTTATCCGACTGTTGGATATGTCGGTTTAGATGGATGTAGGCGTGCATTAGGCAAATCCGGTGCACATATACCGAGGCCATTGATCGAGCGGGCTTGCCCGTGAAGTAACTGAACGAGGTTCCAGGAAAAGCCACTAAGCTTCAGCTAACAACGACCGTACCGCAAACCGACACTGGTGCGCGAGATGAGTATTCTAAGGCGCTTGAGAGAACTCAGGAGAAGGAACTCGGCAAATTGACACCGTAACTTCGGAAGAAGGTGTGCCCTATTAGTGTGTAGTGAACAACGAAGCATGAATGGGTTGCAAAAAATCGGTGGCTGCGACTGTTTATTAAAAACACAGCACTCTGCAAACACGAAAGTGGACGTATAGGGTGTGACGCCTGCCCGGTGCTGGAAGATTAAATGATGGGGTGCAAGCTCTTGATTGAAGTCCCAGTAAACGGCGGCCGTAACTATAACGGTCCTAAGGTAGCGAAATTCCTTGTCGGGTAAGTTCCGACCTGCACGAATGGCGTAACGATGGCCACACTGTCTCCTCCTGAGACTCAGCGAAGTTGAAATGTTTGTGATGATGCAATCTCCCCGCGGAAAGACGGAAAGACCCCATGAACCTTTACTGTAGCTTTGTATTGGACTTTGAACAGATCTGTGTAGGATAGGTGGGAGGCTTTGAAGCAGGGTCGCTAGATCTTGTGGAGCCAACGTTGAAATACCACCCTGGTGTGTTTGAGGTTCTAACCTAGGTCCATTATCTGGATCGGGGACAGTGCATGGTAGGCAGTTTGACTGGGGCGGTCTCCTCCCAAAGCGTAACGGAGGAGTTCGAAGGTACGCTAGTTACGGTCGGACATCGTGACGATAGTGCAATGGCATAAGCGTGCTTAACTGCGAGACTGACAAGTCGAGCAGATGCGAAAGCAGGACATAGTGATCCGGTGGTTCTGTATGGAAGGGCCATCGCTCAACGGATAAAAGGTACTCTGGGGATAACAGGCTGATACCGCCCAAGAGTTCATATCGACGGCGGTGTTTGGCACCTCGATGTCGGCTCATCTCATCCTGGGGCTGTAGCCGGTCCCAAGGGTATGGCTGTTCGCCATTTAAAGAGGTACGTGAGCTGGGTTTAAAACGTCGTGAGACAGTTTGGTCCCTATCTTCCGTGGGCGCTGCAGATTTGAGGAAGCCTGCTCCTAGTACGAGAGGACCGGAGTGGACACACCTCTGGTGTATCGGTTGTCACGCCAGTGGCATTGCCGAGTAGCTAAGTGTGGAAGAGATAACCGCTGAAAGCATCTAAGCGGGAAACTCGTTTCAAGATGAGATCTGCCGGGGCCTTGAGCCCCCTAAAGAGTCGTTCAAGACCAGGACGTTGATAGGTCAGGTGTGGAAGCGCAGTAATGCGTTAAGCTAACTGATACTAATTGCTCGTGCGGCTTGACCCTATAACTTTGATCTAATCGATCAGGGTGTTATGCCAAGTTGACGCATTCAAAATAAGCTCAAGCTGATTCCAAACTCTATGAATTCGTTGTCTTGATTCGTCAAGACGGCAACCAGTTATGCCTGATGACCATAGCGACGTGGTACCACTCCTTCCCATCCCGAACAGGAAAGTGAAACGCGTCAGCGCCGATGATAGTGCGGGTTCCCGTGTGAAAGTAGGTCATTGTCAGGCTCTTACAGCCTAAAAAAGCCCAACCGAAAGGTTGGGCTTTTTTTTGTTCCGCGCTTTAGTTGATTTGAGAATGTCGGCTATCGAAGAGTCTTGAGACTGGT
>NZ_JASJXB010000066.1:0-6763 GCF_035018885.1 Variovorax sp. LG9.2 | reverse complement strand
GTGTCGCTGGCAGCGGGTGTTCTGTTTCCGTTCACTGGATGGCTGTTGTCTCCGATGATCGCGGCGCTGGCGATGAGCCTGAGTTCGGCCTCGGTCATCTTCAATGCACTGCGGCTGAGGGCCAAGCGTTCAACCGATCCGTCTTGACCAAACGACTTCACTTTGTAACTTGCGTATGTGAAGTATGTGAGCTGAATTCGTCGTCAAAACTTTGACGATCCAACGATGCTTTCGCAACACGACTTAGAAACTGGACGGTGCGGATCAAGCGCGATGGCGTGGCGCTGTGGTTCGCCAGCAAAAATTCTGCAACCCTTGGTATGCGAAGGCGCTGGTTATGTTCGTTGTTGGATGTGCATTCGCCGGGCCCTCGGAAACGGTACCAATCTTCGCGAAACGAGGCGGACGTAACAGGCGACAAAACGTGGCAGAAATCGATGCCGGCGATAAACTGCCACGCCTACGCCACGTCGCGCTCGGTCATATCGAAGTGATCGCATTTCTCGAAAATGAGCAGTCGTTCGGCGCCGGGAGCGGCTATTCAGACCTTCATCTGCTTGCCGAAGCTCGCATTGCCGGAACGACGCGTTGGACGCGAGACAAACGCCTTCACCAAGCCGTACTCAAATTGAATCTGTCCGCATTCGCTGAGCACTGAGAGGTTTTAACTTCCCGCGGTGCAGTGCAAGCTGCAGCAGCAGGACGGAAGCGCTCATACCATCTGAACGATGTCCGACGACAAACGCTACCCGTCAATGTTCGGTCCGGTGCTGCCTACAACGACAGAACCGCTATTCCGGCAGTCTCCTGAGCCCTACCTGACCCTTTGGAAGCTTGTATTGCGCTGAATTAAGTTGCATTGCCAGTAATGTGTAGTAGCCGGCGATCCCGGTCAGATCCACCACACCTTTGGTTCCAAAGCGGGTTTTGACCCGCTCGAATGTGACATCGGACACTTGCTTGTTCTTTGCCAGCTCGGTGGTGTAGCTGTAAATCATGTCTTCGTCCGAACTCATGCCGACAGGACGACGTCCTTCTGCAATAGCATCCGCAACCTCTTTGGAGATGCCGGACTTCAGGGCCAACGGATAGTGATACCACCACTCGAAGTCCTGTGTCCACTCGCGGGCGATGATGAGGATGACCAGTTCGCTCATCGTGTTGCCGATCGCCGATTTGTAGCGCAAGTAATCACCCATCGATCGCGAGAGTGTCATGACCTGCGGGCTGTGCATCAGGGGCTCGAAGGGTCCGAAAACCGGGCCCTTGCGTGCCACTTCGAAATCAGCGGCAGCCTGGGCCTGCTCGGGCGTATAGGCTGCCGGAGGAATGGTCGGCAGCCGGTCTTCTGCATGAACCTGAACTTGGAGCAACAGGACGCTGGCGGCGAATAAATGAAAGAAGCGGGGCATCAGGTTCCAATGGTGCGTGAATCAAATTCGAATCGTCCGACGATGAGCGGCTGAAGCAGGAAGACGACAATATCCCTGCAACTCATTCCTTGGCTGAACGATACGATCACGGTTCACCCGCCTTGAAAGGCAATTCCTTGCCAGCAGGAACACCTTCTTCGGCCATTGCCAGCAACATGGCAACCGTCACATAGGTTCCTGCAATTGTCGTGAGATCCACAATCTGCTGATCGCTCAGCACTTGTTTGGTGCGAGCGTAGGTGGCATCGTTGACCCGGTGCTCGGCGGTCAGTTCAGTGACGAAGTCATAGACCACCGCTTCGTCGGCCTGCATGTTTGCGGGTCGTTTCTGGGCCTTCAGATCCGCGACCACCTCAGGCGACAGCCCCGCCTTGACGGCCAGCGGTGCGTGCGCAAGCCACTCGACCTGTGATCGCCATTGGCGACCGATGATCAGTATTGCGAATTCGTTAAGGCGTTGGGGCACTGAAGAGTTCCAGCGCAGGTAATACAGCAGGTCGAACATGCGCTGCCCCATCACAGGACTTCGCAGGATTGGGTTGTAGGGACCGGACAAGCCCACGCTTGATACCTTCGTGATCTGCTCGCCAAGAGGCTTCTGGTAGACGTTGAGTTCTTGCGTGGTGAGCTGCGGAAACCGGGGGGACGGTACCGCGCCCGCATCGGCAGCATATGACTGCATCGCACTGAACATCAGCGCAACGCTGAATGTCAGACGGGTGGCGCGGCTAACGAGTCGATATTTCATAGATGTCTGTTGATTATTGCTGTTGCTTCGGGCTACCGACCGAGATCAATGCGATCCCGCACCGATGGCGTACGGTCAGTTTTTTAATTCTCGTGCTGACATAGCGCCAAGGCAATGCAGCTAACCCGAACATGCAGCGATCACATCCTTTTGTGCCCACTAAATGAATATGTCATCCCGCCACGGTCACTGCCGAGATGTAAGCGGCCGGCCACCCCAGCTTGAGAACTGAGGCCAAGCCGTGGACGATGCTGAATACGAAGGGACTTCCCCTTCGTTAACGGCGTCGCGCCGCCGCGATGGAATGTCAGCTGTCCATCACAGTCCGAAAGGAGTCTTCCATGAGCGAAACGATCCGAGGCGCAATTGCGCGAGTGGGTGTCGATCTGGCGAAGCGCGTGATCCAGGTTCACGCGGTAGACGCGAACGGCCGCATGTTGATCACGAAGATGCCGGCACGCGACAAGTTTGTAGCGTGGTTCGCCCAGCTGCCCGCCGGCTGCCTGGTTGCAATGGAATCCTGCAGCAGCTCGCACCACTGGGCCAGACGACTGCGGTCGCTCGGCCTAGATCCGCGCTTGATCGCCGGTCATTTCGTTGGACCGTATCGAATGCAGGGCAAGCGTGGCAAGAACGATGCAAATGATGCCGCCGCGGTGCGCGAAGCCGCCTCCCGTCCAAGCATGCGATTCGTGCCTATCAAGACCACTGAACAGCAAGCACAGTTGGCCGTGCACAGACTACGGGAGGGCTACAAAGAGGAACGCTCCGCTTGCATCAATCGAATTCGCGGACTGCTCGCTGAGTTTGGGCTGGTCTATCCGAAAAGCCCTGAAGCGCTGCGCTCAGTTCTTGCCGATGTCCTTGAAGACACGGAAAACGAGTTGCCCGGGGTGGCGCGCATGGCCCTGCAGCGCGCGCATCTGCACTGGACGGAACTGGAGGACCACATTGCCTGGTGTGATGAACGCATAGCCGTTCACGTGCGGAGCAGCGAGCAGGCCAAGATCGCGTCACAGCTCTGCGGGATCGGCCCCATAACCGCTTCGGCCCTAATCTCAAGCGTCGGCGACTTGAAGCAATTTAGGTCCGACTCACAGTTCAGTGCGTGGCTGGGGCTGGTTCCTAGCCAGAACTCAAGCGGCGGGAAGGCCAAGCTGGGAGGAATCACAAAGCGCGGCGACGACTATCTGCGAACACTTCTGATTCAAGGGGCGCGAACCGCCGTGATGACGGCGCATAAGCGAAAAGACCGAATCGCTCTATGGCTGGTACAGCTTTTAGCTCGGGTTGGATGGCAGAAGACAGCAGTTGCACTTGCCAACAAGAATGCTCGAATCCTATGGGCCGTGATGACCAAGGAGCGACCCTACGATCCAGACTTCATATCGATCAAAACTGCAAGTCGTGTAGAAAGCAGACCTTGCCTAGGATTGACTGGCTAGCCATGGAAGCATAGGCCCTGTCACTCTGTAGTTATTGAATTCCCTCCAAGACGTGCGTTCGAAGATGCAGTGCATAGGTCAGACCGCCAGTAGGTGAACTCGATAGATGGACAGTCGTGTTCCTCGGGACAACGACGGATGCTGAATGGAGTCCTGCAGAGCGGTTCGTATCTGGGCCCGCACAAACCGCGAGATGCGAGATGTGCAACAAGGCCGCTTGTAGATGTGCAGTCTGTTCCTCATGACGCAGCATACCGCCCGACACGCATCGAAGAGAATGAAAAAGCCGAACAAGGTCGTTGACAATCGTGGAAGTCCTTGTAGTCCATCTAACTTAGCTGGACACCATCGATGTACGTCAATCGGAAGCAACGGCGCCGTCACAGCGCACAGTTCAAGGCGCAGGTCCTCGCTGCCTGTGCAGAGCCGGGAGCGTCTATCGCAGCAGTCGCAGTGTCGTTGAAGTTGAACGACAACTTGGTGCATCAATGGCGCCGCGGACGCGGGGCAAATCCAGTTTCACCGGCAACACCGACGACGGTTGCCGATTCGACGCCCCAGTTCATCGCGCTGTCGCTGCCCTCGCCATCGCCACCTTCAGCGCCGCGTTCAACATCGGCGCCAGCGGTTACCGATGCCGAGGACATCCGCCTTAAGTTCAAGCGCGGCACGCTCGGAGTCAGCGTGACCTGGCCGGTCTCGGCAGCAGCGGACTGCGCTGCGTGGCTGCGCGAGGTGTTGCGATGATCCGCATCGACGCGCTCTGGCTGTGCACGAAGCCAGTAGACATGCGCGCTGGCGCCGAGCGCCTGCTCGCGCATGTGGTCCATGCTCTGGGCAGCGCGAACGCGCATCACGGCTACCTGTTTGCCAATGCACGGGCCACACGCATCAAGATCCTCGTGCATGACGGCTTCGGCGTGTGGTGTGCTGCAAGACGGTTGAAGTCGGCCAAGTAGCATGGCTACGATCCGTGGGCTTACCTGAAGGACGTGCTCACGCGACTGCCGACACATCTGAACAGCCGCATCGACGAGTTGCTTCCGCATCGTTGGAGCCCACTGGAGCACCGGCAAAATGCCGGCGCATGAAGAACATCGAAGCACTCATTGCTGACGGCGGCGACATCACACTTGGGGCGGTATACCCGATCGAGTGCGCAGCCACTGCCGCCGACGGCCACAACAGCGTGGCCATGCTTGTACGCCGGAAAGGCGAGACGCTGAACGCCTTGCTCAAGCGACTCGACAAAGCCATCGCGAAGTTCTACGACGATGAGGAAACCATCGACGAAATCAATAGCATCTGACTCAGGTGTCGGCGCCAAGATGGGACGGCTGGCCGCTTACTGTTCATCGACCACTTTTAAGGTCGAAGCGGTTGCCGCCTGTTTGCGAGGCGGCCAGAACCTTTGATTTGCGGTACGACTTGTGAGCGGACGTTGCCGCTAGCGCATGTACTCCGCTTCCTGCGGTGTGAAATTGCAAGGTCAGTTCGAGCGCTTTGCTGCCTTCAGGTGCCGCGACGCCGTGCGTGACTCCTACCGGAATCGTCGAGTTGCTTTTTTCGCAACAGTAAATTGCGTTCTCGTGGGCTGGTGGTGCGGCTTCGGGCTCCATAGCATCCGCCGCATGAAATCTGTCTGGCGCCTGATAGTCGACCGTTTAAAAGCAGCGTGGGCCGCGCTGCATCCCGATGCTGAAGCATCGGCAGTTCTTCGCCGTGCGCTGAACGAATTAGCGCCGCTAAAGGGAAGGAGGTCCTGGTGGGAACGCCTCCTGCGCGGCACAGGTTGGGCTGCCGCCATTGCGCTGGTCGGCTGGATCGCCCTAGTGCTGTTTCCGCGCTGACTTTGGGCGCCGAACTGCGACAAGACGCGTGAACGCGTCGGCTAACCCTGCAAGTGCTCAACCAGATGATCCAGAAACGCGCGGATCTTCGATGCCTGGCGGCGCCCCGACGCATACAGCGCATGCACGTCCAGTGTCGATAGTCCACACCCGGGTAGCACTAACAAGAGCGAGCCATCTTTCAGCGCCGAGAGAGCAAAGTGTTTGGGAAGAATCGCAATGCCGGCGCCCTGTATCGCTGCCATGACTAGCACCTCCGGGTTGGAGCGTAGAACGATGTTCGCGAGCTCGATGCGTTGCTTCTGCCCGTCAGCGTCGAATATTTCAAAGCGGCCCGTGATCGTTTCCGGCCGAAAATCCAGGAGCGCGTGGGCTGACAGCTCAGCAACCGTAGTCACCGGGCCGTGCTTTGCCATATAGGCCGGGGCGGCACACAGCATTACGCTTTCAGCACCTAGGCGTCTTGCCGCCAATTGCTCGCTTGCCGGTGCGCCGATGCGGATGGCAATGTCTGCCTCATCGGCCAGCATATCGACTTTACGGCCCGACAGCTCGAGCAGGATCGTTACGGCAGGATGCAAAGCCATGAACGATGCCAGCGCCGGTGCAATAAACACCCGTCCAAACGTATAGGGCGCCGTGATCCGCAATCTGCCTTGCAGCGAACTCTGGGTTTCAGTCAACTCGCCAACGGCTTCGTCGAGCGCGCGCAGAGGACCGCGGATCCTAGCGAGAAACTCGCGCCCTTCTTCAGTAAGCGCAAAGCGCCCGCCGCCGCGGTGCAGCAGCTGATGACCCAGTGTGGCCTCGAGCCGCTGGATTTGCCGGGTCACGGCGGTTTTGGAGAGTCGCATGACTTGCGCGACGGTCGCGAGACTGCCGGAGTCGATGGCTTTAGCAAAAACTTTCAGATCAGAAAGAAGAATTTCCGGGTTTGCCTTCGTTGGGCGCTTTACTGGCATGGCAAAGAACATTAATTGCGGTCAGGTACGAGCTCTGACCAGGGGGGCGGTGACGTCGTCAAGCACGCATGTGTCTTGATCTTTTTCTACGTGGCCAGGTGAGGATTTTTCCGAGATTTCAGCAACATGACGCAACCTTTCTATGGCAATTCGGATCATAGATCCTGCCATTTCCCCTTTGGACAAAGACAGCCGGCCTGTCGAGCTACCCATATGGGCAACGCGTGGCCTCCATGGTTGCTAGGGAGCGCTTATATGGGCGCCTCCCGGATTGCAAGAACTCGTATGTGTGAAGATTCAGGATGCAGGGCTGCAGTCTTATATC
>NZ_JASJXB010000065.1:0-6864 GCF_035018885.1 Variovorax sp. LG9.2 | reverse complement strand
CTACAACGCCGGCACCCATTCCCGGGTTAAGTTGAGATCGGCAGGGTGGGTCAAGTTGAGATCGGCGCCGACAGTCCGATGGCGAACTGGACGAAGGATCGACCTGGGAAGCTGCCATGGGCGCGGCGCACCATCGCCTGTCGAACCTGATCTGCCTGATCGACATCAACAACCAGCAGGCCGATGGTCCTTCCGGAAAGATCATGGGCTTCGAGCCGCTCGCCGACAAATGGGCCTCGTTCGGGTGGCATGTGCAACGCGTCGACGGCAATGACATGCCTGCCGTCATCGCTGCGTTCGATGCAGCGCGTGCGCTGCAGGAAGACAAACCGCGCGTGATCCTGTTCGACACGTTGATGGGCAAGGGTGTGCCGTTCCTTGAGGTACGCGAGAAGAATCATTTCATCCGTGTCGATCCGCCAGAGTGGCAACAGGCCATCGCTCATGTCGACAGCACCCAAACCGAAGGAGCCGTGTGATGAACACCCTCACCACCATTGAAAAGAAGCCAAGGCTCACCACCTCGGCCATGATTGCCTCGATCGCGAGCGAAGGCCAGCGTGTCACGGCGGCCCCGTTCGGCAAGGCGCTGGTCGAGCTGGCACGCAACCGACCCGAGATCGTGGGCATGACGGCCGATCTGGCCAAGTACACCGACCTTCACCTCTTCGCCAAGGAGTACCCGGAGCGCTTCTTCCAGATGGGCATGGCCGAGCAGCTGCTGATGGCAGCCGCGGGCGGTATGGCCAAGGAAGGCTTCATTCCCTTCGCCACGACCTATGCCGTATTCGGCACCCGTCGCGCCTATGACTTCGTGCACCAGGTCATTGCCGAAGAAAACCTCAACGTCAAGATCTGCTGTGCACTGCCCGGCTTGACCACAGGCTACGGCCCGAGTCATCAGGCAACCGAAGACCTGGCCATGATGCGCTGCATTCCCGGGCTGACGATCATCGACCCGTGTGACGCACTCGACATCGAACAGGCCGTGCCGCAAATGGCCGACCATCAGGGCCCCGTCTACATGCGACTGCCGCGCGGCAACGTGCCGCTGGTACTCGACGAGTACGACTACAAGTTCGAGCTCGGCAAGGCCAAGCTGATTCGTGACGGCAATGCCGTGCTGGTGATCGCCAGCGGCTTCATGACCATGCGCGCTCTGGAAGTTGCCGATCAGCTGAAGGCCGATGGCATCGAGGTTGCGGTGCTGCATGTGCCCACCATCAAGCCGCTCGACGAGGCGACGATCCTGGCGGAAGTACGGCGCATGGGCCGGCTTGTCGTGGTTGCGGAAAACCACTCTGTCATCGGTGGACTGGGCGAGGCGGTCGCCGGCCTGTTGATGCGCTCGGGCGTAAGCACGGCATTCCGCCAGATCGGCCTGCCGGACGCGTTCCTTGATGCGGGCGCGCTGCCAACCCTGCACGACCGCTACGGCATCTCGACTCAGACGATGAGCCGGCAAATCAAGAACTGGGTCTGAGCCATGAAAGTGACATTCATTGGAGTTGGCGCGATCGGCTTGCCGATGGCCCTGCAGATCAAGGCGGCAGGACATGCTGTGACCGGTGTCGATGTCTCGGACGCAGTCCTGGCGCTCGCAATGGCTCAGGGGATCGAAACCGTCCGCGAATTTTCCGAGGCGCCGCCTGCCGATGCGGTCGTGGTCATGGTCGCAACGCCCGATCAACTGGCGATGCTCGTCGAGCGCGTCGGCACGGCAGCGCAGGGCATGCTGTGGATCATCATGTCGACGGTCGGGCCCCAGTCCGTGCGTGAACAGGGAGAAGCGCTTCAGCGTGCAGGCGCTCGTGTCGTCGACGCCCCGGTGACAGGAGGAGTGGCGCGCGCGAAAACCGCAGAATTGGTGATCTTCGCCGCGGGCTCTCCGCCCGACGTGGCTTCAGCCAGGCCGTTGCTGGAGGCCATGGGCACGGTTCGTGTGACGGGCGAACGACTCGGCGATGGGCAGAGCATCAAGGTGGTTAACCAACATCTTTGTTCAGTGCACATCGCTGCGGCCGCCGAGGCGCTCAATCTGGCACGCCTGCTGGGCCTCGATCCTGCGGTAGTCCTGGGTCTGGTGCAAGGCGGTGCGGCCGGGTCCTGGATGCTTTCTGATCGTGGCCCGCGCATGGTGGCGGGCACCGATGTGGAAGTAACGAGCACGGTCCATATCTTCGTCAAGGACAGCGGTCTTGTGATGGCGGCAGGCGAGACTTGCGGCGCACAACTTCCATTGCTGTCGATCGCTCACGAGCGCTTTTGTATGGCAGCTGAGGCAGGACTCGCGGCGCGCGATGACAGTCGGGTCATTGAAACTTGGTTCAGTACGACCTGACTTTCATGAATTTGTCAGGCCCTTGATATTTTACTTTGCTGATCGCACAGCAGCAAATCCGTCGAGCAAATGACAAGTGAAGCTCGTCGGACTGAAGACGCAGGTTGCATCGAGCGGGGTTAGGTCGGCTCATTCGGTATCTGCGAGGCTGTTCGAAGTACCTGGTGAACTACCAGCAACGATGCGCGCAGGGCCTGCCAATCTCAAGTGCCGATGCTGAATCTGCAGTCCACTATGTCGTCGGTCAGCGCATGAAACGCAACGGGCTGGAGGAATCGTGCGAGAAGTGGCTGCTGCTGCGATTTTATGGGATGCGCCCCTGAATTTTGCCACTCCCACCTGGATGCGGTTACGGGTAGGGGCGTTCATTCCATTGACTTCCGCTTACGGTAATACTGCTGGTCTCGCGATTCTGTCCAATCCTGGCGACAAGAATCCTGTGAAGCGATAAGCCATAGCTTGTGATTTCCTAGTGCGATGACAGCTTGGGTCGAAGGTCGGCTCATGGCCCGGAAGCAGCCAGTCGAACCTGTTGATCTCGCACGCGTTCCCTGCACAGCCGTGCCTTCGATACCCGCATTTAACCCGCGACCCAGCGCACGCGAGTGTCCGCCACCCGCTCCAGGAGGTCCTCGCGTGCGCGCCCAAGGTAGTCCCTGACACCAGCATGTTCCCAGTCACCCCAAACGGTTGCGCCTGCGGCGCTCGTGATCGTCCTGACGAGCTCGAGCATGTTGCGCTGGTAGGCGTCCGCGCCAATCGACCAGGGCAGATCGTGCGGGGAACTGGCGCGGATCGGGCAAAGATTCATAACGACGAGGCCGTCGCAGTCGTACCGCTCGGCCATCGCCTCGGCCCGGGCAATAGCGTCATCGTGATCTTCATCCTGCGCGAGGCAAGGATGCACCCCAATGGCGACCAAAGACTTCCGGCCACTGCGCCCAACTGCGAAGCGCCACGCGTCGGAGTGGTCGCAGTGGTAGATGTCGAAGTGTGGCTTGTCGACCAGACGGGGAGTAACGAGTGGAGTAACAAGAGAAGTCCGGGTCTCAGGCCGATGTGTACTGAGCTCAGAGCCTGGTGTTGCACTGTTGGCTGCTGGACTGCCGTCATTGAATTCTTGATAAGCCATGTTCGCGGTGGGAAAAATGTCATTCATTATTGGCACGACAACCGCCGGCCCGCCATCACCCGCAAGGAAATTGCAGAATGTTCCTGGGCTAACTTTGCAAAACAAATCCGCCAGATAGCTGCCCCCCTCAACCCCGAATGCACGAAACATTGAGATGCGGCGATGCGGCGGAGCGCAAATGAAACTTGACCTGAATCCGGATTGGCTGATCAAAAACACGAACCTATGGCGGCAGGCCGCCGACATGCAAATCCCGCTGCGGGATGACTTGAAGGTCCACATGATGGCCAGGCGCAGCGACTTACGTCCGAAGCAAACTTCACCAGCTTCTGTAGCGAATGCGAGTAAGGAGATTCCGTGACTGAGGCGCTCAAGATCTGTCTTATCGACACCGAAACGGTGGTTGGCGAATTGCGATTTACTTCCGAGCGAGGGCGGCAAAGCAGCTCATTTACCTATAACTCGGCCTGGCGTGCAAGCCCAGCTGCTTTCGCACTCGCGCCCGCGCTCCGTTTGCAGGAGGCGCCTCATTTTTTTTCGGCAGCTGCGCAAAATCCTGCCTTGCCACATTTTCTGGCGCTACCCCCGGTGCTGGCGGATCTGTGTCCCGACAGATGGGGGCGCAGCCTGATGCGACGCGATGCGCGGGAGCAAGGCGCTATTGAGCCAAGTGATCTACACTTTTTGACGTTGATCGATGACGCTACAAGGCTCGGCGCGTTGCGTGTGCTCGACACACATGGCATTCCTTTGACCACACGGAATGGGATCTCGCCAGTCATACCTTTTGACGTTCAATTGACGGATCTCGCCCGGGCGGCCCGATCCTTTGAGGGTCGCAAGGCGTTGAGGGACGAATGGAAAGATCTGCTGCCCGGGTCTGGCTTAGGGGGCGCACGACCGAAGGCAACACTCCGGGATACGCACGGTTGCTTATGGGTGGCGAAATTTACTTCGGAGAAAGATGAAAATTCGGCGATCGAGCGAGCAGAAGTGATGACCAACTGGCTGGCTGATGCGTGCGGCATCACGGTTCCCGAGGCACGGCTGTTTGAAATCGGCCGCGACAATCCGGTCGGCTTGTTCAAGCGATTTGATCGGGCTGGTGCCAGTCATGATTTGCGCCTTCACTATGTGAGCGCCCAAACCTTTATGGATGCGTCAACTGCCATCGATTCTGATGTGACCTACGTCAAGATGGCCGAAGCCATGATGGAGGCTGGCCTTGCAGGAGAGCAGCGGCAAGAGTTATTTCGACGCATTGTCTTCCAGCTGCTGGTCAACAACACGGATGATCACCTCAAGAACCACGGCTTTCTCCACGTCAATGGGGATTGGTCTCTTTCTCCCGCCTTCGACATCAATCCCCAGACAGATCGCCGTCCGCAATTAAAAATCGCGTTCGATACCGATGTCGGAGAACTGCCAACGCCTCAGGAGATGGTGGACCGGAGCTTTTACTTTGATCTGACTGATGCGCAGGCGGCAGCGTGTATCAGCCGTATGGCCAACACAGTTGCAACCTGTTGGGCTCCGTATGCACAGGCAGCAAAAATGCGCGGCCCAGATCTCGCTGCTTACCGCAGCTTGTTCGAAGGCCCACAACAAAACGCTTGGCTTGGAGCCGCGTTGGAGTTGCATGTTCCGCAGCCGCCGGTCGTCCCTCAGCGGGAAAGTGAGAATGCGCGTTAGATGCTACGTGGCGTGACCAGGGGTCAGCAGAGACACGGCCGCCCCGCTTACGGTTCCTTTGGCGTCGGCGTCTCCAGCATGCTGGCCACCTTGCTGCGACGGATCGCGGCCGACTTTTAGTAGCCGTAGGCAACGCCAACAAGCGCGAATGGGCCGATGTTGAACGAAGCTATTTGCGAACGCTTGCAGGCGCCGCGCCTTGCTAGACGCCAGCTCTCATTCGGTACTTGCGCTGTCGCTCGGCATTGGAGAGCGGTCGTCGGTCGCCCGGTGCAGCGCCACGCGGCTGCTCGATGCGAGACCAGTCCTTGCCAACGATGCTTGCCCTGGCCACGCCGTCGAAGAGCACGAAGGCCAATGCGCCGAGCGCCCACCGAGACTGCGCCCGAAGGCTCCCGCGCAAATGCGGGACGCCGACCTCGACGGCCGCCCAGTCACCCGGCTCGGCGCGGATCCACGGCAGTTGTTCGCCTGCGTCGCACACAACGATGGGGCGCTTCGTCCAAGCCCCAAATGCTTCGCAGCGTGTCTCCGCGCGGTTGCACAACTCATGGAGCGGCACCGCGTGAGCGCAGTCGATTTGAGGCGTGTAGCGCACCGGAGGGAAGAAGAGCGGCAAAGCCATGATCTCGTTACAGTAACGCAATATGGCCAGCGTTGCTTCTTTCGCGCGATCGCCGGAGGCAATCTTTGCCGCGCTGATCGCGAAAGCCGCCAATATCGGTCGCCTCTATGAGCCGGATCTTGTTTTTATCGGCGGCCTTGCCGCTTACCTTCACGCCACAAACCATTCGCTGACGGCGGCCTATGCCGAAGCGACCGCGGACGCTGCGTTCTATATTTCTCTTTCCGCTTTGAGCGATCTCCGTGAGATCGAAGAGTTGTCGCAGAACTCAAGGCTCACCAAGCATGCGTTTCAAAAGGCGGGGTTTTCATTTGATGTCTACGCCGAACGTCAGTCGTCCCTGCCGGTCCCCTACGACCAAGTTGCGGCATTCGCCGTGGAGTACGACGGCGTGCGCGTCGCCTCACTCGAGCACCTCTTGGTACTCAAACTCGGCGCTGCCGTGGACCGTCACGCTTCCGAGCATGGGCGCAAGGATGCCAAAGACGCGCTGAGGATTTTGCTGCTGGCCAGCACATCGGAGTTCGACACCGAACGTGCGGTCGCCTTCATGCAGGACGAACACATCGAGCGACTCGGAATCATTGTTAAGGGGCCGGAATTCCTGGCATTACCCGGCGGCAACGCCAAGGTCGCGAAGGAACTGCGCGTGCGGTGCCAGGACGTTTTTGCAAGGCTCAAAGACGCGCACGATGCGCCGACGCAGTCGGACGCACAGCCCAAGCCGCCGAAGGGCTGAATCGCGCCACTTTCCATTCAGGAACGGAGCTTTGCGAGCCCCGGCCTATGCGTCCTTTGACGGCGGCGTATCCATCATGCTGGAAAACTTGCTGCGACGGATCGCTGCCGACTGGTAGTAGCCCTGGAAGGTGGCGACGGTGCGGTGCCCCGTCATGGCCATGGCCTCGCCGATCGGCGTGTCGCGCAGACCCGCCTCGTTAAAAAGCCCCAGCGCAGCGGGCTCGGGGTGCCCTCAGTGCGTAGCGGGTGTCAGGCCGAGACCGGCTCAGGCTGACCAACCAGCGACGATGCCGGGATGCCGAGATTGAGCAGGCGGCGGATCATGGGCATGGT
>NZ_JASJXB010000064.1:0-7846 GCF_035018885.1 Variovorax sp. LG9.2 | reverse complement strand
ATCCACGATGCCGGCTTCCATCCCCGGGTCAAAGTTCAACCGGCAGGGTGGGTCAAAGTTCAACCGGCGCCGACACGTGTGGGCAAGCCCGGAGCTCGTCGCGCCCGTTGGCGAGGCGGTCGATGCGCTCGATGCGGGCGACCAGGTGTTCGCGTTGTTCCCGTCGATCCATGGTCACCTCCCCGATCGTGAGTTCGTCGTTGCCGACTACGACGGAGGGAGGAAGACGATTGTCCTCAAGGGCCCCACGGCGTACGAACGAGAGGTCCACGACATGGACAGGCTCGAAGCCCCGGTGTCATGAACACCCTGACCAAACTCGCGCTCGGGCTCATGGGTCAGCTGAAGCCGTTGCCTCCTGTCGGCGATGCCGCCACGCTACGATCCCTGCCGTCTCCTTCGCTCAGCGGCGGCATGCCTCTGATGTCGGCGCTGTCGAGTCGGCAGTCGCAACGTGACTTTGCGCCCGGGCCACTGCCCGAGCAGGCGCTGTCGGATCTGTTGTGGGCCGCAGGCGGCATCAACCGACATGAGCTCGGTGGCAGAACAACGCCGAGTGCGATGAACGCGCAGGAGGTTCTGATCTACGTGGCCATGCCACAAGGCATCTTTCTCTATGAGCCTGTGCCTCACGCGTTGTTGAAGATGGTTGCGAGTGATGTCCGGCGTGTCACCGGCAACCAGGACTTCGTGGACGCCGCGCCGCTCGACCTCGTCTTCGTCGCGGATCACACGCGCATGAAACACGTGCCTGCTGCGCAGCGCGAGGCCTATGCCTTCGCGACGGCCGGCGCGATGGCGCAGAACGTCTACCTCTACTGTGCGTCCGAAGGCCTGGCGACCGTGATCCGTGCCTGGTTCGATCGCGATGCGCTGTCGCGGGCGATGGGACTGGATGCCGATCATCAACTGCTGCTGTCGCAGACGGTGGATCCGCGCAAGTCTGAACAACTTGCATGACTTTTCGCTTGGTTTCGCCGTGCGGAAGGCATTCGGCCGCGTGCGGTGTCGAACAGACGGACTGGCTGCAAGCTCCTACAACCCACCTGAGACGGTCCACTCCGCCGATCGCCCATTGGTACGAACAAACAAGGAACTGAATCATGAGAATGCACCCATCCGCCCTCACCGTGGCACTGACTTTCCTCGGCACGCTGTGCGTTGCCGCGCCTGCCTGGTCTCAGGTCGCCGGCGCGACCACCACGGTGGAAGCCACCGTCACCGAGTCGATCCAACTCGCCCAAGGATGGAGCGTCAAGAAGACGCTGATGGGCAAGACCATCTACAACGACGCCGGCCTCAAGGTCGGCAAGGTCGAGGACCTGATCATCTCGCCGGACAAGAACGTGTCCTTCGTCATCGTCGGTGCCGGCGGCTTCGTGGGTATCGGTCGGCATGACGTGGCGATCCCGGTCACGCAGATTCAGGACAAGGCGGGAAAGTTGGTGATGGCTGGCGCGACCCCCGACACGATCAAGGCGATGCCGGAGTTCTCGTACATCAAAGACTACGCGACGCGCGACCAGTTCGTCGCCGCGGCCGACAAGGACATCGCCAAAGGCAAGGCCAAGGTCGTCGACCTGGAGAAGAAGGCCGGCGCGGCCAGCGCCGATGCCAAGTCCCGAATCGACGGGCAGATCACCACACTCAAGGGCGACGTCAAGAGCGCCGAGGCCAAGTTGACCGAAATGAAGCAGGCGACTGCGGCGCGCTGGAAGGAATTCGAGGCGGACGCGAGTGCCGCCATGGCTCGGCTTCGCAAGTCGATCGAAACGGCCACCGGCTGACATCAAGCGCTCGTGCGGCGATCGGCGTGAATGAACCAGAACTGGAGTTGACATGAACAAGATGTTGGTATCGATCTTCGACAACGAAGCCGCGGCGGACGCTGGGCTTCAGGCCCTGCACAAGTTGCACGCCGACGGTGACATCACGCTGTACGCCACGGGCGTGCTGGTGAAGGACGCCAACGGCAAGGTGACCGTGAAGAAGTCCATGGACTCGGGGCCGGTCGGCACCGGCGTCGGTCTGGCGGTCGGGGGCTTGATCGGCCTGCTCGGTGGGCCGGTTCTCATGGCCGTCGGTGCGATGACCGGGGCCGTCGCCGGCGCGGTGCGTGACCTCTGGGTGGCCGGTGTCGGCCTCGACTTTGTCGAGGAGACGGAGAGGTTGCTGAAGCCTGGCAAGGTGGCGCTCTTGGCCGAAGTCGAAGAGGAATGGGTCATGCCGGTCGATGCGGCCCTGGAGGCAGCTGGCGGCCAGATCTTCCGGCACACCCGCACCGAAGTGGCCGAAGCGCAGTACGACCACGACATCGCGGCGCTCAAGTCGGAGATCAAGGATCTGGAAGCCGAAGCGTCGCATGCTAGCGGCGCGGCCCAGACGAAATTGGAGTCCAAGCTCACGACAGCGAAGGCCGGTCTCGACGCTGCCGTCCAACGAGCCAAGCAACGGGTCGAGACGCTGAAGCAGGAGGCCGATGCCAAGGCCGAATCGCTGAAGGCTCAGTTGGCCCAGGCCAAGGGCGACGTCAAGACCAAGATTGAAGACCGCGTGAAGCGGGTCAAGAGCGCGCACCACGTGCGCGGCGCCAAGCTGTCGCAGGCCTGGAGTTTGACCAAGGAAGCGCTGGCGGCCTGACGACCGCACACGAAGCGGCTTGGTACTCCAGCCCCGCGGCGATTGCGCCTACGTGGTGCGCATGGGCACGGTCATGCTCGAGTCGCAGGTCTCGACCGACCCCCTCACCGCATAGGACAACCGCCATGCCACGCGAGACCCCGTCAACCCACCACACCGCACCCCGACCGAGGGGGTCCATCGCGAAGTGGGGTCGTCACGCAGAGCATCACCACAGTGATCGCATCGGCTGGTTGCGGGCCGCCGTGCTCGGGGCCAACGACGGCATCGTGTCGACCGCCTGCTTGGTACTTGGCGTGGCCGCTGCAGGTGCCGAGCATCGGACCATTCTGCTGACCAGTGTCTCGGGGCTGATCGCCGGCGCCATGTCGATGGCCGCGGGTGAGTTCGTCTCCGTCCACTCGCAGGAGGACACAGAGAACGCCGACCTGAACCGGGAAAGGGCAGAACTGAAGAAGGACCCAGTGGGCGAACAACGGGAGCTTGCAGGAATCTACGTTGGCCGGGGCCTCGACCGGCCACTGGCCGACGAGGTGGCTGGCGAGCTGATGGCCCATGACGCACTGGGTGCGCATGCCCGCGACGAGCTGGGGTTCTCCGCCACGACCGCTGCGCGTCCGACACAGGCCGCATTGGCTTCGGCGGCCAGCTTCTCGGTCGGCGCGCTGTTGCCGATAGCCGTGGTGGTCACGGCCTCGCCGGCACACCTGATCCTCTGGATGTCCCTCGCATCGCTTGGCTTCCTGGCCGGGCTGGGTGCCGTCTCGGCGCAGGTCGGTGGGGCTCCGGTCTGGAACGGAACGTGGCGTGTCGCGTTCTGGGGCGCTGTCGCGATGGCCGTCACGGCTGGCGCCGGTGCGCTGTTCGGTGCGGTCGCTTGATCTGCCCGGGACGTGAAGTGCGGCAGCGCACAGACGAACGCCCGACGGCTGCCGGAAGCTCGACGTGCAGACCGCGCCATCTCGGCGAAAAGACAGCGCCTCGCGCAGCATGAGGTATCGACGAAAGCCATGAACGAACACATTCGTCAACTGCAAAGCCTGGGGCAGCGACTCTGGTTGGACAGCATCAGCCGACCCCTGTTGCAGAGCGGTTCCCTGGAGCGCTACGTCGCCGAGTTCTCCGTCACGGGGCTGACCTGCAGCCAGTCGATCTTCGAGCAGGGTTCGGGCACACATGCCTACGACGACAGCATTCGCGTGCTGCATGCCGCCGGCCTGGCGGGCGAAGAGTTGTTCTTCGAGCTGGCGCTGGAAGACCTCACGCAAGCAGCTGGCCTGCTGCGACCGGCCTTCGATGCGAGCGAAGGCGTCGATGGCTGGGTGTCGCTGAGTGTGTCGCCCCTGCTGGCAGACAACACCGCGCACACCATTCGAGCCGCATCGAAACTTCATGAACGGGCCGCATTGCCGAACCTGTTCATCCAGATACCGGGCACGCCCGAGGGCCTCCGCGCGGTAGAGGAACTCATCTTCGATGGCGTGCCGGTCAACGTCAGCTTGCTTTTCTCTTGTGAGCATTACCTGGCCGCGGCAGGCGCCTACATGCGCGGCATCGAACGGCGCCTGGCTGCGGGCCTGCATCTCAAGGTCACGTCGGTCGCATCGATGAACGTCAGCCCATGGGACGTGTCCGTGAGGGAGGAGATTTCACCGCCTTTTCACAACCGTCTGGGCATCGCCGTGGCGATGTTGACGTATCGCGCGCACTGCGAGTTGCTTGCATCCGACCGCTGGCAGCGACTCGCCGAGGCAGGCGCCAGGCCGCAGCGCCTGCTCTGGACCGGCACCTGCACCCAGGACCCGGCGGCGTCCGATACGCTCTATGTCGAAGCGTTGATCTCACCCGACAGCATCAACGCGCTTTCGGAAAAGACACTGCTGGCCTTTGCGGACCATGGTGCAGTCGGCGCGGCCATGCTCGCTGATGGGGGCTATGCCGAAGCGGTGCTCCAGGAGTTGAGGCGCGAGGGTGTGGACGACGATGCACTTGCGCAGCAACCACAGCGCGACGGAGTCAAGGCCTTTGCCATCTCTTGGCACGCCATGCACTCGTGCATCGGCGAGAAGTCTGCGCCATGAATCTGCAGGATACCAAGAACCACCTCGGAGACGCCGGTTTGCTGGAAGGCCTGCGCGCGCACATGCAACCGTTGAGCGTGGATGCTCGTCGGTACGACCGCCTGTTGGCGTTGATCGGCGGCGCACGCTTTGCCCTGCTGGGCGAAGCGTCCCACGGCACCCATGAGTTCTACCGCGAACGAGCAGAGATCACCAAGCGGCTGATCGTTGAGAAGCGCTTCACCGCTGTCGCCGTGGAGGCCGACTGGCCCGACGCGTGGCGAGTCAATCGCTACGTGCGCGGTCTGTCGGACGATTTTGACGCCGCCACAGCCCTGTCAGGCTTCCGGCGCTTTCCAGCATGGATGTGGCGCAACACGGTCGTGCGGGAGTTTGTCGAATGGCTGCGCGACCACAACGCCACCCTCAGCCCCGGCAACCAGGTTGGCTTCTACGGGCTCGACCTCTACAGTCTGTTCAACTCCATGCAGGTGGTGCTCACCTACCTCGCCAAAGTCGACCCTGAAGCGGCGCAACGTGCCAAGGCTCGCTACGGCTGCTTCGACCATGCCGCAGAAGACGCTCAGGCCTACGGATACGCCGCTAGCTTCGGCCTCCAGGAAAGTTGTGAGGACGAGGTCGTGCAAGTCCTGCGCGATATGGCCCTTCGAGCTATCGCGGCGCCGTTGCCGCCGGGTCCGGACCGGGATGAAGCCTTCCATGCGCAGCAGAACGCGCGCCTTGTTCGCAACGCGGAAGAGTACTACCGAACCATGTTCAAGGCCCGTGTGTCCTCCTGGAACCTGCGAGACAGCCACATGGTCGAGACCTTGGTCGCGCTGGAAGCCCACTTGGCCGCAACCGGCACACCGCCGCGAATCGCGCTTTGGGCGCACAACTCTCATCTTGGCGATGCCTCCGCCACGGAGATGGCCGAACGCGGCGAATTTAATGTCGGGCAACTGGTACGCGACCGCTACGCGAGTGACGCGGTCCTGGTGGGCTTCAGCACTCACCACGGTTGGGTCACCGCTGCATCCAACTGGGACGAGCCCGCGCAGCGCAAGCGCGTGCGCGCTGGCTTGGCCCACAGCTGGGAAGACGTGTTTCACCGCACCGGCGTGCCAGAGTTTCTGTTGCCCCTGCGCGGTGACGAAGCGCTGCGCTCATTGGTGGCGTCGCGGCGACTTCAACGCGCCATCGGCGTGATCTACCGCCCGGAGACTGAGCGTCAGAGCCATTACTTCCACACGCTCCTGGATCAGCAGTTCGATGCAATCGTGCACATCGACGAAACGAGCAGCCTGGAGCCGCTGGAAGCGGGCGTGGCGTGGAGCAACCGCGAGGCGCCTCAGACCTATCCGACGGGCATTTAGGGTGGCGTCAGTCGGCCGTCGGCCCTGGGGTTCCACAGGGAGATGACGCGTCGTTCGGGGTGGTCGGTCTCGAAGCCAAAGATGCCGATCGACGCCGGATCAATCGCGAAAAGCTGTTCCTCGGTCACCGGCAGGCCGACCCATCGGGCGGCAAGCGCGCGTCCGAACTGGCCGTGTGAGAAGAGCGCGACCTTGCCGGTGAGGTCGCGCAGCCGGGTGATGAGTTGGTCTGCGCGGCCACTGGCGTCGGAAGGACTCTCTCCGCCCGGGCACCCGGCTTCCCAGACATCCCGTCCGGATGCAACTGGCGAATCTCGGCGGTGCGCAGCCCTTCGTAGTCGCCGTAGTCCCATTCGGCCAGGTTCGGCTCCGTCTGCGCACTCCCACCCAAACCTGCCAGTTCGCAGGTGGCCCCGGCGCGAAGCCGTGGGCTGGTCAACACCAGCGAAAAGACGATGCCCTTCAGCGTCGTTGCCGAGTGCCGCGCCAATTCCTGGCCATGCGATGTCAGCGGCGATTCGGTACGCCCGGTGTGTTGGCCCGAAGGCGACCACGCGGTTTCGCCATGGCGAATGAAGTAGATCTGAAGCGGCGCGGTCATGAACCTTCCATCGCTGCGCTGTACTCGCCCTTCAAGGCTGCGCAGTTGCACTGGGCGCGATGCACCAGCGCGAGTTGCGCTGCGACCCGGTTCGCCTCCTTACCGGCCCAGATCTCCAGGGCGGAGTGCTGGATCGCCCGCGCGAATGAGAACGACAGCCGCCAGGGGAGGGCCCGATCGATGAACGCAGCGCTGGATGAAGTGCCCGGCACTGGTCTGCCATGGCCGTCGTGCATGGCGTTTAGCCTGCTGCTGGCCAATGCACCAGACTGGCCGCCCGAACCGTGCGCAGCAGACACTGCACCGTCGAATCGACCACCTCGGCCGCCGTGTTCTGCGTTGTGCAGGCCAGACCGGCGATCACCATGTTGGGCTTCAGGATCATTGCTTCCAGCACAGCGCCTTGCAGCGTGAGTTGTCTGAAGACGCTGCGCAGGACGGCCTCGGTGACGTCCTGGCAACGATCCGATGTGTGGGTTCCCGACATCAGGACTTCGGGCTCGATGATCGGCACGAGGCCCGCCTGCTGGCACAAGGCTGCGTAACGGGCCAATGCATGGGCGTTGCTTTCGATGCAGGCCGCGGTGGGCAGGTGCGTGTTGTTGACGGCGATCACGGCCCGCCACTTCGCAAATCGGGCGCCCATCGTGAAGTAGGCCTGGAGGCGCTCGCGCAAACCGTCCAGCCCCTCGGTCACCTTCTCCCCCGGATGCGCAGCGAACGCCTTGGCGCCGGTGTCTACCTTGATGCCGACAAGCAGCTCGGCGTCCAGTGCGACCTGAACGAGCGGCGTGCCATCGGCCGCCCGCTGCCGGATGGTCTCGTCGTACAGGATCACGCCGCTGATGCAGGCGCCCAGTCCCGGCGCGGTCAGCAGCAACTCGCGGTAGACGCGTCGCATCTCGACCGTTTGTGGAATGCCAACGTTTGCGAAGCGTTGGTTGCAGGTGCCGTTGCTCTCGTCCATCGCCAACAGGCCCTTGTCTCCAGCGACCATGGCCCGCGCCGTCGCGATCAGCGAATGCGCGCTCATCCCTGCACGCCGGCATCCGAACCGTAAGCGGCCAGCCGTCCCACCTTGACGGCAATTAGTGTCGGCGCCGATCTCAACTTGACCCACCCTGCCGATCTCAACTTAACCCGGGAATGGGTGCCGGCGTTGTAGCTGC
>NZ_JASJXB010000063.1:0-8819 GCF_035018885.1 Variovorax sp. LG9.2 | reverse complement strand
GGTAGGCTGAACACCCGGGTCACTTTGAGATCGGCACAACCCTCATAAGTGGGTCAATTCTCGGTCGGCGCCAACAGGCAATTAGCGAAGCCCGTTAAGCGATGTGTTGATCAGTTTGCGGGCTGCCAGAGGTGCGGAAGCAACTCGTCTGTGCGGCTGTTCAGATGTGTCGGCAGTCGCGTGAGCACGTCCTTCAGGTAGGCCCACGGATCGTGGCCATGCAACTTGGCCGACTGCACCAGGCTCACCACGACCGCAGCCCGTTGACCCGCCAGTTCGCTGCCGGCGAACAACCAGGCTCGCCTTCCGAGAGCCCACGGACGGATCTAGTTCTCGCAATGGTTGTTGTCCACGTTGACGTCGCCATCCAGCAGGTTCTGCGTGAGCGCTGTCCAGGCGTTCAGGCTGTAGTTCAGCGCCTTGGCCGTCGAACTGCCGTCAGGCACACGGCTTCGCTCAAGACGCAGCCAGGCATGCAGCTTTTCCCACAGCGGCCGGGCGTCCGTTTGCCTTCTGGCCAGTCGCTCTTCGGTCGTCAAGGCGGCCAGCTCACGCTCGAGCCGGTAGATCTGCGCGATGCGTCGCAACGCCTCATCGGCGACCGCGCTCCTGCCCCCGTCGCGCAGCAGCTCGTCGAACTTGCGTCTGGCGTGCGCAAGACATCCGGCAGGAATGCGTCCGGACTGGGCGGCCATCACCTTGTCATAGACGGCGTATTCATCGCGCACCAATGTGCGGCGCCACGCCGTTGCGCCGTGCCCGTCATCATTCGGGCCGAGGAAGGCCACGGGGTACTGCGCACCCCGCCCGACGCAGAAGTCATAGATCACACCGCGCACCGGATCGAAGGCGCCGCGTGCGTAGGCCCAGATATAGGCCCGTTTGGTCTTGCCCCGCCCCGGATCGAGCATGGCCACCGGCGTCTCGTCGGCATGCAGCACCTGCGCCGACAGCACGAAGCGTTTGTGCGCGTCGTACAGCGGTATGAGGGCTGCGCCGCCTTGCCCGGACCAACTCGCCAGCGTGGAGCGCGGCGTGTGCACGTTCGAGCGTGCGTTGATGGACTCCATCCGGTAGTACGGCAGATGGTCCACGAAGTGGCTGACCATCGTGTGCGCGATCAAGCCGGCCGCCGGCATGCCGCCGTCGATGATCTGCGGCGCAACGGCCTCTTGCACCAGGCACTCGCAGCAGCGGCATGCCCACTTGCCGTAGATGTGGCGGTGCACGAAGAACTCTGCCGGCACGATGTCCAGCTTCTCGCTGATGTCCTCGCCCACACGCACCATCGGCTTGCCGCACATCGGGCTCGGGCAGCTCGTGTTCTTCGGTTCATGATGGTGTTCAACCCGGCGAAGATGATCAGGCAGTAGTCGACGACGTGGCTTGCGCTTGGTGTTCGCGTCGTCCTTGGACGGCGTCGGTGCTTCGCCCCTGGCTTGCTCCAGTTGCGCCTGCAAACTGGCTTCATCCTCGGCCAGCGTCTCCTCGAAGCGACGGCGCTGCTCGGCGCTCATCGCCTCGGTCTTGGCGCCGAACTTCCATGCCTTCAGCCGTGCGAGCTGGAACGTGATCTTCTCGATCTTGGCGTCCTTGAACCTGATCTCGTTGTCCTGCTGGCGCAGGCGTTGAAGCATCTGCTGCGCGAGTGCGGCGATGGCCTCGGGCGCCAGACCTTGCAGGTCTTCGTCCTTCAGATCGTGCAACGCTTGCATGTATCAATCATGCCGATTCCAGCGGCCTATCGCCACTGGGGGATGCGCTGTCAAAGCACCCGCCGCGGGCTCAGCGTCAGAGCCGGGTGATCGTGCTCATCTCGGGCAGGCGCTGCCAGGGCAGCCCGACCACGAGCGCATCGAACTGCGCTTGCGTCAGTGCGATCGGCCTGACCACATCAATCTCGCGTAGCCACACGAAGTGACCGACGTTCAACCGTCTTGCAGCGCACCAGACCCCGAAGCCGTCGTGCACGATCATCTTGATGCGTGTGGCCCGTGCATTGGCAAACAGGTAGCCGTGATGCGCGTTCGCGCTGCCCAGAGCATGGACCACATGCGCGAGCAGGCGCTCGGCGCCAGCGCGCATGTCCACGGGCTTCGTGCACAGCCACAGCGCATCGATGCGGATCATCGCAACACCTCGCGCAGCCACGCTGCGCAGTCCGCTGCTGCCGAGACCGGCCAGGTCACGCTCACACCGAGCACGCCGCGTTTGAACTCGAGGTGGATGGCCTCGGCAGCGACAGCGACACAAGCAACTGCTGGCGCCGGCGCCGAGGGCGGTGCTGAAGGTGGCAGTGCCGGCGGGGGCAAGGACAGTGCGATGAACTGGGGCGCCGACTCGGCAACCGTCGTTGACGTTGACGTTGACGTTAACGTTGAGACCGGACTCGCCCCGCGTCCGCGACGCCATTGGTGCACCAGGTTGTCGTTCAACTTGTAGGACAGTGCAACTGCCGCAACTGATGCCCTTGGCTCTCTGCAGGCAGCAAGGACCTGCGCCTTGAACTCTGCGCTGTGACGGCGCCGTTGCTTCGGATTGACGTCCATTGATGATGTCCAGCCAACTTTAGATGGACACCACGGTCTATGTCTCAACGACCGAACTCAAGGTGGGTTAACTGGACGCTTACTCCGAACCGGCATCGATGTCATCAAGCGCCTGACGCAGTGCCCTGGGAATCAGTTGCCTCGACAGGGTTTCATCGACCTCGGGTACGTCCCGTTCAAAGATCGACCGGTACTTCTCGACCAGGCCTTGCAGGTTGGCGGTGAGTTGCGCGCGGTGCGCGCCCATTTCGAGTTCTTCGATCTGCGCCATTCAGGTCTGCCTTTGCGATGGGTCGTAGCCGAGGCGCACTGACGGCTCTGCCGACAACGTGCTGCCGGGAGTCGGGTTGGAACTCACCAATCCAGGCACGCAGCGAATCTCGGCCCGGATAGCCCAACGCCTTGATTGTGGAAGCGATGCAGCGCCCGTGCTCGGCGTAGTGCTCGACAGCCTTCTGCTTCTGATTTTTGGAATACTTCGGGTTTGAGCGCACGTAGCCAGACGACAGGCCGAGACGCCCCTCGTACTCCTCATACCAGCTTTTCAATGAGTTCTTCGTCGGGTAGCCCAACTGGTGGATCGTCGCGCCGGTGCGCTTGCCCAGCTTGACGTAGAGCTCGACGACCCGTACGCGATCTTCGTATGAATACATGAACTACCTCCAAAGGTAGTCCAAGAAATCCGCCGCACCCCCGGTGGGTCAAAGTTCAACCGGCGCCGACAGTGCTACCAGCATTATTGACGGCATCGGCATCGGCATCGGCATCGGCATCGGCATCGGCATTGCCCGTACCCGTAGCCTTGGGCGTGGCATCCAGACTGCCGCTGATAGCCATATTTCCCCGCGTTAGGGCCGATTCAATCGTGCAGCACCGGAGGCTTAACCTCGCTCTCGACTAGCGGCCAATTTGATCAATTTTTCAAGCTCTGCATAGTCGGTGGGCTTGGTCAGGTGGTGGTCGAACCCGGCGTCGCGGGAGTTCTGCCGGTCGCTTTCGTGTCCGTAGCCGGTCACCGCGATCAGTATGGCCTGGCCGAATTCGGCGTCCTTACGCAGGCGCTTGGCGACTTCATAGCCGTTGAGTCCGGGCAAGCCAATGTCGAGTATCACCACGTCGGGTCGCCAGGCGCGGGCCGCTACCAGCGCGGACGGCCCGTCGAAGGCCAGTTCAACCTCGTGATCAGACATTTGCAGAAGAGCCATCATGCTTTGGGCGCCATCGATGTTGTCATCGACCACCAATATGCGTAGGGCTTTGGAGCTGTGCGCTGCCGGGTCAGCTGTGGACGGCGTCGTGTCCGCCATCGTGGACTTTGGCGGGGACGCCGTCTGCATGGCCGGCAGGCGCACCACAAACTCGCTGCCCTGCCCAACGGTGCTGCGGGCGCTGACGCTGCCGCCGTGCAGATCGACCAGCCGCTGCACCAGGCACAGGCCAATGCCCAGGCCGCCCTGTGAACGGTCCAGCGAGCGTTCGGCCTGTATAAAGAGTTCAAAAATGCGGGGCAGCAGCTCGGGAGCAATGCCAATCCCGTTGTCGGCGATGCGGAGGACAGCAAAGTCACCTACTTGCTGCACATCAAGGCTAATTTGGCCGCCCTGGTCTGTGTACTTGGCGGCATTCGTGAGGAGGTTGACCACAACTTGCTCCAGACGCACGGCATCGGCATACAGCCAGATCGGCTGGCTGGGTACGGTGACTGCCAGCGCGTGCCTACAATGGGAAATCAGCGGCTGCGTCGTTTGCAGTGCACGGGCAACGATGCTGCCCAGCGCCACCTGCTCCCGCCTAAGGTGGACGCGGCCGGTCGTGAAGCGAGAGATCTCCAGCAGCTCGTCAATCAAGTGGTTGAGCTGGCCTGCCTGACGCTCAATGATGGCGTGCGCCTGCTGCTGCACCGGGTCTTGGTCACTCCTGCGCCGCAACAGCTGCACCGCGTTGCACAGCGATGCCAGAGGGTTACGCAGCTCGTGGCTCAGCATCGCGAGAAACTCGTCCTTGCGGCGGTCCAGCTCGGCAAGGGCCTGGGTTTGCTCTGCCAGCTGGCGCTCGGCGTGCTTGCGCTCGGTAATGTCCCTGAACGAGACCGCAATTTTCCGGCTGTTTGCTACGCCCATGCAAAAAACATGAACATCCAGCACCCGGTCTTGAGCGCTCAGGTAGCGCTCCTGCCTGAAGGGTGTGCCGGTGGTGCGTACCTGCTCATAGTAGGCGAGCCACTCGGCGGGCTCGTCAGGCTTGGTTTGGCTAATGGTTTGCCCCAGCACGCCGAGCATCAAAGACTGGGCGGAGAAGGCGGGATTGAGCGCGATGTAGCGAAAATCTAGCGGTTCGCCAGCCGCGACTTGAACGTTTTCGAGCAAGCACAGGCAGTCCGACATGGAGTTAAACAGAGTTCGGTAGCGTTCTTCCGAGTCACCCAGTTTTGCCTCTGTTGCCTGGCGCTGGGTTTGAAGCTCGAAACGTTCCATCGAGTTTTCAACAGCCCTGGTCAGGCTTTCTGATGTGGTCCAGCTTTTGCTAATGAAGTCTTGCGCGCCAGCCTGAATGAGCTTGTATCCGTCAAAGCTCTCGATTCCGTTCCAGCCAGTGATGACAATTACCGGGCAGGGCGGCAAATCCGTCCCGCCACACAAAATGGCCAGCACTTCCAGCGCGTTCATGTCCGGCAGGTTGAAGTCGAGAAGGATGCAGTCAAACGGGCGGGCGTAGGGCGCCGCACAAACATGCGCCGACCTTGCGGACCCGGCGTGGCCGCTGCACTCGCAAGTGGCACAGGACAACTTTTCTTGCTGCTGCGCTACCTGCCGAAGAGCTGCGTCGCCCATCCCGACTTCGGTGAATTCATAGTGGCGGGCAGACCCGCACAACAGCATCTGCCGTAAATGTGCCAAATCATCTGGACTGTCGTCAACAAGTAGCATTCGACGAACGTTGCTCATGGCGTTCTCAGGTTTCTCTCGCTAGGCAGTACGGTACTGGTCATCCAGTAACTAAAAATCGTCTGCAACATGGCTCGGTGCGCAGCGTGGTTGACCGGCTTGATGTGATACGCGCGTGCCCCCTTGCGATAGCAATAATCGACGTCCTTTGGATTGGATGATGTGCTCAGCACAACGACTGGAACGGCATGAAGCTCGTCGTCCATATGCATCTCGCTCAGGGCGTCGCGGCCATCGGTGCTGGGTGTGTTCAGGTCCATCAGTACGAACGCTGGCAATGCACCGTGGCTAGCGCATATTTCGCGCAGCAGGCGCAGGCAGTCGCTGCCCGAAACAGCGCGGAGGATCTGGTTGTAAACGCCTGCTCGCTCGATCGCCTCAACCGCTGTTTCGAAGTCCCCGTCGTTGTCTTCCATCACGATCACAGGCTGGGTGCGGCTCATGATAGGTTGGGCCAAACTGCCGCAGGGAGATCATTGCCGGTTGATCGAAGTGGGTCGGCCCGGTTACTGGGTGTGGCGCACGGAAGCGTGAAGTAAAAAGTGCTGCCTTCCCCGAGTGTGGATTCCAGCCATACCGTGCCTCCGTGCCGCTTGACCACTTTTTTCACCACTGTCAGGCCTGCGCCCACGCCGCCGCCAAAGTCTTGCTGTCCGTGAAGCCGCTTAAACATACGAAAAATCTGCTCGAAATGGCGTTCTTCGATGCCGATACCGTCGTCTCGCAAGAAGTAAACCGTCTCTGCGTGCGCTTCTGGCGGCATTTTGGCCAGTCGACCCGACTCATCCGGGCGTATGAAGCCGATTTCAATATGCGGCTTGGCGTTACGGTTGTATTTGAGGGCGTTGCTGATCAGGTTGGTGAATATCTCGCGCACCCGCACCATGTCGCACAGTGCAGTGGGCAGTGGCCGCGTAAAACCGACGGTGCAGAGGTGGTCGTTGGCGCGCACGCCCACCATTTCAAGGGCGTCGGCCACGACCTTGTTGAGATCCACCTGCTCAAACTCCAGGTTGGTTCTGCCCACGCGGGAAAAATGCATCAGCGAGTCGAGCAGGCTGTCCATGCGAAGCACCAGGCGCATCAGGGCGTCCATGCGATTGCGGTTGTCACTGGAGATGGGCTGCGTGCTCTCTAGCATCTGGTGCGCATAGCGGTGGATGCCTCTTAGGGGCTCCTTCAGATCATGCGATGCCACGTAGGCAAACGAGTCTAGCTCCTCGTTGCTGCTGGTGAGGTCAATGTTGAGAGCTTCCAAGCCCAGATTGGCTGACACCGCAAGGTCCATCACCAGCAGGCGCAAGCGCAGGGCCGAATCAACTTCCATGCTGCTCCAGGGCAGCGACCGCTCGTGTATGGACTCTATGAACAGTTCGAACGAGCGGCGCGGCGTCAGACGCATTCCGTGCGGGCCTGGTACTAGTGGCTTGTCGTTAGGGTTGCCAGCCCATTTGACGGTTTGCCTGATCTCTGGCCTGAACCACATGATGAGGTCCTGACGGACTCGGGAAACCTGCACGGCGATCAAGCCGCTGGCAACCGGCGCAATGGCCGCGCCGTCCGGGTACAGCGAAGGCAGGCGGTCGGTTTCAAACACCGGGCGTGTGTGCGAGCCCATCTCGGGTCTGAGGTTTACCCACTCTGCCAGCGCACTGAGCTGCGCTTCGTCGGGCGTCTTGCCAGCGAGCCACCAGCGGTCCATGTGGTACAGCGCCGCACCCTCGGCGTCCATTGCATCGAGCAGCGAGGGCTGGCGGTCGGACAAGGCCAGCAAATCGCCTTCTTTTGCGGCCTTGGAAACCAGCTGCTGGTGAACAGTCTCAACCTTCAACTGATAGGCCAGCTGCTCAATGTGGTCGGTAGACTTGAGTTGCAGGGAGGCAACCTGGGCCAGTACCTCGCAGGCGGCGCGCAACTGGTGCGGAAAAACAGTCGACGTTTTGTGGTGGCAGGCAATCAGGCCCCACAGAACGCCCTCAATCAAGATCGGCATGGTCAGCGACGCGCCAACACCTAAGTTGGCGAGGTATTCGGTGTACATGATCGATGCGCCCCGCAGCGCACAATGTGTCATGGTCAGCGGCTGGCCGGTATCAGGGTTGGCAAGCGGCACCATCTCGACCACAGGGCCGGCCGCATGGGGCACCGGCCTGATCCAGATGCGTTTGTAGATATCACGCGCCGGCTGGGGAATGTCGGCTTCTGGGTAATGCAGGCCAAGCCATGGGTCCAGGCCGTCTTGCATGCTTTCCGCAACGACCTCGCCGTGGTTGTCGGCATGAAACCGGTACACCATTACCCGGTCCAGCCCGGTTATGGCGCGCACTTCAGTAGCGATCTGCTGGCAAAAAGGCAGCAGGCCGGTGCTGCGTTGCATACGGCGAACCGCTGCCCTGACCAGGGTGAAGAAATCGCCTTGGGGGTGGATTGCAGGGCTTTCGCTACGTCCGGTGGCTTCAAACTCCAGATACAAGACGTCGGCCATGGTGTGTACACAAACATCAAGCGCTGAAGCGTTGCTGCTTGCCGCCACCGAGAAGGCGTACAGGGGGTTTGCCTCCAGGCCTTCGTCGATCAACATGCGCTGCAGGGTCTGCAGATGTCCTGGCGCTAACAATGTTGTCAATGGCTGGCTGAGCAGTTCTCCAGGGGCCAGGCCGAGAAATTGCGCGGAGTTTTCGCTCACCTGAAGAATGCACAGATCTGCAAGTCTGCACGTGATGAGCGCTCCGTGCGATTGTATGCACCCAGGCGACTGCACCGGTTCGCTGTCGCAGTTGGTTAGGCTTGTTCCAAAACGCTTGGTGCTGTAGGGGCCATGGCCCCAGGGGAGCGGGTCACTGCTTGAGTTTTCGGGATTTTGTGGCGAGGTAGTGTTCATGTTCAGGCTGCTCGGGTCCCTAAGATGGCTGGTCAAGCCAAAGATGCTGTTAGCGGATGATTCTTCGCGGTCAAAACGCTGGATTTACGCCTATTCGTTTTTTCTTCCTCATCTCTATCTGGGGCCCGCTCAGGACGTCTGGCGACCTGCTCGGCCGTTCGTCAGATAAGACCTCGCGGCAATGTAGGCTTAGTCGTTGCACCAATGCGTGGGACAAGCGCGCGAAGAACTAGCCCCGGAAATCTGAACAGCTCGATAAGTGTGGAAACTGCTCCTGAAGGCGAGGATCTCGCCTGTGAAGATTGGAGCAAAGATGAGCAGAAGACCCGCCGCACGCACTCAGCGGCTTTCTTGGGGGAGAACCAGTTGCTCAGCCGAGCGGCCGACGTGTTCGGCGGCGAGCAGGCGACAGCGGAACCTGCGATCGATCTGAAGGCACTGCAC
>NZ_JASJXB010000062.1:0-9080 GCF_035018885.1 Variovorax sp. LG9.2 | reverse complement strand
AGACCCGCCTCCGTCACGAAGCCCGAGCGCAAGGAGTGCGCCGAGAAGCGGCCGTCCAGTCCCGCGGCCGCGCAGCGCGCCTTCACGATGAAACGCACCCCCTCGGCACCCAGTGGTGTGCCCATGCGGTCGCCCGCCAGCACGCGCCGGAAGATCGGCCCGCTGGTGATCCTGGCCGCGCGCAGGGCGCCGAGCCAGTCGCGCATCGCCTCGGCAGCCGAGCCCACCAGCGGCTTGTAGTTCTCCGGCAGGTCCTGGCCCAGCTGGTTCGCTTTGGAGTGGCCCAGGCCAAGGTGCAAGGGCGCGGCCAGGTTGCTGCGCATAACTCCAATCTTCACAGGCAAGCTCCTCACTTTCGGGAGCAGTTTCCACACTTACGGGGTTGTACAGATTTCCGGGGCCAGCTCTGTTGCGACAGAGCTCCACTTCCCTGTGCACGCGATGCGGGCGACTCAGTCTCTTTCAACGCATCAAACGCCTTCCGGTTCAAAATCGAGAAAAGCGAAGTTGGCCTTGAAGCCGGCCGCTTTCGGGCTGCAGGCGTAGAGCCCGCACTGCACGAACGGCGCCGCTGCGCGTTCACTCAGATGTGCGATTCGAAGTTGCGACCACGCGACTCCGTCTGTCGACGATTCCACGATGCAGTCCGAGCGCTCGGTGCGGATGCGAAACCAGAGCGCGGTCACCTCGTCTCCCACGGGCTGGGTCGACCAGTCGGAATACTGCCCGTTGGTGACGACGGCGCCAAGCCGGCTCGGTCCGTCCGGCTCGAACTCGACCGACGTTTTGAGCCAGCAGGACGGCGACAGTCGCACCATCAACCCGGCCTGGTCGTATTGGTGGCGCGGCGAAAAATGCACCTGCGTGGTCAGCGTGAAGTCGCCGGTCGCGTTCAGGTACAGGAAGTGCCCGTTGTCGACTTCGAAGCCGTAGTGGGTGCGTTGCCAGAAATCGGTACCGGCGTCCGGTTCGATCGACAGGCCGCCGCCTCCGGTGCCGATGCGCCAGTGCGCCGGTTCGGACTGCCAGCGCAACGCGGGATGCAGCGCCAGGCCGGAAAAATTGTCGTGCATGGCAAGGTCTGTCATTCCGACGCTCCGTCGAGATAGATGCGCTGGGCGTTGCCGCCGAAGATCGCGTCGCGCGCCGTGCCGGCCAGGTGCGCCAGCAACGCTTGCGCGCTGGCCATCCATTCGTCGTAGCCGCCCGCAAGGTTCACCACCGGCCAGTCGCTGCCCCACACCAGCCGTCCGGCGCCGAAGCAGTCCAGCAGATGCTCCACCACCGGGCGCAGCCGCTCGAGGGAACGGTCGTCACCGCACTCCGTGACCAGGCCCGACAGCTTGCAGGCGGTGCCCTCGAATTTTGCGACGGCGGCGATGTCGCGCCGCCATTCGTCCAGCAGGCCGGAACGGAGCGCGGGCTTGGCACCATGGTCGACCACCACGCGAAGCGCTGGATGCCGCCGTGTCAGTTCGGCCAGCCGCGTCAGGTGGCGTGGCAACACCAGCGCGTCGAACACCAGGTCATGTTCCACCATGGCCTCGAACGCCGGCCGCAATGGCTCGCGCAGCAGCCAGCCGTCGTCGGCGATGTCCTGAACCATCGGTCGCAGACCGATGAGCCACGGCGAACCGGCCAGGGTCGCGATGGTCGCGGGCGCCGCGACATCGTCGAACTCACACCAGCCGACGACGCCTTTGACGAACGGTGTCGCTTCGGCTATGCGCAGCAGCACCTGCGTTTCTGCCAGCGTCGGTGACGCCTGCACGAGCACGGTGCCGTCGATGCCGTGCCGCGCCAGCATGGGCCGTAGTTCCTCCGGCGAGAAGTCGCGATAGAGCGCCGACTGGTCCGGCGACATCCAGGGGTAGTCGGCGGCCTGCGCCACGCGCCAGAAGTGCTGGTGCGCGTCCAGCTTCATACGAGCGCCGGCGGCGTCGGCGCAGCATCGGGCAACAAGCCCGCGGTGCGCAGGTCGTGCCACAACTGCGCGGGTATCAGCGCTGCCAGCGAGGCGATGTTGCGGCGCACTTCGTCCGGCGTCACGGCGCCCAGCACCAGCGTGGTGACGGCCGGATGTCCCAGCGCGAATTGCAGTGCCGCATCGACCAGGCGCACGCCGTTCGTGTTGCACACCGCGTCAATGGCGGCCACCCGCGCCATCACGGCGGCCGGTGCTGGCTGGTAGTTGTAGCGCGCGCCGGCTACTGCACCAGTGGCCAGGATGCCGGAATTGAAAACTCCGCCGAGCATGACAGCGATGTTTTTTTGCTGCGCCAGCGGCAGGAACGAGGCCAGTGCCGGCTGCTCCAGCAGCGAGTAGCGTCCGGCCAGCAGCATGGTGTCGAAGTCGCCGGCATGGGCGAAGCGCTCGCACATTTCGCTTTCGTTGAGGCCGACGCCGATGGCGCGCACCACGCCTTCATCGCGCAATCGGCTGAGCGCGCGGTAGGCCCCGTTCATGGCTTCCGAGAAACGGGCTTCGATCGCGTCGGGGCCGTGCGTCCAGACATCAACGTCGTGAATCAACACGATGTCGAGACGGTCGAGCCCGGTGCGCAGCAGCGACTGCTCGATCGAGCGCAGGGTGCCGTCATAGGAGTAGTCGAGCATGACCCGATGCGGCAATGCGCCGACGAAGCCCGGGCTCGCGACTTCGGCATTGCCGTCGTCGTGAGCCGGGGCGGTTGCACGGCGGGTCGGCATCGGATCGAACCAGCGTCCAACCTTGGTCGACACCACGATGCGGTCGCGCGACCGATGCTGCAGCACCTGCCGGAGCGCTGCACCGGCGCGCAGTTCGGCCAGGCCGTTGCCATAGTGCGGCGCCATGTCGAGCAGGTTGATGCCGCTGTCGAAAGCGGCGACCACGGCCGCGACGCTGGTGGCTTCGTCGAGATGGCTGAACAGGTTGCCGAGGGGCGCCGCGCCAAAGCCCAGCACCGTCACGTCGAGGCCGGTGCGGCCGAGCGGACGCCGTGGCAACGCGGCTGTTACCGGCGCGCTCACAGGACCCCCTTGCGCAGCAGGAAATTGCCATACGGCATGGTGTCTCCGGTGAGGACCACGGCGCATGCGCCGCGGGCCTGCGCGTAGTAGGCGAAGCGCTCGAGGCCCGCCACCTGCGGCACCGGATCGAGCCGGGAGAACACCGTGTCGATGGCTTCGCGCTGGATGTCGGCCAACACCTCGGGACGACCGACCTGTTCCATCCGGTGCACCGGGCTACCATCGAAAGTGTCGAGCGGCAACACCGAGAGAATGGCGCGCAGCACGGCAATCGTCCCGCAGCCCGGCAGGTGGATCAGCGGTTTGCCGGCGGCAATCGAATAAGCCGGGAAGTTGGCGTCGCAAACGGCGATGAAGTCGCCATGTCCCATGGCCGCCAATTCGCGCAGCAGCGCTGGTGTGAGGAGTGGATCGATGTTCTTAAGCATGCGGGCCTCAGAGTGATTTGCGTGTCAGGCCCAAGCGTGACAACGGAGTTTGCTGGAGAAAAACGGCAACGATGATGATGATTCCCTTCAGCAGCAATTGCGTGTTGCTGTCGATGTTGTTGAGCAGCAAGATATTGCCCAGAAACCCGAAGATCAGCACGCCCGCAATGGTTCCCGAGATGCGGCCGGCGCCTCCCATCAAGGTGGTCCCGCCGATCACAACGGCGGCGATCGCATCGAGCTCCCAACCCAGTCCGGCATCTGACTTGCCTTGTCGAAACTGCGCAGCGAACAGTACACCGACCAGGGCCGACAGCAGGCCCGAGATGGCATAGGTCGCGATCTTGTGGCGGTCGACCCGCAGTCCCGACAGGCGTGCGCATTTTTCGTTGCCGCCGATGGCGTAGAGGTACTTGCCGAAGACGGTGCGGCTCAACACGAAGCCGAAGATCAACGCGGTGCCCAGAAAAAACAGGGCGGGTACCGGCACGATGCCGAACAACAGGGCGCGCAGCGCCTCGATGTCCGTGGTGGCGTTGGTGCCGCTGTAGATCGCATGCACTGCCGTGTCCTGACCTGAGATCAGGCGCGTTGCACCGGTGATGGCGACCATGCTGGCCAGCGTCACGATAAACGGTTGCATCCTGCCTCGCGTGATGATCCATCCGTTCAGCATCCCCATCGCGCAACCGGCGAGTGGCACCACCAGCAGCACCAGCCCCAACGGCAGCTTGCTGGGCAACTCGACGGCGATGGCGATGGCCAGGCCAAGCCCGGCGACCGGGGCGGCGATGACGGCCAGCACGCGCTTCGGGTCGGAAGCGTCCCGGCCTTCATTCGGCGTTGCAGTCGTCGCTGTCTTCGAGCGGAAAAAACGCACTGCGACCCAGACCAGAAGGCCGGCCACGGGCACGCTCGCTGCGAGGCCGAAACTCGACGCGCCGGTCCAGCCGGCTTGCGTCAGCAGCATCGCCGTCAGGACACTGCCCAGGCTCATGATCGAGCCGACCGATAGGTCGATGCCACCTGCGATGATCACCAGTGTCATGCCGATCGAGATGATCCCGATGTTCGACACCTGCCGGAACACATCCGACAGATTGGAGCCGCTCATGAAAATGTTGCCCCCGTCCGCGTCATGCGGCGACGCCAGCACGCCGATCGCCAGCAGGACGATCAGGCCCAGGTAGTACTTGGCGCTGGCGAGCAGGCCTTTGATCACGGTGGATTGCATCAACATCAAGAGGTCCCGGCATGGCCGGCGGCAAGCCGTACCAGTGCATTGGCTGAAAAATCGGAGCGTTGCAAGGTGCCCGTGGCGCGGCCGGCGCAAAGCACCACGATGCGGTCGCACAGCAACATGAGTTCGTCGATCTCTGCGCTGGCGATGAGCACGGCGAGCCCGGTGTGCGTAGCGGCGCGGATGAGCGCATAGATCTCGGCTTTGGCCGCGGTGTCGACACCGCGGGTCGGCTCGTCAAGCAACAGCAGACAGGGCTGGCGCAGCAGCCATTTGCCGATGATGAGCTTCTGCTGGTTGCCGCCGCTGAGCGTGCCGCTGGGCTGTTCGATGAACTTATAGCGCACGTTGAAGGTCGTGGCATTGGCGATGGCTCGGACGCGTGCAAGGCCCCTGCGATAGAGCGGGTAGCCCGGCAATTGCCCGAGGTTGGGCAGCAGGAAGTTGGCCTCGAGGTCTTGCTCCAGCAACAGACCGTCGCGCTTTCGATCCTCAGTCACCATGCCGACACCGGCCTCGACGGCTTCACAGGGCTGCCCGAATCGGACGTCCTGTCCTCGGTAATGAATGCGGCCTTCGACGCGGTGCGGCGAGATGCCGAACAGCGCCTCCAGGATCTCGGTCTTGCCCGCGCCCAGCAGGCCCGACAGGCCGACGACTTCGCCCGCGCCGACGGTGAAGGAAACACCGTCGACCACGCTGCGCGCCGTCGTGGCCAGGCCCAGATGCTCGACCGTCAGTACCGGCGCGACGGTCGGCCCGGGCAACGCGGGCTCCTTGTCGCCGATTGCCGAAAATTTCTTCCCGATCATCAGTGACACCAGGGCTGAGGGGGATTCGATCTCCGAGGTCGCCCAGGTCCCGATCTTCCGGCCGTCGCGCAATACGCTGATGCGATCTGCCAACAAAAAAATTTCGTCCAGCCGGTGCGTGATCAGCACGATCCCGATGCCTTGCGCGCGCAGTCGTCGGCACAGCGCATAGAGCGCCTGGGTCTCGGTGTCAGACAAGGCCGACGTCGGCTCGTCCATGATCAGCACCGTCGCGTCGGCGATCAATGCCTTGGCAATCTCCACCAGTTGTTTCTCGCCCATGCGCAGACCACCCACCGGTGCTTGCGGGTCGGCGGGGAAGCCCAGCGAGCGCAGCACGGCGGTAGCCCGGGACCGCATGCGTGGGCGGTCGGGCAGGCGCCAGCGCGTCAGCAGTTCCTTGCCTAGGAAGACGTTTTCGACAGCGCTGAGCGAGTCGATGAGATTCAACTCCTGATGGATCGTGGCAATGCCTGCGGCTTGCGCGGCGGCCACCCCAAAGAGCTGCTTCGGCTCGCCGACCAGGGTCAGTTCACCCTGGTCGGGTTGATGAATACCGGCCAGGATTTTCATCAGCGTCGACTTGCCGGCACCGTTTTCACCGGCGATGGCGTGGATCTCGCCGGGCTCCAGATCGAAGTCGACACTGGCCAGTGCCTGGGTGCCACCGAACGACAGACTGATGCCGGTCATGCGAACCAGGCAGGCCCGGGTGGTTGTCAGCTCGGTTTCGGCCATGCGCGGATCAGTGCGAGGCGATGAAGGCTTTGGCGTTGTCCTTGAACACGCCTTCGGTGTCGAGAATCACGTTGGGGGGAATCTTCTCGCCCTTCAGCATCTTGAGTGCCTGCCGGATCCCCTCTGCGCCGGGCGTCGGATAAAGAAAGGTCGCCGCCAACTCCCCGTTGAGAACCCAGGTCGCACCCTCTTGCGGCAGCGCGTCGGCGCCGATGAACTTGATCTGCTTTTCGCGGCCCAGATCCTTGGCGGCCAGGTAGGCGCCGTACGCCATCGGATCGTTCTGCGCATAGACCACGTCGATTTTCGGGAAGCGGCGCAGCATGGTTTTCATGTACTCATAGGCCTTGTCCTGCTTCCAGTCGATGTCGACCCGCTCGTTGAGCAGCGTGATGCCTTTTTCCTTGCCAACCGATTCGAAGACGCCGTTGTGCCGGTCGTGCGCAGCCTGAACGCCCTGATTGCCCCAGATCTCGATCAGGTTGCCGCGCGCTTTGCCCGGGCCGCCGAGGGCATCGACGATGTACTTGCCCGCTGCGCGGCCGATGGCCACGTTGTCGCCACCGATGTACTGCGTGAAGGCCTTGCCGTCGACGTTGCGGTCGAGCACGAACACCGGGATGCCGGCTTTGGTGGCCTTTTCGACCACGCCGGTGAGTCCGGCGGATTCTTTCGGGGAAATGAAGATCACATCCATCTTCTGCGTGATGAAGTTGTCCATGTCGGCAACCTGTTTGTCGGTGCGGTCGCCCGCGTCCGCGATGATCAGTTCGATCTCTGGATGTTTGGCGGACTCGGCCCGCATGTCCTTGTTGAACTGGACGCGCCAGGGTTCGAGCGTGGTCACCTGGGAAAAGCCGAAGCGGTATTTTTTACCCGGTGTCTGCGCGTTGCTGGACGACACGCCCAGCGCCAGTGCCGCGAAGGCCAGTGCACCGTTCACAAGAAGTCTTCTGGAATATTTCATGGGTTGTCTCCGGTCTGTTGGTCAGATCTGTCTATAAATATAAAACGTTTCAATTTTTATTTCGGCATAGATAGTGTTCCTTGTGTGCAGGGATCAAGAAGTGCGTTTCTTCCGGACCGGGCGGGCTGCTGTGGTCTCGCGTGGCAACAGCTCCGCCTTGAAGCGCAAGTGCGAGAACGGCTGGGTTTGATGGCCCCGAAGTCCGGCGAGCATCAGTTGCCAAATGGCGTGACCGATGGCTTCGACGGGTTGCCGAATGGAACTGATGCGGGGCTTCAGCACCGACATCCAGGGTGCGTCGTCGAAGCTCAGCAGAGACAGGTCGGAGGGCAATTGCAGGTTGGCGTCGCCAATGGCCCGCAGGGCTGCGAGCGTCAGCACATTGCCGGCGGTGAAGAGGGCGGTCGGCCGCTCGGGCTTCAGCAGCATGTCGAGCATCACCGGATGGGCCTGGGCTGCATTCATGCCGCACATGACGATCTGGATGTGGTCGGCCAGATCGGCCTCCTGCATCGCCTTGATGTAGCCGTCGGCCCGGTCCCGGCTGTTCACGAGGTCGAGCGTGTTCACCGCGAAAGCAATGCGCCGGTGGCCGAGTGACAGCAGGTATTGCGTGCCCATGTGTGCCGCATGAAGGCTGTCGGTGGTGACCGTGTTGACCGGAAAGCTGTCGTTCACGCGGTCGGCCATGACCACCGGGACGTTGCACTGCTGCAGCTCTTCGAGGGCATGGTCGTAGCCCTGGCAAGGGATCAGGATCATGCCGGCGACCTGGCGCGACAAGACGAAGCGGATGCGGTCCATTTCGATTTTCGGATCTTCGTCGGCGTGCGCCAGCACCAGGAAGTAGCCGTTGGTCGAAGCGAACTTTTCAAGCGCGTGCACGAGCTCGAGGAAAAAAGAATTGAGCAGGTCGGGAATCACCAGCCCGATCGACGTCGAGCGGTTGCGCCGCAAATCGGCCGCAATGCCGTTCGGCCGGTAGCCCAGGGTTTTGGCCGCAGCACGGACGTTCTCGCTGCGTCGCAACGAGACGCCAGCTTTTCCGGCAAGCACCTTGGAGGCGGTACCGATTGACACGCCCGCCGCATTGGCGACTTCGCGCAGGGTCACGCTGGGAAGGGGATCTTTGTTTTCGGTGTCCATTAAATATAACGTTTCAATAAGTGTGTCGCGAACGTCAACCGCTTGCAAGGCGCGCTACTAATGGTTTCCCCGATGCGTCGAGATCGATGGGGGGCGCGGCTCCAGGCACGAGTTGCAGCTCCGCGAGCAAGCGGCTGATCTGCTGCGCAGCGACGCGCGCAATCGCCGAGCCGGTCAACTCGACCCGGGCGCAGCGACCGCTTGAAGCCCGGGAGTGAAGGTACGCATGCCTGCCTTGATTCACGCGGCCGTGAACTGGATCTGCACCTTGAGACGGTTGCTGATTCGCGCTCGAGAGTGCGAATGCCGGCTCTTTAGCGTCGTTGCTTCTTAGCCAACGCTTTCATGCCTCGGGATGTTCGCCAAGCAAATCCAGGATTTCATCGTCCAGTTCTGGCCGGTCCGCACGCGTGTTGACTTAAGGAAGACCTGCAAAACAGGCCCACTCTTTGCATGATCTGAAGCCATGATTTCCAAACGCGTGACACTGCCCAACCAGCTTGGCCTGGGCCTGAACCTGTCGACGAAGAAGACGCGCAAGCGCGAGTTTCTCGGCGAGATGGATCGAGTCGTGCCGTGGAACGCACTGGTGCAGATCGTCCAGCCGCATGCACCGCGGGCCAAGACCGGTCGCCCGCCGTTTGCCATCGAAACCACGCTTGTGGCGCGTCAATCCATCTGAGAGGCGCGCGACAGTCTGGATGAGAAGGATGTCGCGGCTTTGCGATGATGCCCGA
>NZ_JASJXB010000061.1:0-9265 GCF_035018885.1 Variovorax sp. LG9.2 | reverse complement strand
TTCGGCCGAGGCAGCCTGACCCCGCAGGATCCACTTAAAAAGATTCGGAATCTGTTCAGACGAATGGGGCCAGCTCTCCTGGATCTTCACACGCACGAGTTCTTGCAATCCGGAAGGCGCCCACATAAGCGTAGCCCTAAAGTAGTTTGTTCACCAACTCCTCACTCGATGTCACCCCATATTTCCTCAACAACCTAGTCTTGTAAACGTCTACCGTGCGCGGGCTGATCCCGAGCGCCTTCCCTATCTCCTTGCCCGATCGTCGTTCCATCAGTAGCGCCGCGATGTCTCGTTCGCGCGGCGTCATGGCGATGTGATGGGGAGATTCGACTTGGCCGCCGCGGCTGAGGTCGGTGAAGGCCCATAGCGTTTCTTCGAACGGATCCTCGCGGTTGCGCACGTAGCCGCTCACCTGAACCCAAAAGAGGTCGCCGTTCGCGCGCCGCATGACGCGGTGGTCGGTATAGCGGCCGGTGCTGTTCAGCGCTGGCGTGATCCGGTGGCCGGTCTTGGCGAAGTCCACCTCGGTAGGGTAGATAACCTGGAACGACTGGCCGATGATCTCCTTGCGGCACACCAGGAACATCGCCTCGAACACAGCGTTACAGTCCACCACGACGCGGTGCCGGCCGATCGCCTGCCCGACAGGCGCGTTGTAGAACGCCCATTTGTAGTCGACGGCCTGTGTGGCGGCCTTTTGCTGTCGAGCCTTCATTGATCTCCCAAGTCCGCTGGCGGACGCTTAAGTGTCTTGACCCCGAGCATTTATCCGCATATCTTAGGTGCTTAAGTATTTAGAGGCAAAGAATTCGCATGGCCAGCTTTTTGTTCATCAACGCATCCGTGCTCGATCCGTTGAATCCCGAATTGCTCGAGGGCCACAGCGTGCTTGTGGAGGACGGCCTGGTCAAGGAAGTCTCGGACCGTCCGCTCCAGTCGTCTGCCGCGCGCACGATCGATCTCAGGGGTAAGACCTTGATGCCCGGCCTGATCGACCTGCACGTCCACACCATCGCGATTCAATACAACTTGCCCGGACAAGTGACACTGCCTAATGTGTTCGTCACGCTCAAGGCATTGCCCATCCTGCGGGGTATGCTGCGGCGCGGATTCACCACAGTGCGCGATGCCGGCGGCGCCGGCCTGTCGCTTAAGCAATCGATCGAGCAGGGTCTGGCCGTCGGCCCGCGTCTGTTCATCGCATGTCGATCGCTCAGCCAGACCGGCGGCCATGGCGATGTGCGGGCCCGTTACGACTTCCAAGCGATGGATACACCATGCGCCTGCTGCATCCGCGTAGGCGCCTTGAGTCGGATCGCCGATGGGGTCGACGAGGTGCGCCGCGCCGTTCGCCAGGAGCTGCAGATGGGAGCGGATCAAATCAAGATCATGGCGTCGGGCGGCGTGTCTTCTCCAACAGACCCGATCGGCGCGCTCGGTTACTCCGAGGACGAGATTCGCGCCATCGTGGCCGAGGCGCGCTCCCGCGGCACTTACGTTATGGCCCATGCCTACACGCCCGAATCGATTCAGCGTGCCGTCCGCTTCGGCGTGCGCACCATCGAGCACGGCAATCTCGTAGATGCCGAAACCGCGCGCGTCATGGCTGAGCACGATGCGTTTGCCGTGCCGACACTCGTCACCTACGAGGCGCTGACGGTCGAAGGTGAGAAGTATGGTTTGCCGCCGGAGAGCGCTGTCAAAATCGCCAGCGTGCGTGACGCCGGCCTGCGTTCGCTCGAGATCTTTCAGCGCGCGGGCGTCAAGATGGGTTTCGGAACCGACTTGCTGGGTGAGTCGCATCGACTGCAGAGCGACGAGTTCACCCTTCGCGCGCAAGTGCTGTCGCCAGCCGAGGTTATCGCCAGCGCCACAACCATCGGCGCCGAAGTGCTGAACATGACGAGCAAGCTCGGCCGCCTGATCCCGGGCGCCTTTGCCGATGCGATCGTGGTGGACGGAAACCCGTTCAAGGACCTCGCCTGCCTGACTGGTCAGGGCGAGCGCATCCCGCTGGTGATGAAGGGTGGCGAAATCCAGTTCGACGACTTGGCCCACTGATCGAGCGCAGGACACAGGCACCCGTCGCCCACCGTCCATGACGCTGCTGTCGTTACAGAACGTGTCCCTGCACTTCGGTGGAGTGCAGGCGTTGGCAGGCGCTTCATTCGACATCGCGCGCGGCACGCTCACCGGCCTCATCGGTCCCAACGGCGCCGGCAAGACTACGCTGTTCAACTGCATCTCCGGGCTGTATCGGCCCACCGGCGGGGTCATCGTGTTCGACGGCCGGCCGATCACCAGGCTTGCGCCGGATCGAATCACCGCTTGCGGCCTGATCCGCACCTTCCAGCTCGCTCGGGGTTTCGCGCGGATGACGGTGTTCGATCACCTTCTGCTGTATGGACAGCGCCAACCCGGCGAGGCGTTGCTGGCCGGCCTGCTCGGCTGGCGAGCCGCAGCGCAACGCGAGGAGCAGTTGCGCGAAAAGGCGTGGACCGTTGCGCGGCGCCTGAAGCTCGAGCGCATCGTCGATTCCTTGCCTGGCAACATCTCCGGGGGGCAGAAGAAGTTGCTGGAGATTGGCCGGGCGCTCATGACTGATCCGCAAATGCTGCTGCTCGACGAGCCCATGGCGGGCGTGAATCCGACGCTGGTCAACGAGATCGGCGACCACCTCCTCGCATTGCAGCAGGAGGGCCTCACCATCCTCCTCATCGAGCACGACATGGCGCTTATCCGCCGCTTGTGCGACGAAGTGATCGTCATGGCTGAAGGCGCGTTCATGGCGCGCGGCGATTTTGATCAGGTTGCCGCAGACACGCGCGTGCAGGAAGCTTATCTGGGAGTGGTACGCGCATGACCCTGATGCGGATCCAGGGCCTGAAGGGCGGCTACGGCGGCGAGGACATCGTCAAGGGCATCGACCTGGCGCTCGACGCCGGGGACTTCGCCGTGATCATCGGGCCCAACGGCGCGGGCAAGTCGACCTTCCTGAAGATGATCTGCGGCCTCGTGAATTTCCACAGTGGCAGCATAGAAATGGATGGCCGGCCGCTCACCGGCGGCCAAGCACTGTCGGCCTCGGGAATAGGCTTCGTCCCCCAAGAATTCAACGTCTTCCCGTCGATGACGGTGCGCGAGAACCTGGAAATCGGCTGCTACCTGAAGCCGCGCGACGTCAAGCGGCGCATCGATGAGCAACTGGCACGATTTCCGCTGCTGGCCGACCGGCTGCGTCTGCCAGCCCGTACTTTGTCGGGCGGGCAGCGGCAGACCCTTGCACTCGCGATCGCGCTGATGATGGCGCCGCGCGTGCTCCTGCTCGACGAGCCGAGTGCCGGCTTGTCGCCGGTTGCGGCCAGTGCGATGTTCGACACCGTGAGCCAGTTAAGCCGCGATGGCATCGCGGTGCTGATGATCGAGCAGAACGCGCTCGCGGCTCTTGCCATTGCACAGCGCGGCATCGTCTTCGTGATGGGCCAGAAGGTGCGCGATGCCGTTGCGTCCGACCTGGTTCTTGACCCCGAAACGCGACGCCTGTTCCTGGGCGGCCAGCCTGAAACCGCCCATCTTTAAACCGCTCACATCACTTCCAAGGTATTCCATGAATCATTCAGACCTGCCCACACGCCGTCGCGTCATTACCCTGTCTTCCACGATGGCAGCGAGTTTGGCGTTGCCCGGCTGGGCTCGCGCCCAGACCGGCGAGCCTATCAAGATTGCGGCGTTGATTCCGCTGACAGGCGGCGGCGGCGCCTATGGCCCGACCATGCAGCGCGCGGCGGAACTTGTGGTTAATGAAGTGAATGCGGCCGGCGGCGTGCTCGGCCGCAAGGTCCAACTGTTGGTCGAGGACGATCAGACCAATCCCGAATCCGCGGTCCGCGCTGCGCGCAAGTTGATCGACGCCGACAAAGTCTGCGCGATCATCGGCACCTGGGCTTCTTCGGTGACTACTGCGGTCGCGCCGCTGTGCTATGAAAACAAGGTTTTTCTCGCGACCGTCTCGGGCGGCGAGGCCATTACCAGCATGCCACACCACGGTTACATCGTGCGCACGCAGCCCACCTCTGCCTTGCTGGGCGCGGTGTTCGCCAACTTCATCGCCGACCAGGGCGGCAAGAACGCTTATTTCATGGGTCCGCAGACGCCGCTGTCACAGTCCTATGGCGACACCATTGAGCAGCAGATGAAAAAGCGCGGCCATGTGTCGCATACGCTGCTGTACGAAGACAAGAAAAGCAGCTACCGCACCGAGATTGGCCAGGTACTGCGCGACAACCCCGACTTCATCGTGCTGGGCGGCTATGTGCCCGACACCGCAGTGGTCGTCAAGGACCTCTTCCGCGCCGGCTACAAGGGCAAGATCGTCGGTATGGCCTTCGGCGTCAACCAGAAGCTGGTCGAGGCGGTGCCGCTTGAAACGCTGGAAAACGTCTACATGATCGGTTCATCGCCCGCCGTGGGCGCCGAGTCGTACAAGCGCCTACTGCGACTGCTCAAGACCGATTCGCTCGATCCGTACAGCTGCCAGATCTATGACCACGCGAACCTGGTCCTTATGTCGATTGCCAAAGCCAAGCAGGCCACCGGCACCGGCATCAGGGACTCCATTCGCTCGGCGACGCATGCCAAGGGCGGCAAGCCCGTGGACAACGCGGTGGATGGCATCAAGCTCATCAATGCCGGCCAGCCAGTCGACTACAACGGTGCCAGCGGGTCCTGCGAGTTCACCGAGAAGGGCGATGTGATGAATACGTTCTTCCGCTACGAACAGATCCGTGGCGGCAAGATCAACCTGATCAAGATCGCCTGAGCGCCGACCGTTGAGAAAGCCATGCACGAGTTCCTGCAGCACCTGCTGAACGGCATCATCTCCGGCTCCGTGCTGGCGCTGCCGGCGCTCGGACTGACGCTGATGTTCGCGGTGATGGGTTTCGCCAACTTCTCCTTCGCCGCGCATGCAACGCTTGGTGCCGTCGCGGGCTATCTAGTCAATATCAAGTTCGGCTGGCCGGTACCCGCGTGCCTCGTGGTGGCAGTAGTGGCAGCCGGTGCGGCGGGCATCGTGAGCGACCGCGTCGCCCTGCGCGGACTGAGGCAGATGCGCAGGGCCGACGCGGCGATGATGGTGGCGATCGCCTCGATTGCGCTCAACATGGCGCTGGAAAGCGCGGTGCGCTTTGGCATCGGCAACGATCACCACAGTTTTGACCTGCCGCTTATGCGCGACGCGACGGTCGCAGGCTTTCAGATCAGCCAGCAACAGGCCATCAACTTGGCCTATGCGGTGGGCATGGTGGCAGTCCTATTCGGCTTCTTCGGCTTTACCCGCGCGGGCAAGGCCATGCGCGCAGTTGCCGACAACCCCGATCTCGCGAGGCTGAAGGGTATTTCCGCCGAGAAGGTGGCGCTCGCCGTGACTTTTGTCGGCATGGGCCTGGCCGGGGCAGGCGGAATGCTGCTCGCGCTGGAGACCAGCGTCGACCCGCTGGTGGGTTCGCGCATCCTCTTAATCGTGTTCGCGGCCAGCGTGGTTGGCGGGCTGACCAGCATTCCCGGGGCCGTCGCTGGCGCGCTGCTAATCGGCGTCGCGCAGGAGCTCTCGCTGCTCGTCATCTCGCCCACATACAGCAGCGCCGTTGGCTTCATTGCCATCGCCTTCACGCTGACGCTAAGGCCGCAGGGTCTGTTCGGACGAAAGGCCTGAGATCGTGACCAGTTACCTGCTCTTTGCCGCCACTATCGCCGGCATCTATGCATTGCTCGGCTTGGGTTTGGTCGTCATCTGGGGGCAGACCGGCATGGTGAACCTGGGCTTGGCGGGTTTTTTCGCACTCGGCGCATACGCCTCGGCGCTCTTGACCAAGAATCTTCCCGTGCCGATCGCGATGGGCTGGCTCGCAGCTATGGCACTGACAGCGTTGGTCGGCATGGCGCTGACTTGGGTGACGCGGTCCATGCGTGGCGATTACCTGGCCATCATGACGCTGTCCTTTGCCGAAGTGATCCGGCTGGTCGCAGTCAATGAGGCCTGGCTCACCAACAGCATCGATGGCATCTCTGAGATTCCGGCGCCGATGCGCGCGTCGCTCGGCGATCAGTTCAACCTGTTTTATTTTGCGTTGACTTGGGCCGTGGTCGGTCTCGCTTACATACTGGTTCGCCGCCTTGTGGATGCGCCCTTCGGCCGGGTGTTGCGAGCAGTGCGTGACGACAACCAAGTCGCCGCCGTGGCCGGCAAGGCCGTGCTTTCGTTCAAGATGAAAGCTTTCATGCTCGGCAGCGCATTGGCCGGCCTGGCGGGCGCGATGTACGCCCACTACACCGCCTACATCGCGCCCGACCTCTTCACGCCCCTGATCACCATCTACATATTCTTGGCCGTCACCGCAGGTGGCTACACCCGGCCTGCCGGCGCAATCCTGGGCGCCTTGTTCGTCAACTTCCTCCTCGAAGGCACGCGCTTCGCGGCCGACCATATTGCCGGCCTGAGCGGGGTACAAATCGCCTCGTTGCGCGAGATCGTGATCGCCGCCGCTCTCATCGCGCTGATGCATTTGAGGCCGCAGGGCATGTTGCCAGAGCGGCTGCGCCGCGCAAGCGCCAACACGGGATCCCAGAAACATGAATCTGCCTGATGTCTCATCTCCGGAGCGCCTGGTTGCTACGCTGGTCCGCCCGCACGAACCGGCCGAGCTTCTGCGCGACGCCGCCGACCTGCTGCAGAAGCGCATCGGCCACAAACTGTTCACCATCTTGCTAGTGTGTGCGAATCGCGAGGATACCGTCCGAGTTTATTCGGACAACCTGGACGCCTACCCCGTCAACCGACTTAAACGCATGGGTGTGACGGCCTGGGGCGATCGAGTGATCCATAGCGGCGAGAGCTGGATCGGCCGCAACGACGCGGACATTGCGTGGGCATTCCCGGACCATGAGCTGATCCGCTTGCTCGGCCTCGCATCGGCCCTGAGCGTGCCGGTCATGTTCGACGGCAAGTGCCTGGCGGTGCTGAACCTGCAGCACGAGGCGAACTGGTATCGCGACGATCACATTCCCATGGCTCGGCAACTGGCACCGTTCCTCATTCCTGATCTTTTGCGGCTGGAACGCGCAACCGGCGCCATGCCTTCGATTCACTGACAGGCTTGACTCAGCTTCCCGCGCGCGCCACACGCAGCCGAGCCGGCGTGTCGGTGTCAGCGCAGAAGAATGGGCTTCTGCCTATCAGTAAGCAAAGCACATTTGTGCTGCCCTCCTTGAGTTATCACAGCTACGAAGACGTCGCTGTCCAAGACGAGGAAAAGCTAAGCTTGCAGACGGATCTCGGCGCAAACAACTTTTTTATGCTCCGGAACCATGGGCTGCTCGTTGTCGGTCGTTCGGTATCCGAAGCCTTCCTCAACATGTACACCTTTGAAAACGCGCGCAAGATTCAGATTGACGCGTTGACTGGAGGCGAACTTGTGCATATTCCACAACGGGTCATTGATGGCGCCGCGGAAGCAAGGAGGATCAATTCAAAGGGTTTGGGCTCTGTCCTTGGGCGCGCGCAGTCCTATCGACTACCGAAGAAGCTTGGGCCTCACGGCATAACCAGTCCAAGAATTCCGCCGCACCCCCGGTGGCTCAGTTCTACTTCGGCGCGGACAGTGCTGTGGCTGCAACGCCCGGCCGGACGGCGTAATCTCATCCTAGGACTGGTGCAATCGCGCGCTGGCGGGTCGTCGATCTGCCTGATCTCAGCGCGCGTGCGTCGATGGAACAGTTGCTTTGCATCCCGGCAGCCCCTGTCCGACGACCAGCAGCTGCGCGATCTCGCTACGGTACCGGCCGCCGCATGGCGCCCCCGGTGGAGCATCGCCAACTGAGCCATGATGATGGCTTCCCCTGCTTCCACGGATTCATCATGAAGAACGCTATTTTCGGCGCCGGCCTGATGGGCTGATGGGCTGATGAGCTGATGTGCTGATCGCAGCAGTTTATTCAAATCCGCAGCGACGCGCACCTGCACGGATTGCCGCATGCGGGTGGTGGTCGCGTCACAATGCTGGCTCAGCCGCGTTTTGCTCGATGAGTCCTTGTTGTTTGAGTTCGCTCCAGAACTCTGGAGGGATCTTCGTCTGCATCGAATTCCAGTTTTCTTGAATCTCGCGTGCGCTGCCGGCACCCACGATTAGTGCAACCGCCTCAGCAGGGGCGCTCGAAAACTGGAGGGCTGCAGTGCGCAGATCAACGCCGTGACGCGCTGCTACGGCACGCAACTGGGCGAGTTTTTGAATTACCTCCGGCGGGATGTTGAAGTTTTCCTTGCCGTAGTTGTAGCGCGGGCTACCGGAGATCAAACCTGCGTTGAGCGCTGAAGCCATGACGAGTGACACGTTCTTCGCACGCACCGCAGGAAGTACCTCGTTGAGCGCATTGGCGTGTTCGATGAGGGAGTACTGGCGCGCGCATAGGCAGACATCCGGGTCCGCATCCTCGATCACCTTGAGAATTGCAAAGGGCGTATTCACGCCAACGCCCCAGGCACGAATGATCCCCTCGTCGCGCATTTTGGACAGTGCGGGGAATGCACCCTTTCGCGCGATGTCGTACTGCTTTTCCCACCCTCCATCCGGGAAAAACGCGAAATCGGGCGACAAATCGTGGACGAACGCGATGTCCAGATGAGAAACACCCAGCCTCTGCAGACTGTCCTCGATCGAGCGACGCACGCCGTCCGCCGTGTAATCAATGACAAGGTTGTTCGGCGAGTCGGAAAGCGGAAACATGTCAGCGTGGTTGTTGTCCTTCGACGCCTTGAAAAGCTTGCCGACCTTGGAGGACAGCAGATAGTCGTCCCGCCGCTGGTTGTGGAGGAAGTGCCCGAAGCGGCGCTCCGCAAGCCCCAGCCCGTACCAGGGAGCAACGTCGTAGTAACGAACGCCCATCGACCATGCAGCCTCTAGAGTAGCCTGTGCGTCGCTGTCGGTGCGCTTTTCAAATTCATTACCGAGTGGAACGCCACCAAGGCCGAAACGAAATTCTGGTTTGAAAATATTCTGTGCGCGGTTGGTCATGAAGAGCCTGCCTGATGATGATGAAAATAAAAGAGCCGATACTGAATGAGGCACCCTTTTTCCCTCTGTAGTTACCCTGCGCGGTGGCCCGTAGGCGTATGACTCCACTCGAGTGAGAAGACTGAATCGCCCCGGGATTCGTGGAGGCTGATTGGTTTAAGTCAGGCCGCCACCGTGGTGGCTTGACTGGCGAGTTG
>NZ_JASJXB010000060.1:0-9340 GCF_035018885.1 Variovorax sp. LG9.2 | reverse complement strand
GGGGCCCCCCCCGCCCCCCCGGGGCCGCCCCCCCGGCGCGGCCATCCATCTGGATGACGCCGCCTTCGAGGCCGTCTCCTTCATCGCCGACCGCACTGAACTCGTGAAGGACGCCGATGTGGTGCTGTGCGTGCAGCCGCCTGCTCTGGACGTGGTCGATGCGATGAAGCCGGGCGCGATCCTCATGTGCTTCGTCTACGCCCACAACGAGCCGGCGTTGGTAAAGCATCTGCTTGCGAAGAAGATCACCTGCTTCGCCATGGAGCGCGTACCGCGCATCACGCGGGCGCAGGCGATGGACGCGCTGTCCAGCCAATCGGCACTCGCCGGCTACTACGCAGTGGCGCTGGGCATGTCGCATCTGGCGCGCGTGGTGCCGAAGATCACGTCGGCGGCCGGCTCGATCGGGCCCGCTCACGTGCTGGTGATGGGCCTGGGCGTGGCCGGCCTGGAGGCCGTGGCCACCGCGCACCGGCTCGGCGCCGTGGTGGAAGGCTACGACGTGCGGCCCGAGACGCAGGAGCAAGTCCTGTCGCTGGGTGCGACCTTTGTCGACACCGGTGTCGATGCGACCGGCGAGGGTGGCTATGCGCGCGAACTCAGTGCCGACGAGAAGGCCAAGGTGGCGGACGTGCTGACGAAGCACATCCAGTCGGCGGACCTGATCATCACCACCGCTGCGATCCCGGGCAAGCCCTCGCCCAAACTCATCAGCCACACGCAGGTGGCGGGCATGAAAGCCGGAGCGGTGATTGTCGATCTCTCGGCCGAAGGCGGCGGCAATTGCGATGACACGCAGCCCGGCGCCACCGCGCAGGTGGGCCGTGTGACGCTGGTTGCGCCGTTGAACGTGCCGTCACTGCTCGGTGAGGACGCCAGCGAGCTTTATGCGAAGAACCAATACAACCTGCTCGCGCTGTTCATGAAGGACAACGTCGTCGTCATCGACTGGTCCGACGAGATCCTGGCAAAGACGGTGCTCACGCACGCTGGCGAGGACAAGGGTGCCGCTACCGACAAGGCGGCGAAGGCGGACAAAGCGGCTGAGTCCGCCAAGCCGGACAAGGCCAAGGCGACAGCTTCAGCCCAACACGCGGCGGCTTGAACCGAACAAGGAATATCCCATGGATTTTCACATCGGCATCGGCGGTTTCGTCGCGCTCTACATCTTCATGCTCGCCGGCTTCGCGGGCTGGGTCATCATCGGCCGCGTACCGGCGATCTTGCACACGCCCCTGATGTCGGGCTCGAACTTCGTACACGGCATCGTGGTGGTCGGCGGCATCTACGCCCTGCTGAACGCCAGCACCACGCAAGAGCAGGTCATTGGCTTCTTCGCGGTGCTGCTGGGCGCTGGCAACGCGGCCGGCGGCTATGCGGTGACCGACCGCATGCTGGCGATGTTCAAGTCCAGCGCGCACTCGGCCGGGCACGGCAAGCACCGCAATTCCGCCACCGTGAAGTCCCTGCACGCGAAGAAGGGCTGACATGGACATCTCCCTGCTCGCCTCCTTGCCGTCGCTCGGCATCGGGGCGGCCGACCTGGCGGCGGCCTTCCTGTTCATGTACGGTCTGCACCGCATGGCGTCGCCGGTGACGGCGTCGTCGGGCGTCTTCGTCGCGGGCATCGGCATGGCCGTGGCAGTGCTCGCCAGCTTTCTCTATGCCTTCGACGTAGACAGCGCGGCTCGCCCGCAACTGTGGGTAAACATCGGTCTGGCCGTCGTCGCTCTCGCGCTGGGTGGCTGCGTCGCATGGTGGGCAGGTCACAAGGTGGCAATGACCGCCATGCCGCAGATGGTGGCCATCTACAACGGCATGGGTGGCGGGGCTGCCGGCGCGATCGCGTCGGTGGAACTTTTCGGCGCCAAGACGGACGGCGTGACGGCACTCGTCGTGACCCTGCTTGGTGGCGTGATCGGCGCCGTGTCGCTCTCGGGGTCGCTGATCGCGTGGGCCAAGCTCGACGGTGTGATCAAGAAGCCGCTGCGCTTCAAGGGCCAGCAAGTGGTCAACGGCCTGGTGCTGCTGGCGACCTTGACGGTCGGTGCGGCCATCGTCGCGGCCGGCGAGGGGGCGTTGGCGTTGCCACTCTCGACGGCGGCGGCCATCTACCTGTTCTTCGGCCTCGCACTGGTGGTCGGCATCCTGATGACGCTGCCCATCGGCGGGGCGGACATGCCGGTCGTCATCTCGATCTTCAACGCGTGCACCGGGCTGGCGGTCGGGCTCGAAGGCTTCGTGCTGCAGAACCCGACGCTGATGATCGCCGGCATGCTGGTCGGTGCGGCGGGCCTGCTGCTGACGCTGCTGATGGCCAAGGCGATGAACCGATCGGTGAGCAACGTGGTGTTCAGCAACTTCGGCGAGACATCCAAGCACAAGCCGAGCAAGATCAAGGGAGAGTTGAAGCCCACGCAGCCCGGTGACGCCGGCATCGCGATGCGCTATGTCGCCTCGGCGATCATCGTCCCCGGCTACGGCCTGGCGGTGTCGCAGGGTCAGGGCAAATTGTTTGAGTTCGTCAAGCTGCTGCAGGCCGGCGGCGTGAGTGTCAAGTTCGCGGTGCATCCGGTCGCCGGCCGCATGCCGGGCCAGATGGACGTGCTGCTGGCCGAGGCCGGCGTGCCCTACGACATGATCTTCCAGCTCGAAGACATCAACGACGACTTCAAGACGACCGATGTGACGCTCGTCATCGGCGCCAACGATGTGGTGAACCCCGCCGCACGCACCGATAAGGCCTCGCCGATCTATGGCATGCCGATCCTCAATGCCGACCAGGCCAAGCAGGTGTTCGTCGTCAAGCGGGGCGATGGCAAGGGCTATGCCGGCATCGTCAATGCACTGTTCTACGGCGACAACTGCAACATGGTCTACGGCGACGCGCAAGCCGTGCTGATCAAGATGATCGAGGCGGTTCGCGGCCTGGGTTTGCCCGCGGCAGCCTGAATTTCATTTACTTCCCATATCGAGCGCCACTCCGTTAAGTCGTTCATTCACTCATCGAAAGACAACCCCATGTACACCGTCGGCACTTATCTTGCAGAACGGCTTTCCCAAATCGGCCTTAAGCATCACTTCGTCGTGGCGGGCGACTACAACTTGGTCTTGCTCGACCAGCTTTTGACCAACAAGAGCATGGAACAAATCTACTGTTCCAACGAATTGAATTGCGGCTTCAGTGCCGAGGGCTATGCGCGAGCCCAGGGGGCCGGCGCGGCGGTCGTGACCTTCAGCGTCGGCGCACTCTCCGCATTGAACGCCATCGGCGGCGCCTATGCCGAAAACCTTCCGGTCATTCTGATTTCGGGTACCCCCAACAGCAATGATCGAGCGACTGAGCATCTGCTTCACCATACCTTGGGAACGCACGACTTTCTCTACCAGCTGGAGATTGCCAAAAAGCTGACCTGTGCCGCCGTGTCCATCACCTCGGTCCTGGATGCCCCTGCGCAGATCGACCACGCGATTTGCACTGCATTACGCGAGAAGAAGCCCGCCTACATCGGCATTGCCTGCAACATTGCCGCGATGCCTTGCGCGGCGCCGGGGCCGATTAGTGCCTTGATCAGCGAGGATCCGAGCGACAGCAAGACGCTGACTGCCGCCGTTACCGCGGCCGCCGAATTCCTGAAATGCAAGGAAAAGCCGGTGCTGCTGATCGGCAGCAAGCTGCGTGCTGCGGGAGCCGAGAAGGAGGCAGTTGCGCTGGCCGAGGCGCTCGGTTGTTCCGTCGCGGTGATGGCTGCAGCCAAAGGCTTCTTCCCGGAAGAGCATCCGCAGTACGTCGGCATCTATTGGGGCGAGATCAGTACGCACGGGGCACAGGCCATCGTGGACTGGTCAGACAGCGTTATCTGCATCGGCGCACTTTTCAATGACTACTCGACGGTGGGGTGGACCGCCACGCCGCACGGACCCAGCGTCATGCTGGCGGACCCAAGCCATGTTTCCTTTTCGGGACATGATTTCGGTCGGATTCATCTGCGCGACTTTCTTTCGGCGCTGGCCAAAAACGTCAGCAAGCGCGACGCGACGATGGTCGAATATGCGCGAATTCGAACTAAGCAGGCCCCAGAACATCCCGCAGAACCCAAGGTCAAGCTGATGCGCGCGGAAATGGTGCGTCAGATCAGGCCCTTGGTCACGGCGAGTACCACGGTGATTGCGGAGACCGGTGATTCCTGGTTTAACGGCATTGCTCTGGCATTGCCGGAGGGCGCGCGCTTCGAAGTTGAAATGCAGTGGGGCCACATCGGCTGGTCAGTGCCGGCCAGCTTCGGCTACGCGCTGGGGGCGCCGGACCGAAGAGTGGTCGCCTTGATCGGTGACGGCGCCTTTCAGCTCACCGCTCAAGAAGTGGCACAGATGATTCGTCAGAAATTGCCGGTCATCATTTTCTTGATGAACAACCGCGGCTACACCATCGAAGTCGAAATCCACGATGGTCCTTACAACAATGTCAAGAACTGGGATTACGCCGGGCTGATGAAGGTCTTCAATGCCGAAGACGGACAAGGGCTGGGCTTTCGCGCCCATAACGGCGGAGAGCTCGCCACCGCCATCAAGAAAGCACTGGCCAACCACAAAGGCCCGACGCTCATCGAGTGCATGCTGGACCGTGACGACTGCACCCCAGAACTGATCTCATGGGGCCGACTGGTTGCAGCCGCGAATGGTCGGGCCCCGGCTCCGCGCTAGCGCCACGTCGCCCTTCTGGTCGAGCCGAGCGCGTTGACTCGGATTCCGTAACGCACCTCACTGGAATTCATATCATGGCAACTTCTCCCGCAAAGTCTCAGAGCGAGACGTTGGCCAGCGGCGATTCAGACAAGAGCGCGGCGTCACCGCCATACGACTTGAAACCGATGTTCTTTGTAGCTTGGTTGCTTTGCGCTATCTTCTACTTCTTTCAATATGCAGTGCGCTCCGCGCCGGGCGTCATGCAGAAGGAGCTGACGGCTGCCTGGGGCGGCAACCACATCGGCGCGATGATCTCGGCGTACTACGTGGCCTACGCCGTGATGGCGCTGGTGGCAGGGGTGCTGCTGGACCGCTACGGCCCACGCCGCACCATTCCGTTCGGCATTGCCGTGGTGGGTGTCGGCTGCCTGATCTTCGCGCAGGGCAGCGAAGCCGCCGGCATGGCGGGCTTCGTGCTGCAGGCCATCGGCGCGATCTTCGCGTTCATCGGGTCGTCCTACGTTGCTGCCCGCTACCTGCCGGCACGCATGCTGGCGTTGTTCATCGGCCTCACCCAGATGTTGGGCATGGCAGGCGCAGCGTTCGGGTCCAAGCCGGTTCACATGGCCATCGACCCGAGCGGAAGTTTCAATGTGCCGTGGCAAACCGTGTGGATCGCCTTTGCGTGCCTCGGTGGCGTCTTGGCAGTGGCCACCTGGTTCATCATGCCCCCCGAGAAGGGCGACAGCCCCAGCCATCACGGTGCGTTGTCGCTCGCCAGCGTCGTTAAGCCGTTCAGAGTGGTCTTCGGCAACCTGCAGAGCTGGCTGGCCGGCGCGGTGGGTGGCCTGCTCTTTCTGCCCACGACGATCGGCGCATTGGTCTGGGCCACGTCGTTCCTTCATGGCGGCGAGAACATGACGATGGCGGCTGCCGCGACGGACGCGTCGATGGTGCCCATCGGGTGGGTCATCGGCTGCCCGCTGCTCGGCTATATCTCCGACAAGATGGGGCGACGCAAGCCGGTCCTGATCGGGGGTGCGCTGGTCATGCTTGCCGCCGGACTGACCGCAATCTACGTTCCCGTGGGGACGCTCCCGCGCTATAGCGTCGCCTTGCTGCTCGGCATCGCATCGGGCGCCGCGATGATTCCCTTCTCGATGATGAAGGAGCTCAACCCGTCCGAGGTCAAGGGGACAGCCGCGGGGGTGATGAACTTCCTGGTCTTCGTGACGACCGGGATCATGTCGCCCTTCATATCGCGGCTGATGGTACCTTCGCAAAGCACTCCCATGACATTGGCCGAGTTCCAAACCGCGTTCATGCCGCTGGTCGGCGGCGTCGTGTTGGCCATCGTGCTGAGCTTCTTTTTGCGGGAGTCTGGTTCGTCCGCGACCCATCCCAAGACCGGCAAGGCATCGGGCAAAGTGACCAAGCCGGCCGCCGCGTAGCAAGTACGAATCCCCCGAAGTCAGAACCTCGCGCTACGACTTCGCAGTGGCTCGAAGCAAAGGAGCAACCCATGGAAATCGCCGTCTTCAGCACGAAGCCCTACGACCGCCGGTTCATCGACGCAGCGGCCTCGAAGCAGTACAAGCTTCACTATCTCGACGCGCAGTTGACAGCGGATACCGCGGTACTCGCGCGAGGCGCGAGTGCCGCGTGCGTGTTCGTCAACGATAAGGTCGACGACGCGGTGCTTCAGACATTCAAGTCGCTCGGCGTGGGACTCGTGGCCCTTCGTTCGGCGGGCTTCAACAATGTCGATCTGGCTGCTGCCAAGCGGCAGGGCATCGTCATCGCCCGCGTGCCGGCGTACTCGCCCGAGGCGGTCTCCGAACATGCGGTGGCCTTGATGTTGTCACTCGACCGCAATATTCACCGCGCCTACGCCCGCGTTCGCGAAGGCAACTTTGCGCTGGAAGGGCTGCTCGGTTTCAACCTGCACGGCCGCACCGTGGGCGTGGTCGGAACCGGCCGCATCGGGACCAGCGTTGCCAGGATCATGACCGGATTCGGTTGCAAAGTACTAGCCTGCGACCTCAAGCCAAGCTCCGCTTGCAAGGAGATCGGCGTTGAGTATGTACCGCTTGCCAAGTTGCTGGAAGAGTCGGACATCGTCACGCTGCACTGCCCGTTGACGCCGCAGACCCGGCACTTGATCGACGCCGATGCTGTCGGCCGGATGAAGCGCGGCGCGATGCTGATCAACACGAGTCGTGGCGCGATCGTCGACACGAAGGCGGTGGTCAGCGGCATCAAGAGCGGCGCCATCGGTCACCTTGGACTCGACGTCTACGAAGAGGAGGCCGCGTTGTTCTTCAACGACAAGTCGGATGAAGTGATCCGCGACGACGTGTTCGAGCGTCTGCTCACGTTCCCCAACGTGTTGGTCACGGGACACCAGGCCTTTTTCACCGCGGATGCGCTGAAAGCCATCGCAGACACCACGATGGCCAACATTGACGCCTTCGCAAAGACTGGCAAGCCTGTCCACGAAGTCACCGAAGCCACGTGACCGATAAGGGGAACTCTGATGCATGCCATGGTGTTGAGTTCCACGCAATCCTGACCCGCTATTTCCACCGAACATTGACCCACCCTATTTGTGAGCCGAGCGGCTCACGATGTGGATAAGTCCTTGGCTTTCTCCTTCTTCGTTGGGGTTGTTGCAGCAGCGGGTTTAGCCGAGCTGTTCTTGAACCTGAAGCTGTCGTGGCCAGTCTCCAGGATGTGGCAGTGGTGGGTCAGCCGCTCCAGCAGCGCAGTGGTCATCTTCGCATCGCCGAAGACGCTCGCCCACTCGCTGAAGCTCAGGTTGGTCGTGATCACCACGCTGGTCTTCTCGTAGAGCTTGGAGAGCATGTGGAACAGCAGTGCGCCGCCGGAGGCGCTGAACGGCAGGTAGCCGAGTTCGTCGAGCACCACCAAGTCGGCGTACATCAACCGGTTGGCGAGCTGGCCCGATCTTCCATTGGCCTTCTCATGCTCGAGCGCGTTTACCAGTTCGACTGTGGAGAAGAACCGAACCCGTCGATGGTGGTGTTCGATGGCCTGCACGCCGAGTGCGGTCGCAACGTGCGTCTTGCCAGTTCTCGGCCCGCCGATCAGCACCACGTTCTGCGCGCTCTCCAGGAACTCGCACCGGTGCAGCTGGCGCACCAGCGCCTCGTTGACCTCGCTGTGGGCGAAGTCGAAGCCGGTGAGGTCGCGGTAAGCCGGGAAGCGAGCGAGCTTCAGCTGGTAGGCCACCGAGCGCACTTCGCGCCTCGGCGGTCTCGGCCTTGAGCAGCTTGGCCAGCACCGGCTGCGCAGCATCGAAGGCGGGCGAGCCCTGCTGGGCCAGATCGGCCACAGCCTGAGCCATCCCGTGCATCTTGAGCTCGCACAGCATGATCACGATGGCAGCACTGGCAGGGTCATGACGCATGGCGCACCTCCGGAAGGTCAGGGATCTCGTTCGTTGAAGAAGAAGCCTCTGGTGCACTGCCTGTCTCCAGGCTCTCCAGGCGGCTTCTGAGGGTGTCGTAGCGCAGCACGTTGGCCTTGGGTTCGTTGGTGAGCCGCAGTGCCTGGGGCGCGGTGATCGGGGCCGGCACCATCGGCGTGCCGTCCAGCAGTCGATGCAGAATGTTCAGCACGTGCCTCTTGCTGGGCACACCCGCATCAAGCGCCAGCTCGACCGCCGTCAGCACCGCCTGCTCGTCGTGGTGCAGCACCAGCGCAAGCACCTCGACCATCTCGCGGTCGCCGCCTGGTCGCTTGAGCAGGGCCGACTGCAGACGCTTGAACCCCAACGGCAACTCGTGGAAGGGAGCGCGATTCCTCAATGTGCCCGGCTTGCGCTGCAGTACCGCCAGATAGTGATGCCAGTCGTAGACGGTCCGGCTCGGTGTGTCGTGCCGGCGATCGATGATGCGCATGTGCTCGCACACGATCTTCCCTTCGGCGGCGATCACCAGCCGCTCTACGTACACCCGCAGGCTCACCGGCCGGTCCGCGTACGGTGCCGGCACGCTGTAGCGGTTGCGCTCGAAGTGCACCAGGCAGGTCGGCGAGACGCGCTTGGTGTGCTCGACGAAACCGTCGAACGGGCGAGGCATGGCCATGAGCAGTGGCCGCTCCCGGGCCCAGACGTCGGCCACTGTCCCTAGCAGCTTGCCGTGGGCGATCTCGCCCAAAAGTGCGATGCATCGCTGCTGCAGCCAGTCGCTGAGTTCGCCCAAGGTGGCGAAGGCCGGCATGGGTTGCTAGAGCCGCTGCCGCGAATCGCGCACGTTCTTCTCTACCTGCCCCTTCTCCCAGCCTGAGGCCGGGTTGCAGAACTCGGCCTCGAACAGGTAGTGGCTGACCATCGCGCTGAAGCGCGCGTTGACGTCTCGCTCCTTGCCTCGGCGCACGCGATCCACGGCCGTCTTCATGTTGTCGTAGATGCCGCGCCGCGGCACACCACCGAGCACCTCGAACGCCCGGGTGTGCGCGTCGAACAGCATCTCGTGGGCCTGCAGGGGTAGGCCCGCACGATGAAGGCCCGGCTGTGGCTGAGCTTGAAGTGCGCGACCTGGAGCTTGGTGCGCTGTGGCGCGTCAATCCATCTGAGAGGCGCGCGACAGTCTGGATGAGAAGGATGTCGCGGCTTTGCGATGATGCCCGA
>NZ_JASJXB010000059.1:0-9872 GCF_035018885.1 Variovorax sp. LG9.2 | reverse complement strand
CGAAAGGTTGGGCTTTTTTTTGTTCCGCGCTTTAGTTGATTTGAGAATGTCGGCTATCGAAGAGTCTTGAGACTGGTGTCGAATACAAGCTGGGACACACTCCAACTCAATAAAGTCTTCACTTGATGAACCGGGGCAGTTCGCTCTGAAGGATCAAGTGCGTGCCGCGAGCCCGAACGACTCACGATATGGATAGATCGTGCACCCGATGCCTCCGCAGCTGATGATTCGTGGGCACGAAGTCTTCCAGACTCACCCGCCGAGAACAGACTCTCGTTGTAGCTGTCACTGCCTCGTATCGTCGCTCCGCAATCTGCTCAATATCGCAATTGTCGGGAAAATCTCGAGGTTCTTCGACAGCTTGTTAGGTGCACCGATCGGCGTGCTGTCGATAGAGAGCTTGCCGCCGAAAACGGTCGCCGCACGCTTGTGGATCTCGACGATGCGCCGGTGTACGTTACGGCCACGCGACGAGGCGGCATGCCAGCCATAAAACGAAAAAGCCGGTAGCGATTTACATCGCTACCGGCTATTCGTTTCTTTGGTCGGGGCGAAAGGATTCGAACCTTCGACCCTCTGGTCCCAAACCAGATGCGCTACCAGGCTGCGCTACACCCCGACAAGCCTTCTATTCTAGCTCGGCTTTGCGCGTTAATCCGTAATCGCATGGATTTCATCGCTTGGCGTACTGCATGCTGCCAAAAAGAACCTCACGCGACTTGTCATCGGTGATGGGTTTGCGCAGATCGGCCATGACCTTCACGCCACGCTGCACTGCCGGCCGTGCAGCAACGGCATCAAACCATGTCTTAAGGTGCGGGTAGTCAGTGAGCGTGATGCCCTGGTTCTCCCAGCTGCGCAGCCATGGGAAAATCGCGATGTCGGCAATCGAATAATGCTTTCCCGCGATGAACGTCGACCGGGCCAGCTGGCGGTCGATGACGCCGTACAACCGCTTCGCTTCATTGGTGTAACGATCAATGGCATAGGCAACCTTCTCGGGCGCGTACAGCCGAAAGTGATGCGCCTGGCCGAGCATCGGGCCGACGCCGCCCATCTGGAACATCAGCCATTGCAGCACGTCGTAACGAGCGCGGTCGCCGGTCGGCATGAACTTTCCGGTCTTGCCGGCGAGGTACACCAGAATGGCACCGGATTCGAACAGCGAGATCGGCTTGCCATCCGGTCCATCGGGGTCGGTGATGGCCGGGATTTTGTTGTTGGGGCTGATCTGCAAAAACTCGGGCGCGAACTGATCGCCAGAGCCGATGTTCACCGGGTGCGCCACGTAAGGCAAGCGGCACTCTTCCAGCATGATGTGCACTTTGTGGCCGTTGGGCGTGGGCCAGGTGTAGACGTCCATGGGTGATGGCCGGAGTGTCGTGGCTGTATTGGGCGTGGGCATGACGTGCACTATGCCACCGCCCGTCCATTTCCACGCCGCAGCCCTGGAGCCAGCTCGTTTCAGGCTCGGCACCGACGAACAGGAACACATTGCGCGCCGCGCACTCGTACTCGTCGCCGCTGCGCGCGTTGCGCCAAGTGGCGCTGTTCAGCCCGGGGACGGGCTCGCCGTGCAGGCTAACCAGTTCCATATGTGGGTGCAGCTCGATGTTGAGCGCGTGTTCGATGCGGTCGATCAGATAGCGCGACATTCTGGCCGCCAGCGACGGCCCACGCACCAACATGTTGACCTTGGCAGCGTGCTGCGACAAAAACACCGCAGCCCGGCCGTCCGAGTTACCGCCGCCGACCAAGGCGATCTCCTGATGAGCGCACCTGCGAGCTTCGATCGCCGAGGTCCAGCACCAGATACCGCCGCCATCGAACTCTTTCAGCCGCGGCACGTCGGGCAGGCGGTCGCGTGCGCCGCTGGCGATGACCACGATGCGTGCATTCAGCAGGCGCCCGTCGTCGAGTTGGATGGCGATCTGGCCCCGCGGCCCTGAGCGCGAACAGTCATCGACACGACCTTGGCCAGGATCAGCATTTCGGCGCCGAACTTTTGCGCCCTCACGTAGGCGCGGCCGGCCAATGCGCCGGAGATGTCAGTCGGGAAGCCCAGCTAGTTCTCGATCCGCGCGCTGGCGCCGGCTTGGCCGTGGTGCGGGTCGCCGTTCCGGCCGAGGAAGTTCTCCAGCCGCCGCACATCGGTCGAATCGGGCGGGCCGATCAGGAAGGGACCGCTGCCGCCCGCCTCCATCGACGCAACGCCCCGCATGATCAGCGCACGCAACACACGCTCGCCGAGATCGGCCTCCATGATGATGAGCGCTCGCAGCTGTTCGGGCGGCACCATCAGCACTTGCACGTGTGCCTCTGCGTGGCTATCGACCAGCGCTGCCCCACGCGTCAGAGCATCAGCCGCGTCACGGTGAAGTAGTGCGTCATCGTGCCGCCGAGAACGAAAAGGTGCCACACGCCATGGGCGTGGGCCCAACCCGGCCGATTGAGATAGAAGACAGTGCCAGCGGTGTACACGGCCGCGCCTGCCAGCAGTCCGATAAGCGCGAGCCTGTCCAGTCGAGCGGCGAGCGGCGCTGCAGTGAGCACGCAAAGCCATCCCATGGCGATGTAGATGCGCAGCGAGGGTTCGGGCGTCTTCGCCGGGTCTGCGGGCCGCAGTTCGCGCAAGATGCCGTAGCCAGCGAAAGACCAGATCGCGCTTAGCAATGCCGCTGCCCAGACGACCGGCAACGAGACCAACACGAAAGGCGTACAGGTGCCTGCGATCAGCAGGTAGATCGCGCAGTGGTCCGCACGCTCCCATCGTGTGCGCGCCAAGCCTTGCGCAGAGTGGAACATGGCAGAGGCGGCATACAACGCCACGGCGCAGGCCGCGAACACCAAGGCACCGATGATCTTGGAGGGCTCGCCCGTGGTGATCGCACGTGGAAGCAGCACTGTCGCCCCGCCGATTACAAGCACCAGTCCGAGCAAATGCGAGTAGCCATTGAAGCGCTCGCCACGGCAAATAAAAAGGCGTTGCGCTGTCATAAATCTGTCATGTCAGCGCGTCCAGAATCAGACAATCTCTCCATCTCTTAAACCCTTATGAACGCCATCAAGACTGCCCGAAAAATGATCAGTGCCAATCCCGCGAGCGACTCCGCGCGGACGTTGGCACAACTGGTGCTTGCCCTCGAATCTGAAGGCAGCTTCGGCGTGACCGATTTGTACAAGCTCGATCTGGCGACCTTCGAGCTCGCCATCGACATCCTCAAGGAATGGCGCATCGACCGCTACTACGTCGGCAAGGCCAAGCTGTTCGATCTGTCGATGCAGGTGACAACGCTGCCCAACTGAGGCCTTTGATCGGTCGCCGTCCCGATGCGTCAATAGCGCTCGGGCACCATCATGGCGGCCGACACGGGCTGGCGTGAAGACTCCGGATTCCTTACGCGTGCTGGCAGCGCGACTGGCGCATGCTGTACCTCGTGGTACGGCAATTGCGTCAGCAAGTGCGAGATGCAGTTGAGCCGGGCCTTCTTTTTGTCGACTGCCTGCACGACCCACCACGGCGCTTCCGGAATGTGCGTGCGCTCCAGCATCACTTCTTTCACGTGGGTGTATTCCTCCCAACGTCGCCGGCTTTCGAGGTCCATCGGGCTCAGCTTCCATTGCTTGAGCGGATCATGGATACGGCCGAGAAATCGCATGTGCTGCTCATCGTCGGTGATCGAAAACCAGTATTTGATCAACGTGATGCCTGAGCGCACCAGCATGCGCTCAAAGTCGGGCACCGAGCGAAAGAACTCTTCGTACTCGGCGTCGCTGCAAAAGCCCATCACGCGTTCGACGCCGGCGCGGTTGTACCAACTGCGGTCGAACAGCACCATCTCGCCGGCCGCTGGCAGGTGCGCTACGTAGCGCTGAAAGTACCACTGCGTGCGCTCGCGATCATTGGGCGCGGGCAGGGCGGCGACGCGTGCCACGCGCGGGTTGAGCCGCTGGGTGATGCGCTTGATGACACCGCCCTTACCGGCCGCGTCGCGGCCTTCGAACAAGATGACGACTTTCTGCTTGCTGTGCTGGACCCAGTCTTGCAGCTTGACCAACTCGCCCTGAAGCCGGAACAGCTCTTGGAAATACAGTTGGCGTGCCGCCTTGTCTGTGCTGACGAGTTCTCCCGCTTCATCGACACTGCGGTCCTCGAGTTCGAGCTCGAGTTCTTCGTCGTAGCTGTCGACCAGATCGCGCGCGATGCGCCGCATCAGGTCTTCGTGGTCGGGCGCGCCGGTGGGCGCGTTGGGTTGTGAGCTGGGTACGGGCATGGTGCAGATGCTCCTGCCGCGATATGACGTTGGCATGACACCCGGCGTGTTCACGGTTCTGCCACGGCGCCGACACTGTTTTTTCATACGGGCGCGCCAGACTTCGCGCCATGAACGAACTGCCGAACCCGACGTTTCCTTTCTCGCGCCTGACGCTGCGCGAGGCCATCTGGCCGGTGTCGGCCCAACCGGCGGCGCGCACTCCGCGACTGCCAGAGTCTTCTGGCAGCACGGCGGTATCGCAAGGCATCTCCGTGCAATGGGCGCGGCATCAGGACGAAGTGCGCGAAGCCCAGCGACTTCGCTACCAGGTCTTCGCCGGCGAGATGGGTGCGCGCCTCAGCACATCACTGGCCGGCCACGACATCGACCTGTTCGACGACTTCTGCGAGCACCTGCTGGTTCGCGATGCTGCGACGCATCAGGTCATCGGCACCTACCGCGTGTTGACGCCGGCGCAGGCACAGCGCGTTGGCGGCACGTACAGCGACACCGAATTCGACCTCACTAGACTGCGTGCGCTGCGCTCGCGGATGGTTGAGTTGGGCCGCAGTTGCGTGCACGCGGACCATCGGCAAGGCGGTGTGATCCTCGCGCTGTGGGGTGCGCTCGCGGCCTTCATGCAGCGCAACAAGCTCGACACCATGATCGGCTGCGCAAGCATTCCGATGCAGCACGACGGGATTCCAGGCGGCCATGCCGCGGCTAGCATCTGGCGTCAACTGTCTGCGAGCCACATGGCCGACATTCGCCATCAGGTGCAGCCGCGCCTGCCATTGCCGGTCGACCGGCTCGACACCACGCTCGACGTCGAGGCGCCGGCGCTGATTCGCGGTTACCTCCGGCTCGGTGCCAAGCTGCTCGGTGCCCCCGCCTGGGATCCAGACTTCAACGCGGCTGATCTGCCGATGCTGATGCGCATCGAGGACATGCCGGCACGTTATCGGCGGCATTTTCTCGGACACCCTTTACGTCATGTGGCTGTCACGCAAATGTCATAGACGACATACACACTGGAACGGTCACGCGCACCACCGCGCCCTTCGAGCCTTCCGCGCTCTATGTTCCAGAATCGTGTCCATGTCATTTCATTCCGCCGACAAGGCCGTCGCCGCCCCGACGCCGGCACCAAAGCAAATCGTGTTGCTCGACCGCGACCACGCCATCCTGGCATTCAACGAGCGCGTACTCGACTGGGCGCTGCGCCCCGATGTGCCATTGATAGAGCGGCTGCGTTATCTATGCATCGTGTCGGCCAATCTCGACGAATTCTTCGAAGTGCGAGTGGCACCGCACCTGATCGCCAGCGGTGCGGGCGACAGCAAGGGCGTTTACTCGGTTGAATCGTTCGACGCACTGGCCGTCGCCGCGCACACGCTGGTCAGCAAGCAATACGCGCTGTACAACAACGAGTTGATGCCGACGTTTGCCACGCACGGAATCCACATCATTTCGCACGGCGACCGCAATCCGTTGCAGCGCAAATGGGTGCACGACTACTTCGAGCGCGAAGTACGGCCGTTGTTGATCCCGGTCGGGCTCGATCCGGCCCATCCGTTTCCGCAGGTGGCCAACAAGTCGCTCAACTTCATCGTGCAACTGGGCGGCAAAGACGCCTTCGGCCGCGAGAACCCGATCCAGATCGTCAAGGTGCCGCGCGTGTTGCCGCGGCTCATTCGCATGCCGGGCAAGGTGTCGGACGGCAAGACGCTGTTCGTGGCCTTGTCGAGCGTGGTTCGGGCGCATCTGTCGAGCATGTTCGCCGGCCGTGTCGTCGGCGACTTTTCGCAGTTTCGCGTGACGCGGCATTCGGACCTGGCGGTCGATGAAGAGGATGTCAAGAACCTGCGCACTGCGCTGAGGCAAGGCTTGCAGCATCGCCACTACGGGCAAGCCGTTCGGCTCGAAGTGTCGGCCAGCTGTGCGGAATCGCTGTCGAGCTTTTTGCTGGCGCAGTTCGGGCTGCCGCCGCAAGCGCTCTATCGCGTGCACGGCCCTGTCAATCTGGCGCGGTTGACGCAACTCATCGACCTGCTCGACGAGCCGCAGCTTCGCTTTCCACCCTACAAGGCGTCGTACCCGGTCACGTTATCGCCTGGCCAATCTTTCTTCGAACGGCTGCAGCGCGGTGATGCCTTGATCCACCAGCCTTTCGAGAGCTTCGACGGCGTGTTGGCGTTTTTGCGCGAAGCCGTGCAAGACCCGCAGGTGCTGGCGATCAAACAGACCATCTACCGAACCGGCACCAACTCCGAGCTGATGGACCTGCTGCGCGAGGCGGTGCGGCGCGGCAAGGAAGTGACCGTGGTGGTCGAGCTCAAGGCGCGCTTCGACGAAGAGGCCAACATCAACTGGGCCGAGATGCTGGAGTCGATCGGTGCGCAGGTGGTGTATGGCGTCGTCGGACTCAAGACGCACGCCAAGATGCTGCTGGTCACGCGGCGTGAGGGCAAGCAGATGCGTCGCTATGGCCATTTGTCGACCGGCAACTACAACCCGCTCACCGCGAAGCTCTACACCGACATCAGCCATCTGACGGCCGACCCGCTGCTCACGGCGGATATGGAAGCGGTGTTCGTTCACATGGCGAGCCAGAGCAAGCTGCCCAAGCTCAACCGCATGTGGCTGGCACCGTTCGACCTGCACAAGAATCTCGTGGCGCAGATCGAGCTGCTGGCCATCGCCGCGGCCAAGGGCGAGCCCACCCGCATCGTCGCCAAGATGAACGCGCTGACCGACGAGGCGCTCATTGCCGCGTTGGTGACTGCGGGGCAGGCGGGCGTGAAGATCGACCTGATCGTGCGTGGTGCATGTACGTTGCCGGCGCAAGTGCCAGGCCTCACTGAAAACATTCGCGTGCGCTCGGTGATCGGCCGGTTTCTCGAGCATTCGCGCGTTTTCTATTTCCGCAACGGCGAAGACGAATCGCTCTACCTGTCGAGCGCCGACTGGATGAACCGCAACATGATGCGTCGCATCGAGCTGGCCTGGCCGGTCACCGATCCTGGCTTGCGGCAGCGACTGATCGACGAGTGCCTTGTCGCCTACCTGCACGACGGTCGCGACGCCTGGGACCTGGGTCCGGATGGTGCCTACGTTCGCATCCATCACGACACGCACGCGGCGGAAGAGGGCGGCTCGCGCACCATCGAAGCGCACGGCGCGCAGGCTGCACTGATGAACCGCTACGCATCGCGTGGCCTGCAAAAAATTTAACGGCGCCGCCACGATAAAACCCTGAAAGCCGCTCCACCATGGACCTGATTTTCTGGCGCCACGCCGAAGCCGACGACTGGACCGAGGGCTGCGACGACCTGCAGCGCTCCCTCACCTCGCGTGGCGAAAAGCAGGCCAAGCGCATGGCGTCCTGGCTCGACCGACAACTGCCTGAAGGCACGCGCATCGTGAGCAGTCCGGCGCGGCGCTGCGAGCAGACCGTATTGGCGATTGGACGCAAATACAAGCTGCGCGACGAGCTCGCACCCGACACCACGCCCGATGCCGTGCTGGCCTCTGCAGGCTGGCCCAACGGCAAGTCGGTGGTGCTGATGGTCGGCCATCAGCCGTCGCTCGGTCAGGCGATCGCGCAACTTCTGGGGCTGCAACAAGACAGCTGCCCGGTGCGCAAGGGTGCGGTCTGGTGGATTCGCACGCGAGAGCGCGATGGCGATGTGCAGACGGTTGTGGTGACCGTTCAGTCACCCGAGCTGCTCTAGTCCGGTCTGCGCAATTCGACCGGCCGGCAGTTCAGCCGCCGGCGAGATCGACCCGCCAGTTGGTCTTTTGCCAGGCCAGCACTTCTTCGCGCAGCAGATGCGCGGACTGTGGATAGACCTCGGACCAGTTCCCCTGACACGCCACGACGAAGAAGCGCCCGCCGGCGACCGTGATGCGCAGCGCCTTCGGGTCGGGATCGCGCCGCGCGTGGCACAGAATCAAAGCCAGCCGCAAGCTCAGTAGTTGCATGACGAAGACGTCGTCGTCGAGGGCGACTTCGAGCTTGCGCAGCTTGCCGCGCTGACCGAGCACCAGCAGCCCCAGCGCATGCATCTCGTTGACCGCAAAGCCGGGCGCGTCGCAATGGTCGAGGATGTAGGCGCCGTGCTTGTGATAGTCGCTGTGGGAGATCTGCGTGCCGATTTCGTGCAGCTGAGCGGCCCAGCCGAGCTTGCGCAGTGCGCGGCCAGCGCGGCTCGTCGTGCTTCCGGCCGGATTCGCCGATCGCGCTGCAGGTTCGAGCTGAACAAACAGCGCTGCCGCGGTCTCGCCGACGCGCCTGGCCTGCGCCGCATCGACGTTGAACCGGCTTGCCAGCCTTGCCACGGTTTCGGTGCGCAGGTCGGCCACGCTTTCGTCGCGCTCCAGCAGTTCGTACATGACGCCGTGCCGAAGTGCGCCTTGGGCGACCTTCATCTCGTCGATGTCGAGCAGGTCGAACACGGCCCGCAGCACGCTGACGCCGCCGCCGATGACCGCCTTGCGGTCGTCGCGCATGCCGTCGATGCGCAGCTTGTCGGCGCTGCCGGCTTTGAGCAGGCGGTCGAGCAACCAGTCGAGCCCGTCTTGGGTGATTAGACCGGGCTCGGCACCCGAGGCAGCCAGCACGTCGCCGACCGCGCCGATGGTGCCGGAGGCGCCATAGGCTACGTCCCACTGGTCCCGCGTGTAGCTGGCAAGCGCATCGTCGAGGACCGCCTTGGCGGCCACTTCTGCAGCGCGAAACGCGGCCTGGGTGAACTGGCCTTCGGCGAAGTGCTTCATCGACCAGGCGACGCTGCCGACGCGGTACGACTCCATCACCGTCGCTTCGAGTGCATGGCCGAGGATCATTTCGGTCGAGCGCCCGCCGATGTCGACTACCAAACGACGTTCCAGATCGGAAGCGTCGGTGTGCGGCAGCATGTGCGCCACGCCTTGATAGATCAGCCGCGCTTCTTCGCGGCCGGGAATGACATCGATGCCGAAGCCGAGGATGGTGCGGGCCCGCAGCAAAAACTCGTCGCGGTTGCGGGCCTCGCGCAGTGTCTGAGTCGCGACAGCGCGCACTTGTGAGCGCTTGAATCCAGCCAACCGCTCGCCGAAGCGGGCCAGGGCGTCCCAGCCGCGTTGCATCGCTTCTGGCGTCAGGTTGCGGGCGCTGTCGAGGCCATTGCCTTGGCGCACCGTCTCTTTCAAATATTCGGTGCGATGAATCTGGCCGTGATCGAGCTGTCCGATTTCGAGCCGGAAGCTGTTGGAGCCGAGATCGACGGCGGCGAGGCGGGTTCCGTTTTGCATGTTTGGCATCTGGCAGTGATGGTAAGCGGCGCGCGTGACGTCATCGTGACGTCATTTGACTGTCACATCAATGTCATATTGCCTTTCTAAAGTCCGCATCAACCCGATTCGGGATGTGCAGACCACAGCCAAAGGAAGATTCATGAAAGTCACCTTCAATTTCGCAGCCGGCATCGCCGCTGCTGCCGCATTCGCAGCGTCCCCCGCTTTCGCCCAGAACGTCACCGGCGCTGGAGCGAGCTTCCCGGCACCGCTGTACGCCAAGTGGGCCGGCGACTTCAACAAGGCGACCGGCACGCAGGTCAATTACCAATCTGTCGG
>NZ_JASJXB010000058.1:0-9927 GCF_035018885.1 Variovorax sp. LG9.2 | reverse complement strand
CCGCACCTTCCTGGGTGAGATGAGTCGCACCTCGTGGCCCAATCCAATCAGAGCCCGGCCCCAGTCGTGAGCACCGCCACAGGCTTCCATGACAACCAGAGCCGCAGTGCGGTTGGCAAACCACTCCAGCATCCTGGCGCGCTTCAACTGCAATCGCTCGATGCAGCCGGTGTCCAGCTCGACCCAGTGCAGCTGAAACACCTTCTTGGCAATGTCGACGGCAATGACGGTACGTTCCATGATGGTCTCCATTTGGATGTTGACGGTGGGATCGTCAATCTGGCACTTCCCGCGGCGCAGTGCAAGCAGTGCGGTAGGAGGGAGGCGCCCACACCATCTGATCAATTGATCGATCCCGGCACGCCTCATGCATGCACAAGAAGACCACATTCCAAAGGGCGCCCGACATGAACCAACGCAGCTTTGCCAGCGCCGAGTACGCATTGAAGAAGAAGCGAACGCGCCGGGAGGAGTTTCTGGCCGAGGGTACGGCCTGGCCGACGAGGCGCTGGAAGAAGCCCTGTACGACAGCCAGGCACTGCGCGACTTCGTGGGCATCGACCTGTCGCGCGAATCGGTGCCCGACGCCACCACGCTACTCAAGTTCAGGCGCCTGCTGCTGGACAACGACCTCACCAAGGCGCTGTTCGAGGAGATCAACGCCCACCTCGTCAAGGCAATGGCACTTCGCAATGAAGGCGCACATCGGTCTGGACGCACAGTCGGGCCTCGTACATACGGTGGTGGGCACCGCAGCCAACGTGAGTGACATCAATGTCGCCGGTGCATTGCTGCATGGTGAAGAGCATGCGGCCTTCGGTGACGCCGGCTACCAGGGCGACCAAGCGAGCTGAAGCGCAAGGACCGACCTGGCACGTTGCCATGCGTCGGGGCAAGCGCAGAAAGCTCAACGAGTTCATCGAGCCCCAGTTCCTGGCCGAACGTGCGGAGAAGATGAAGGCCAGCATCCGCGCCAAGGTCGAACATCCGTTCCATATGGTCAAGAACCTGTTTGGTCACAAGAAGGCGCGCTACAAGGGGATGGCCAAGAACACGGCACAGCTGTTCAGCTTGTTCGGTCTGGCCTGTTGGCGCCGGCCGAAAATTGACCCCCCGATGGCTCAGTTCTACTTCGGCGCGGACACTGCCCATCGGCGCAAGTTCGAATGGCCGTCGCCAAAGTTGTCCAGCGCGAGTCGTATGCCGGCTGCGCTCAGCGACTTGACCGTGCGCACCAGCGCCTGCGGGTCGGTCGCACGTTCATGCTCAGTCAGTTCAATGACAAGCTTGCGTGGATCGACCCCCGAGTTGGCGAGCATGCGGGGCAGTACGGTGGTTGCCGCCCGAACCAGCGCGTCGGCGCTCAGGTTGACGAACAGGGTGCCATCCTGCCCCTACGCGAACCATTGCGCGAGGATGACGTCGACGCACTTCAGCTCGAATAGCATCACGCTCGACTCGAGCGTCGCGCATTCGAAGAGCACGCTGGGCATATGCAGCGGCCCATCGACGGGGCTGCGTATCAGCGCCTCGTGGCCATACACCGCGCCGTTTCGCAGATCGACCAGCGGCTGGAAAACTGCGTGGAGCCGGCCGTCGTCCATGAGCCCTTGCAAAGGCCCGTGCGCAGGCGCTCTCGAACCCGGTTGAATCGAGAGGCGCAGCAGTGTGTTGACAGGAGACGAAGGGCGCATGTGAATGAAGTTGCACCTTAGGAGCGCTTTAAGACAGCAATGTGACGTGTCGGCAAGGCAGCGCAGTTTTTTTGAGGCGGCCCAGCGGGCCTTTGCGGAACATCCGCGCGGCCTCGATTCCGGCGATCACGACAGTTCAGCTTGCTCAGACTGATCGAAGAGTGGCCCGGCTGATCCGCGGTCAAGCCACTGCGACAGTCCGGGTAACTCGTGCAAGGTCTGTGCGCCGCGCGTTGCACCTGTCCACCAGCGCGAGAACGAGGCGCACGGCCGCTCGACTTGGGCGAACAGGCGCGGTGCCGGGCGTCGAATCACTGAGGCGGGCAACAGCGCATCAACATGTGGATCGGCCAGGGTCTGAACCGACCGTGCGCCGGCCAAGACCAACGTGGCGTGTTCGCGGCTGCCAGACAAAGACAGCGGTGCCACTTCGGCCAGCCGCGCCCCCACGAATGCCCAGCGAGCGGGGCTCCACGGCCAGACATCATGAAAGTCCGACAGCAGCAGCCCCACGCACAGACAGCCGGCGGGCAGGTCGCGCGGCGGCTCGTCCAAGGCCCATGGGTGGACCAGCCAGACGTCGCGGCCAACCAGATCGATCGCCAGAGGCGCGGTCACAGCGCCCATCGCGGAAGGCCGATGCAACCGTTCGGGCTCATCGACGCCGTCGCGCGCGGCAGAAACGGGCGGGGTCCACCGACTGCGTGCGATGACGTCCAGCGCGTCATAAGACCGGTCGATCACGCTACCCTCACTGTGCCAACCTGCCGGTGCGTAGCGCGCCACATTCTCTGCATTGAAGAGATAGGGTTTGCTGCTGCCTGTGCCGGCCACCCACTGCCAACTGAGGTGATTGCTGGCGAGGTCGCCGTCGAGCAGGTGGGCGTACAGCCAATCGGCGCCGGCGCGCCAGTGCACCTTGCGCAGATGCACGACGTAGCTGGCCAGCCACATGCGCGCATGGTTGTGCAGCATGCCAGTGGCATACAGCGTGCGTACGGCCATGTCGATGGCCGGCACGCCAGTGCGCGCCTGGCGGATGTCTATTGGCAACTCGCTCGCATAGGCGTCGGCGGGCATCGGACCCTCGTGCAGCGACTGCAGGATGGCGTCGTCGCCGCGTTGCGCCCAGACATGGCGGAAGAACTCACGCCAACCGAGTTCGAAAACGAACTTGTGTTGCAGGTCCAACCGGTGCCGGACTGCGACTCTGGCCAGCACCTCCGGCAGCGTGACCAAGCCGTGCGTGATGTAGGGCGACAGCTGGGTCACCGCACCTTCGATTGCATTGCGAGTGCGCGCGTAGTCGGCTGGCCGTACGGCGGCGATGCGGGCCAGCGCTGCGGCCCGGGTCGGCACGAAGGCGCTGTGACAGCTCATGAACTCACGCCCACCTGGCCGGCGCGGATCGCATCTGCGCGCTGCGTCACTGCCTGCCGTTGCGCGTCGCTCATTCGGTCAACGTTCTTGACCTGCAGCGCCATTCGCGAGTTCTTCCGCAGCAGCGGTTCATGGCGCATCAGAAAGTCCCAGTAGAGCGTGGTGTAAGGGCAGGCACGTTCGCCTTCGCGCAGCGCCGGGTCGTAGCGGCAGCCGGTGCAGGGCCCGCCCATGCGCTGGATATATTTGCCGGTGGCGACATACGGTTTGCTGGCCATCAGGCCGCCATCGCCGTACTGGCTCATGCCCAGCGTGTTGGGCAGTTCCACCCACTCGACGGCATCCACATACACCGCCAGGTACCACGCGTGCACCTCCTGCGGACGCACACCCAGCAGCAGCGCGAACAGACCGGTCACCATCAGGCGCTGGATGTGGTGCGCGTAGCCGTGCTGCAGCGTCTGCAGCAACGCGTCGCGCAGGCACGCCATGTCGGTTTGGCCGGTCCAGTACCAGGCCGGTAGAGCTTGCTGCGCATCGAGCGCGTTGCGTTCGGCGTAGCCAGGCATCTGCGTCCAGTAAATGCCGCGCACGAATTCGCGCCAGCCCAGGATCTGGCGGATGAAACCTTCCACGCTTTGCAGCGGCGCGCGGCCCCCGCGGTACGCCTCCTCGGCGGCCTGCACCACTTCGCGCGGGTTCAGCAGCTTGAGATTGAGTGCAGCCGACAGGTGCGAGTGATAAAGCCAGGGCTCGCCGGGCCACATCGCGTCTTCATAGTGGCCGAACAGCGGCAGGCGCTGTTCGATGAACGAGTGCAGCGACGCCAGCGCCTGTTCGCGCGTGACCGGCCAGGCAAAGCTGTCCAGATTGCCGGGGTGCTTGGCAAAGCGCTGGTTGACGAGTGCAATCACCTGGCGCGTCAACGCATCGGGTTCGAACGTGGCGCGCGCGGGCACGCCCATCGGTCCTGCGGCACCGAAAGCTTTGCGGTTGTCGGCATCGAAGTTCCACTGGTCGCCTTCGGGCTTACCGTCCTTCACCAACACGCCGTGGCGCTGGCGCAGTTCGCGGTAGAAATACTCCAGTCGCAGCGCTTTGCGCCCCTTGGCATGGGCTGCGAACTCACGCACTGTGGTGTAGAAGTGTCGGTCTTCGCAGATCTCCAGCGCCACGCCAGCCGCTCCGGCCTCGACGTTCAGCGACTGCCAGACGCGCCAGTCGCCCGGCGCGGTCATCACCAGGCGTTGCGGCTTCAGTCGTTGGAGCGTCACTTGCAACTCAGCCGCCAGACTGCCGCCATTGCCCGTATCGTCCAGGCTTGTGTAGTGCAACGGCCGGCCGGCGTCGCGCAACGCCTGTGCAAAGTGGCGCATGGCGGCCAGGAACATGACGATGCGTGGCTTGCCCGACCAGACATGGGTCGACTCTTCGGCCACCTCGGCCATCCAGACGGCGTCTTGTTCGGGATCGAAACCGTCGAAGGCGGCGGCGTCGAGGTCGAGTTGGTCGCCGAGAACCACAACCAGTGTGCGTACGTTGGTCATGTGCTGCTCAACCCTGGCCCGCATGGCTACCGGATTTACTGCATGCGTCCGAACAATACTTCACCTCGTCCCAATTGCGTGCCCAGCTCTTGCGCCACGTCATGGGACGACCGCAGGCAACGCAGATCTTGCTCGGCAGTGACTGTTTGTTGCCCTTGAAAGAGAGCGGCTTGACTTGGTTGATCGATCGCTCTTCATTGCAGTGTTCCCGCTGGCGCCACAGCGTCGCGCGCGAAAACTGCCAGGTAGTTGACCCGGGTGTCGCGACACCAGGAGGCCCGATGCAGCACTGGCAGGTAGCGCATGCCGAGCAGATCGGTCTGCTGCATGCCCGCACGGGCTACTGCAGCGGCCAGTTCGGCGGGCCGCACAAAGCGCCGCCACTGATGGGTTCGGCGTGGCAGCACGCGCATCACGTATTCGGCAGCGACGATGGCGAGTACGAAGCTCTTCCAAGTGCGGTCGATGGTGGATGCAAAAAGCAGCCCGCCAGCGGCGACGCGGCGTGCCACGAACTCGGCAAATGCAGCGGCGTCGTTGACATGCTCGACTACCTCCAGTGCCAATACCACATCGAATTGTTCTTCCTGGCCCAGCGTCTGGGAAGGGTCACCGAGCCGATACTCGACCGCGACGCCATGCCGTGCGGCGTGCAGCCGGGCCGACGCCACGTTGCCGGGCGATATGTCGATGCCCACCACGTGGGCGCCCATGCGCGCCAACGGCTCCGACAAAAGACCGCCGCCGCAGCCGACATCGAGAATGCGCAAGCCCTTCAGCGACGCTCCGCGCGCCAGCCCAAAGTGCGACTCGATGCGTTCGAGTGCGTATGCCATTCGTAAAGCGTTGACGACATGCAGCGCCCGCATCGGCCCGGTGCTGTTCCACCAGGTCGTGCTGAGCCGGTCAAAGCGCTCGATCTCGGGGTTGATCGCGTTCATGCAGATGTCTTTCACAGGCGGCGGCAGATCGCCACCGCGCCGCGCGATCCGACGCCAACGATCCAGCCCCAAACGCGCAGCACTGGACCAGAGTCGCCGCCGCCACCAGCGGCTGCCGCCTCTTCACGATGGGCCACCTCGTCGCCTTGGCAGTCCTGCAAGGTCTGGCGCAACTGCCCCAACGACGGCTCTGCGGCCAGTCGTTCGATCTGTTCCTGATAGTGGCAATCGACGAAGCGCTCGACGGCCTCGATCGTGCCGTACACCGCACGCGGCCCCAACAGGGCCGGCACAGCGCCTGTCAGCCACCCTGCCAGGTGCCACAAAGGCAGCAGTCGACTGCGATCCGTCAGCGGCAGCCAGGCCTCGATCTGCCGCAGATGGGCTTGTTCGGTGGCCATATGCCGCTCGGCAAAGGATCGCAGTGCGGGGTCGCGCGTGACCCTTAGCACTCCCTGGTAGAAGCGCACGGCGCCGATTTCACCTGCGTGGTCGGTGCGCAAATCGGCGATGACCGCCGCAGGCAGGGCGTGTCCGGGCGTCAAGGCGAAGTCGGCCGGGCCCGCGCTCGACGCGTTGCCGCGACCACCATCTTGTGCTCTCAGTAAGTTCGACATCGTTAACCTTTCTTGGCCCAGGCACTGCACCAGCCCTTGCCGGCGACCAGCTGGTCTGTAAAAAGCGGGCAACCACCGCCTGCATCGCCTGCCTTACCTCGAAAGCTGATGCAGCTGCTGCAGTTCTGGCCCGGTGAAGACCACGGAAACTTCTTGATATCGGTCTTGATAGCGTCGGACACGTAGCCCAGTGCCAGCGCTGACGCGCTATTTTCGTCAACTTCGCGCTGCGCTTGAGCAGCCCAGCTGTGCACGGCGCTGCCGGCTGCTGCGGCCATGATGAAAGTGCGTCGCATCTTGTTCATGAAGGTCTCGTTGCTTTCCGCAGGCCGAAGATGAGGAGTGTTCCAGTCAAAGGGCAGGGCATCTCAGCAGGCTCGTGCCGCCGTCAGACCGGCGACAGCCGGCGCGGCGCGATAGCGGTCAATGACGGAGGTCGCCAGTGCGCGTCCGGAAGTCCAGGCGCCTTCGACGCCAGCCCCGCCCAGCGCGTCACCACATACGCCCAGGCTCAGAGATGCGTTCCACCAGCAGTTGCCGGTCGCCGCTGCCGACGCGTCGGCCCGCGGCACCGAGGCATAGCGCCAGTGGTGCACCGCCGTGTGGTGCCAGGTCAACGGTCGGCCAAGCAACTGCGCTAGCGCTTGCTGCAACATCGCTTGCACCTCGGCAACCGGGGTTTCTAAGTATGTCTGGCTCCATGGCGTGGTGGCGTGAACAACCCAGGCCAGTGCACCGTGCGTCGGCCAAGCCAGATCCCAGGTCGGAGCTGCAAGTTCTGTGTCAGTCGTCACGCCCATCAGCGTCCAGCTCGGCGCCATCGGTAACACGGTCGCCTGCTGCGCCCAGTCGGGGCGGTGCGGCTGCAGCAGCGGCGCAGCCTGTTGCGGCGGAACAGCCAGCACGACGTGGCTGAACCCCTGCGCCGCGGCGGCGCCTGCGCTCTCCACGCGCCAACCGTCGTTGTCTCGCCGCAGCACAGCAACTGCGCAGGCCGGGCTGATCGAAACATCGGACAGCATGCCGCGACACAAGGACGACATGTCAGGCACTGGTACCCACAGTGTCGCGACATCAAGCGGCGTGTGACTGCCGGGCGCGACCACCGGCACCCAGCGGGCAAGCAATCCATCACGCACGGCCTGGTCGACGAACCGGACAAAGTCGGGCGAGCGTGCGGTGAATCCCGGTGCGCCATGATCGAATGACGAATGGTGCACGATCCCATCGTCGTCCAGCCACTCAACAGGCCGGGTTGTCATGCGGCCGCCGATACCGCCCGGCTCGTCGAACAGCCGCACCGAATGGCCGGCGTCGGTCAGCAGGCGCGCGCAGGTCGTCCCGGCGATACTGACGCCGATGACTGCGACGCGCGCTGACATGTTCATCAGGCCGTGAGCCAGCCGCGCCGGGCAACCAGAAAAATGCGATAGCCCGTTTCCAGCACCAGCAGGCCGGGCCCGGCGCCCAATGCGCGGCCCAGCCATGCCGATCGTGGCAGCAAACGCCACAAGCTGGTAAACGCCTGGGCGCCGCCAATCAGGCTGACATCGATGCGGCGCAAGTGCAAGCGGGCCATGGCCGCTTCCCGGATCAGATCGGCGCCCAAGGCGGCTGCGCCGCAGTGCGCGACGTCAACCCATTCCACTGCGTCGGCGCTTGGCTGACGCCGGTACATCGCGACTTCGCGGGTGCAGGCCGGGTAGCCACCGACGAAGTACACGGTCGGGAGTGCGGAGGCGGTTTCTAACATTATTAAATGGTAGACGAATAGGTTCATAACCAACTCAAGAAGGTTTAATTAGCCTTAATTAAGCAATAATACGACTCAAATCAAACTCAAAAAAAGATCCATGGTCCTCAAAGAGCTGCTTGTCCCTGCGGCCCAGCCCACCTTCCGCAGCGGCGCGGTTGCGCGCATGGCAGGGATGCCGGTGTCGACCCTGCGGATATGGGAGCAGCGCTACCAAGCGGTAGGCCCCACCGTCGCGCCTTCCGGACACCGGCTTTACGGCGCTGCCGACGTCGAGCGGGTGCTGCTGCTGCGGCAGTTAACCGAGCGGGGGTATGCCATCGGCTCGATTGCCGCGCTGGACGCCGCGCAATTGCAGCAAGTGACCAGCACGCACTCGGCCAGTCCTGCCGGCCACGGTGTTCGATCGGCCCGAGGGACGGCAGCGCTGCGCTTGATCGTGGTCGGGCAGGCGCTGGCGCTGCGGCTGCAACGCGCCGCGGTGGTCCAACGCCAGACGCGTCCCTGGCGGGTGACGGCAGTGTTCGAGTCGCTCGCTGAAGCCAGCCATGCGGCCGCTGGCGTTGCGGTCGATTTGCTGCTGTGGCAAACGCCGGGGTTACAAGTCAGCGCACTGCCTGAGCTGAAAGCTGCGCAAGACGCCTGGCGCGTCCGGCAGGTGGCGGTTGCTTATCGGTTCGCGGGTGCAGCAGCGACGAGTGCGTTTGTCGCCGCCGGTGCAGTGATGCTGCGCGAGCCGGGCGACGACGCTTCGCTGGCAAAGTGGGCGACCTCGCTGGAAATTAGGTTGGTGCAGTGCGCCCCAGCGGCCGACGCGCAGTCCGTGCGGCGAAATACGCCAGACGTGGCAGCGAACCCCATTGCGCCGCGTCGCTTCAACGACGCCACACTGACGGCGATCGCGGGCCTGTCGCCGACCCTTGCCTGCGAATGCCCGCGCCATGTGGCAGAACTGCTGATGCAGCTTTCGAGCTTTGAGTCCTACAGCGCGGACTGCGCCAACCGCAGCCCGGCCGATGCTGAGTTGCACGCCTACCTGCAGCGCATCGCGGGGGTGTCGCGTGGCTTGTTTGAAGCGGCCCTGGAACGCGTAGCGCACCAAGAGGGCTTGATGCTGCCTTGAACCCGTAGCTCAGCGCTGAATCCGAAGGATCCACTTGGAAAGATGCGCAATCTGATCAAACAGGACACGACCCGGTCCATCTCGTCGAGAAGCTCGCGTTATGGCGTGATCTTCGTGAATGGATTAGACCCAGGCCAAGTTGCTTGGGAGGCGTCACGCGTTGGGATGACATGGCTTCTGATCGTTGCATCCGAATGTCAATTCGACACGACTCCTTTCGGCGTGAAATAGACTGAATGACACTGGCACCCATCCGCGGCGCTGGGTACCTGATCAATGCATTCGTCAACTCACCAACTGGAGATAAATGGCAGTCCAATCAACAGTCTTAGTTGTTTTGAAAGACGGTACCCGGCAATCCTTGACCGCCGATTCCGTTACTTTTTCGCTGCCGAACGGGAGTGAGATTGAAGCCAGCGTCCTCGACGGCGATCACATCGCGTCAGGTCTCAATCTCTCATCCCCGCAGTGGGACCCGATAAAGCTGCAACGTACGTCGTTTGAGCCGACAACCATCGTCGTTCTGACCTTGCACTCAAAAAACATACCCCTTGCTGAGTGTTTCAATTCAAGTAAGGAGAACGGAAATGACGAAGACGGCAAAAGCGCGCTACACGCCCGAATTCAAGCAGGAGGCGGTGCGGCTGGTCGAGGGTGGTCAGAGCATCGCGGCGGCGGCACGCACTTTGGGGCTGGTCGAGTAAACCCTGTTCAACTGGGTCAAGGCCAAGCGCGAAGGTAAGCTCAGCGGGGCTGACCGCAAGGCCATGAGCGCCGAGCAGATGGAGATCAGCCGGCTGCGAGCCGAGCTGGCGCGCGTGAAGATGGAGCGCGACATCCTGGAAAAAGCGACGCCGTACTTCGCGAAAGCG
>NZ_JASJXB010000057.1:0-11630 GCF_035018885.1 Variovorax sp. LG9.2 | reverse complement strand
TGATGTCAGCCTCGTACATGCCGGCAAACAAGTCATCCATCTTGATCAGCGCTTCGTTGACCATCGCGCGGATCGGGTGCAGCGGATGGTCTGCCGGAACGAAGTCCTCGAGCTTGCGCATGGTGAACAGACTCTCGGTGAAGGTGTCGGCGCCGCGCATGGTCTGGGGTTTGATTGCAACTGTCGGGGGTCAACTTACAACGGTTGGGGGCCGTCACGCGTCGACCAACTGCACAGGTATTTCAGCACCCTGCTAGGCCGCAAGGATTGATCGCACGACGGGCGCCTTCCGCCGTGTGCGGATTCCATGCGAGAACTTGGGAACGTTTTGTAGACGTTTGCTGCAGCTCGAAGGAAACGCGCGGTCCGGTATTGGAGTAGCCCTCATCGGTAGCCACCGCTAAAAAACTGATGTAGCAATGATGGCTAACGGCATCCCATGCCCACACCGCCCATTGTCGAAAAGTGCATCCAGCTCATACCCGCGGCAGCAATCAAGTAAGACGGTTTCCGACGGCAGCAGCACCTGTACGCCGCAGGCTGCCAGTGCAGCAGGGAGCTGCACCACGTAATCTTCTCCTACATCCGTATGGGCCGCGTTGGGGCTGCGTGCCGCTCCAACGCACGCTAACTTGTTCCGACGAGACCCTTCCTTTCGCCGCCGACGGATGTCGACCGCGCTGACGCCAGCCGAGGTTGGGGGTAGCTTCACAGCGCAATCCAAACCATCTCTTAACTACCCAGGGTGGACACATGAAAGACATTCCAAAAGGCCTGCTTGCAGGGCTAGCCGCCACCATCGTGCTGTCAGTGCTGATGGTCCTGAAGGCAACGATGGGCTTCATGCCGCAACTCGACCTTCCGCAGATGCTCGCCGGAATGATGGGTTCACCGGACCAGCCCCTCATCGGGTGGATCGTACATTTCGTGATCGGCATCGTGATCTATGGTGTTGCCATCGCAGCTCTCGACTCGAAGCTGCAGGGAACCAGCCGCGTTGGACACGGGATCATGCTCGGCATCATCGGCTGGCTAATCATGATGCTGGTGTTAATGCCGATGGCCGGCGCTGGCCTGTTCGGGATGAACATGGGCATCATGGCTTCGGTGATGACCTTGGTGTTGCATCTGATCTTCGGCGCGGTTCTTGGCTGGGTGCACGGCCGCTTGGCCGCATCAGGAAATGGTTCGAACTCACGGGCTCACGCTTGACTCGACTCGCCCGACGGAACCTTGCCAAGAAGGTTGGGCATGCAATGAATGCAATAGCCCATGATCCCCAATGCATCCTGCCGGTTGACCTCAACGAAACGCCCCCCGGCATTCAGCCGATGTGCCCATTAGCCGAGACGCGCAAGTTCAATGCGGCCGATTTGCTCGGCTTTGCCGAAAAGCTGACCCTCACTTCGGCGAACGGGGCAATAACAGCCACCACGACGAGGGCTTACGGCTCGTCACGTTGCGGACGGGATAGTTCCGGGTTGCATTCTGAAAGGCAGTGACGGTCAAAGCATGAGGAGCATCACATGAGCAAGAGTAAACCCGTAATGGAGTTCGACGTCGCCGTGATCGGAGCCGGCCAGGCCGGGCCGGCCCTGGCCATGGCGCTGGCCGGGCGCGGTGAGAAAGTTGCCCTGATCGAAGGAGGACTGGTCGGCGGTTCGTGCGTCAATTACGGTTGCACTCCGACCAAGGCCCTTCGCAAAAGCGCGCGGGTCGCGCACCTTGTGCGTCGTGCGGGCGACTTCGGCATCCAGGCCGGGAAGGTCGAAATCGACTTCGCGGCCGCCATGGAGCGGATGCAGCAGCGGGTCGACGAGTCGCGCGCGGGGCTGGAAGCATCCATCGCCGGGCAGGACGGCTTGACCTTGCTGCGGGGCTGGGGCGCTTTTACGGGCCGAGCCGGCGACCGGTTCGATTTGACCGCCGGTGACCAGGCGCTGCGGTCCGCGCGGGTCTTCCTCAACACCGGCACCCGCGCGTCTCTACCGCCGCTGCCGGGCATCGATGACGTGCCGCACCTGGACAACGTCAGCCTGCTCCAGCTGCGCGAGTGTCCGCGCCATCTAATCATCATCGGCGGCAGTTACATCGGCCTCGAAATGGGGCAGATATTTCGCCGGCTCGGCAGCGAAGTTACCGTGATCGAGGCCGGCCCGCGCATCACTGGCCACGAAAACCAGGCGGTCTCCAAGGCCCTAACCGAGATGCTGCAGGAAGAGGGCATCCGCTTCCACACCGGCAGCGAGGTCGAGCGGGTCGAGCGGGCGGAGAAGAGTTCCGGTGCCGGGATCGCCGTGACGGTGGGTGGACAGCGAATAGAAGGCTCGCACCTGCTGATCGCCACCGGGCGCAGCCCGAACACCGGGCGCCTCAACCTGGCTGCGGTCGGGGTCGAGACCGACGAGCGCGGCTTCGTGCCGACTGATGGCAAGCTGCAAACCAATGTGCCGGGCGTCTGGGCAGTCGGCGACATTAACAAGCGCGGTGCCTTCACCCACACCAGCTACCAAGACGGCCAGATCGTGCTGGCCAATCTCACGGGCGGCGCGCGTTCTGCCGACGGCCGAGTATCGACCTACGCGATGTACACCGATCCGCCGCTGGGCCGGGTCGGCCTGTCGGAGGCGCAGGCCAGAGAGTCGGGCCGCGCTACGTTGGTGACAAATTTTCACATGAAGGACGTCAGCCGGGCCAAAGAGGAGAGCGAGACCGCTGGCCTGATGCAGATCCTGGTCGACCAGCAAAGCGAAGAGATCGTTGGTGCCTCGCTGCTGGGGTTCGGCTGCGACGAGGTGATCCAGGTGATCAGCAATTTCATGGCCACCGGCGCCCGATACCAGGTGCTGCGCGATGCCCTGCCGATCCACCCCACAGTCGCCGAATTCCTTCCCTTCCTGCTGGACAAGGTCGAGCCGCTGGAGTAGTGCCGCCCGGCTGACGCTCCGCACGGCTGAGCAGCGCAAGCTTCGCAAGCTTCGCATTTTTCTTTACCTCACTTTTTTAAAGGAGCTTCAATGTCACCGTCCCGCCTTACCGCCGGGTCCCCCTTTCCCGCACTCGACTGGCCTGCTGTTGGCGGCGGCCGCGTGAACCCTGCAAAGGGCGACGGATGGCGACTGCTGGTCGTCTACCGCGGCAAGCACTGTCCGCTGTGCAAAAAGTACCTCTCCACGCTCAACGAGATGCTCGATGACTTCAAGGCCGCCAACATCGATGTTTCCGTCCTGTCGACCGACGGCCTGGAAAAGGCAAGCACGGAGTCCGAGGAATGCGGCTGGAAGTTCCCCGTTGGTTACGAGCTGAGCGTCGAGCAGGCCAGGCAACTGGGCCTGTACGTCTCGTCCCCCCGTTCACCGCAGGAGACCGACCATCCCTTCGCCGAACCGGGTGTGTTCGTCATCAATCCCAGGGGCGAGGTGCAGATCGTCGACGTCTCCAATGCGCCCTTCGCACGCCCGGACCTGCGGTCTCTGCTGGACGGCATCCGCTTCGTCATCGAGAAGGACTACCCGGTGCGCGGCACTGCCTGACGGAAGGCCGGTCATGGTCAACCCCCCGAGCTTCAGGATCCCCGCATGCTTCGCCCCAAGGTCCTGATCTTCGACGTCAACCAGACCTTGGCCGACCTGGCGCCGTCCTCCACGTCGATCTCGATGTCGACCCCGCCGGACCGTTCCTGTGGATGCGCGAGGCGGTGCACCGCTTCATGGCCCAGGGCATGGCGCCTGTCGGTTCTGTCGCAATAGCGGAGCGAGGTTGAGACGGGAGCTGGAGTGGCTGGCCTCAAAAGGCCAGAGAGTAGAACTCGTCAGCAGCGGACGATGCTCTGTCTTTGAGCGAATCGAGCTGGCCCTTCTTGATCATGTGCATGGTCTCGTTGCCTGCAATGAGGGCGCGAGCGCAGCGAAACGACTTGAATCCGAGCATGGGTCGCACGATGCGTTTGATCGCCCGATGGTCTTGCTCGACGAGGTTGTCGAGGTATTTCGATTGATGCATCTCGATGTTTACGCCGCTGTCAGCACACATGTCGAGGATCGCCGTCGTGTTGGCGCCACTCTTGTCGATCGTGATCTTCTCGGGCACGCCGTGCAGGTCGATGGCACGCTCGAAGAAGCATCTCGCCGCGGCGACATCGCGGTGTGCACGCAGCAGGAAGTCGATCGTGTGGCCGGCGCGGTCCACCGCCCGGTACAAGTACTTCCACTCGCAGCTGACTCTGATGTACGTTTCATCCATTCGCCAGCTCGTGCCGACCGAGCGCTTGCGCCGCCTCAAGACGGCGGCAAGAACCGGCATCATCCTGACCGATCACCGATGAATCGTGGCGTGATCGACCACAACCCCACGCTCGGCCATCATCTCTTGGATCTGTCGCAGGCTCAACGGGTACGCCGCTTACCAGCGAACGCACACCAGCTTCACCTCAATGGGGTAGTGCAGCCGCTTCAAAATCCTGCGTAGTGCTTCGTTCATCTTGCTCTTGCCCAGCGCTTCAGCTTACTCGTCGCTTCTTACTGCGACAGAACTAGAGCTACACGATGCTCACGCTCAACACCACCCGTTGATGCGCCGCATGCCCAAGCCCGATCCCGTGTTTAGACCGGACGCCCAGGACAAACGCAGCGTGATCCCGATCGAGGCCGGTGACGTCGACCAGTGGCTAGCCGGCACCGTCGCAGAAGCCCAAAACTGTCCAAGATTTCATCCGCATCCCACTGGGATCGAGGTCCAACCGCCGCAGACAAGTGGGAAGAGTTCGGACACTCTCATCAATTTCTCTTGCATCAAATAATATTGCATGCAATACTTTATATCGACATCCGAATGCCACTAAATCTTGCATTTCGCGGCGTTTGCATCTACTTCGAAATTGAGACCCAACACCACTGACCATGGTCACTTCAAAATCTGTAGTCCCATCAAATTCACGGCCGCGCGGGGATGGGTTCACGGAACTGTTTCTGGACGAGCAGTTGTGCTTCACGCTCTACGCCACGTCCCTCGCCATGACGAAGGTCTACCGGCCGCTGCTCACTCCGTTGGGGCTGACCTATCCACAATATGTCGTGATGCTCGCGCTGTGGCAGCACGGTGAAATGACTGCAGGCTCGCTCGGAGAACAAGTCGCGCTTGATTCAGGGACGCTGGTGCCCCTTGTTCGCAAGCTGACAACGCAAGGGTTTGTGAAGCGCGAACGCAATCCTGCTGATGACCGCTCCGTCCTGATCGCGTTGACGGCTGCCGGTCGCAAGCAAGTCAATGGCGCAAAGGTCGTGAAAGACAAGATAGCTTGTGCCACGCAGTTCACGGCTGCGGAAAGCCAGACTCTCATGCTTAGTCTTAAGAAACTGCGCGCGGCTTTGACAGGCAGCGCCGCAACTTCCAGTCTCCCTGTTGTCCAACCCATCACCCGAAAGAAATGAAAATCATGTCTTTATCAAAGTCGCCCGCCAGCGCGATTTCTTCGCGACGCAAACTGCTGCTGGGTGGTACTGCCGCTGTCGCCGCTGTTGCGCTGCCAGTTGGCGCTGCTGCAACCGACAAAGCTCGTTCAGCCAGTGCGAGCTCGCATCTCCACGCCGGCGCAAAACACGCTGCCAACATCTTCATCACGAAGGACGGTACTCAGATTTATTACAAAGACTGGGGCTCGGGCCAGCCGGTTGTGTTTTCGCATGGATGGCCGCTGACTGCAGATGCCTGGGAGCTTCAGATGGTTTATCTGAGCGAGCGTGGCTACCGCACCATTGCCCATGACCGGCGTGGGCACGGAAGGTCCGGCCAGCCCTGGAGCGGCAACGACATGGACACTTATGCCGACGATCTGTCCACCCTGATCGAGACCTTGGACCTCAACAGCGTGATTTTGGTGGGTCACTCTACGGGCGGCGGAGAAGTCGCCCGCTACATCGGGCGCCACGGCACAAAACGTGTGGCCAAGACAGTGCTGCTTGGCGCTGTACCGCCCATCATGCTCAAGACGGACGCTAATCCTGGTGGCTTGACGATAGACGTATTCGATGGCATTCGGGCGGGCGTGCGCGCTGATCGTTCCCAATTCTTCAAAGACCTGACGGTTCCGTTCTATGGCGCTAACCGACCCGGCGCCAAGGTGTCTCAGGGCCTGAAGGATTCGTTCTGGCTGATGGGGATGCAGGGATCCCTGAAATCCGAACTGGATTGCATCAAGCAATTTTCCGAAACCGACTTCACGGAAGACCTGAAAAAGATTAATGTCCCTACCCTGATCGTGCACGGCGACGATGATCAGATCGTGCCGATTGCCGACTCCGCGCTGTTGTCAGCCAAACTGGTTTCGGGATCTGTCTTGAAGGTGTACCCAGGTGCTCCCCATGGCCTTGCTAGTACGCATCAAGACCAATTCAACGGCGATCTCCTCGCCTTTATCAAGAGCTGAACCTACAAGGTTTTCTTAAAGTGGGCGGCAATCGGTGCCGCCATACAGGCAATGGGTCAGCTCACAGCCGATGATAGATGTCGTCGAGTGGGCCGACGGACAAACATGCTTTTGCGACTTCCCAACAATTCAATAACAGAGACAAACCATGCTCATGCCAGATATTGATGTCGAGACGGACCCCAACATCGAGCGCATTCGCTCGCATCCTCAGTATCAGGTCCTGCGCTCGAAGCGCAACCGGCTAGGCTGGACACTGACGATTGCAATGTTCATCGTGTACTACGGTTACATCGCATTGATTGCCTTTGACAAGGCATTTCTCGCCCGGCCCGTAGGCGCCGGCGTCACGACTCTGGGCATCCCAATCGGTGTGGCCGTGATCGTCTTTACGGTAGTCATCGTGGGTTACTACGTTCGACGGGCAAATAGCGAGTACGACGCGATCACCTCGCGCATCCTGAAAGAGGCCTGCAAATGAAAAACCTTTTTCGAATCTTCTCGGGTGTGGCGGCTACCGTTATGGCGAGCACCGTGCTGGCGGCAGGGCCGGACCTGGGCAGTGTGGCCAAACAGCCAACCAACTGGACAGCCATCGGCATGTTCGCCCTGTTCGTCGCGTTCACCCTTTGGATCACCAAATGGGCTGCTGCAAAGACGCGCTCTGCGTCGGACTTCTATACCGCCGGCGGCGGCATCACCGGGTTTCAAAACGGCTTAGCAATCGCCGGCGACTTCATGTCGGCCGCCTCATTTCTGGGCATCACGGCTGCAGTGATGGCGACCGGTTACGACGGCCTGATTTACGCAATCGGGTTCCTCGTTGGCTGGCCGCTCATCACTTTCATGATGGCCGAGCGCCTGCGCAACCTGGGGAAGTTCACCTTTGCCGACGTAGCGGGCTATCGCTTCAAACAGGCCCCCATCCGTGCTTTTGCTGCCTCAGGCACTCTGGTGGTCGTCGCGTTCTACCTGATCGCGCAGATGGTTGGCGCGGGTCAACTGATCAAGCTGCTGTTCGGCCTCGAGTACTGGGTGGCCGTGGTAATCGTTGGCGCGCTCATGATGGTCTACGTCCTGTTTGGCGGAATGACAGCCACGACGTGGGTGCAGATCATCAAGGCAGTGCTGCTGCTGTCGGGCGTCACCTTCATGGCGATCGCAGTGCTCGCGCAGTTCAACTTCAGCCCCGAGTTGTTGTTCGCCAAGGCGGTGGAAGTCAAGACAGCCATTGCCGCCAATGGAGGCGCTTCGTCCGAGGCGGCAGCTAAGACCGGCCTGTCGATCATGGCACCGGGCGGCTTCGTGAAGGACCCAATCTCGGCGATCTCCTTTGGCATGGCGCTGATGTTCGGCACGGCGGGCCTGCCCCATATCCTGATGCGCTTCTTCACCGTGCCTGATGCAAAGGAAGCACGAAAGTCGGTGTTTTGGGCGACCACCTGGATCGGGTATTTCTACCTGCTTATTTTTATCATCGGTTTCGGCGCCATCACGCTGGTGCTGACCAATCCGGAGCTTGCCGATACCGCTAAGGGCATCATCCGGGGCGGCGCGGGCACCGCGAACATGGCTGCCGTGCTGGTGGCCAAATCAGTCGGCGGCAATGTCTTCTACGGCTTCATCTCGGCCGTGGCCTTCGCAACGATCCTTGCCGTGGTCGCCGGGCTGACCCTGTCGGGTGCCTCGGCCGTGTCGCACGACCTGTACGCCACGGTTTACAAGAAGGGCAACGCCGACAGTGCATCGGAGTTGCGGGTCTCGCGCATCACCACGGTCGCGCTCGGTTTGGTGGCCATCGTGCTGGGTATCGCGTTCGAAAAGCAGAATATTGCCTTCATGGTGTCGCTGGCGTTTGCCGTTGCCGCCTCGGCCAACTTCCCTGTGCTGTTCCTCTCAGTGCTTTGGAAAGACTGCACGACGCGCGGCGCTGTGGTGGGTGGCTTCCTGGGTCTGATTTCTTCGGTGGGGCTGACCATCGTCTCGCCCTCGGTGTGGGAGTCCACCTTGGGCCACCCCGTGGGCTCAGCGCTGTTTCCGTACACATCACCGGCCCTGTTCTCGATGACGATCGGCTTTGTCGGCATCTGGATCGTTTCGTTGCTCGACCGCAGCCCACAAGCGGCAAAAGAACGCGCGGCTTTCGGCGCCCAGCAAGTGCGCTCGGAGACCGGCTATGGTGCGTTCGGCGCGTCGGGTCATTGACCACTTAAAGGCAATTCAGATGACAACCAACACCGTTCAAAGCGACGCCACCGTTCAACCAGTGGTCTATCCTCCGCCCGCCGAACTGGCACGCACTGCGCACGTCGCCGGGCCGGCAGCGTACGCCGCGCTGGTGGCAGAAGCAGAAGCCGATCACGAAGCTTTCTGGGCGCGCCAGGCGAATGAAATGCTGACTTGGCACACCCCGTTCACCAAAGTCCTAGACGCGAGCGACGCGCCGTTCTTCAAGTGGTTCGAGGATGGAACGCTCAACGCGTCATACAACTGCCTTGACCGCCAGGTCGAGGCGGGCCTGGGCGCCAAAGTGGCGATCATCTTCGAGGCCGACGACGCACAAGTTACTCGCATCAGCTACAGCGCGCTGCTTGCACGCACTTGCCAACTCGCCAATGCCCTGCGGGCACGCGGTGTCGGGCGCGGGGATCGCGTTGCGATCTATTTGGGCATGTCGATCGAAGGCGTCATTGCGATGCAGGCCTGTGCGCGCATCGGCGCCATCCACACGGTGATTTTTGGCGGTTTCTCCGCGCAGAGCCTCCGCGACCGCATCTCCGACACCGGTGCCGTCCTAGTGATCACAGCAGACCAGCAGTTGCGCGGCGGCAAGCAACTCCCACTCAAAGCGATCGTCGACGAGGCGCTGGCGCTCGAAGGCTGCGAATCGGTGAAGGACGTGTTTGTCTATCGGCGCACAGGAAACAGCATAGCTTGGCGCACCGGACGCGACCACTGGCTGCACGACGAGATGGACGCACAGCCCGTTACCTGCGAACCTGAATGGGTGGGCGCCGAGCACCCGCTGTTTCTGCTCTACACCTCGGGCTCGACTGGCAAGCCGAAGGGCGTACAGCACTCGACTGGGGGCTACCTGTTGCACGCTGCGCTCACGACCAAATGGACCTTCGACCTGAAGCCTGAGGACATTTTCTGGTGCACGGCCGACATCGGCTGGGTTACCGGCCACACCTACATTACGTACGGTCCGCTGGCGCTCGGTGGCACGGAGATCGTCTTCGAGAGTATTCCAACCTACCCAGACGCTGGGCGTTTCTGGAAGATGATCGAGGACCACAAGGTGTCGATTTTCTACACCGCGCCGACTGCGATTCGTTCGCTGATCAAGGCGGTTGAAGGCAATGCCGCGGTACACCCGGATCGCTACGACTTGACCAGCCTGCGCATTCTGGGTTCGGTAGGTGAGCCGATTAATCCGGCCGCTTGGGAGTGGTACCACATGCACATCGGTGGGGGCCGTTGCCCCATCGTCGACACCTTCTGGCAGACCGAGACCGGTGGTCACATGATCACACCCCTGCCCGGCGCCGCGACGCTGGTACCGGGGTCCTGTAGCCTGCCGTTTCCCGGCATTGCTGCCGCGGTGGTGGACGAAGCCGGCCACGATGTGCCCAACGGCAATGCCGGCATTCTGGTGATCAAGAAGCCTTGGCCGGCCATGATTCGTACCATTTGGGGCGACCCCGAGCGCTTCAGGAAAAGTTACTACCCGGAAGACTTCCAAGGGCGTTACTACTTGGCGGGTGACGGTGCCGTTCGCGATGCGACGACAGGCAACTTCACCATCACCGGTCGCATGGATGACGTGCTCAACGTGTCCGGACATCGTATGGGCACGATGGAAATCGAGTCTGCACTGGTGTCGTGCACCGATCTGGTGGCCGAGGCCGCGGTAGTCGGACGACCCGATGACACGACGGGCGAGGCGATCTGTGCCTTTGTCGTGCTCAAACGCTCGCGTCCAACCGGCGAGGAAGCCAAGGCCATTGCAAAATTACTGCGCGACTGGGTTGGCAAACAGATCGGACCGATTGCCAAGCCCAAGGACATTCGATTCGGCGACAACTTGCCAAAGACGCGCAGCGGCAAGATCATGCGGCGACTGCTCAGATCGGTGGCAAAGGGTGAAGAAATTACACAAGACACTTCGACCCTCGAGAACCCTGCGATTCTCGAACAGCTTGCCGAGTCGAACTGACAGCTTGCGCTGCGAAGCGGTCGTCCGGCACGGATAGGCAATCGACGGCTCTGGGCCTGCTTTGAGACATTCAACCCGGCCTAATGCGGACGGTCGCATGAGTAAGAAACGGCCAACTGACTTGCCCATGCAATGGGAACATTTCGCCAAGTGTTGAAGCCACTAAACTAGTTCACTGAATCAGAAGATTTGGCGGTATCGACGATTCGGATTGTCGTACTTCTACTTGGTCGACCTGGGGTCGTTGTTATGGGCCATGATGTAGCGCATGAGCTTCTTGTTCAGGTCCTTGACCGATGCGAAGATGCCTCGGCTCATCACGTCTCGCTGGATGCGCGAGAAGAGTTTTTCACCGCAGCAATGCGCACAGGGCCGCGTCGGCGGCATGCACATCGGCCAGCACCGTATGCCGCAGCCGAGCCATCAGCCAACGCTCCACGACCTGCACCGCCGACTCGGCGCTGGCCTTGTCCTTGGGCGAGTACGGGCGCGCCGGCAGGATCGAGACGCCGTAGTGGCGCGCGAAGTCGTGCACGGTCTCGTTGAGCCTGGGCTCGTAGCGACAGGCCTGGCTGACGAGTGCGCGCGGGTTGTCCGGCACGATCAGCTGGGGTAATCAGCAGGACCCAATAATGTGAAGGAACGTGAGCAGGGCCTCGCCCGTTAAGGATTCAGCATCTTCCTGCTTCACATTATTTCTCTCGTGCAACCCTTGGCTGGGAATCCACCCGCCAAGGAGACATGGGATGTCAGACCTTCTAGCTCAGCGCAGCACGCTGATTTTGCGATTCGAAGAGCATCTTGCGAGGGTACGGTACAGTTCTGCCGCGACCAAGCGCTATCTCGCAGTCGCAGGACACTTTCTCAAGTACATCGAAGGTCGGCATTTGCCCATTGAATCGCCCCGGGATTGAACTGACCCCCAGAAGTTGGACATTGTGATCCCGCCGATCAGGCGGTGTTTCTCAACCGGTATTGAACCGGGCT
>NZ_JASJXB010000056.1:0-11803 GCF_035018885.1 Variovorax sp. LG9.2 | reverse complement strand
CGCTTCCGCCTGCCCCTTGAGCTAACGCCGAAACCGAGCCGAGAGCGAAGCACGTCGAAATGACGATTGTTGAAAACTTTGACATTGCAAACCTTTGAAGTTTTTTGGTCTTATTACTTCACGCTTTTAGTGAACGCGTCGACGTGCTCCACAACGCTCAAGTCCTGTGGGCGATCCCCTACCAAGTAAAGCCGGTGCTACGGCCGTGAGGTGGGATCGGCGCATCAGTATTCAGAGCGCACGAAAAAGCAAGCTTTTGTCTTACCAATGGACGCCTCGATGTCTGGGAACTTCTTCCCACATGAAACGGCTTCGCACCCAACAAATAGCTTTGAGGTCGGGCGACGCGCACCTTAATAACCTCGTTCATCAAGTTGCAGGGGGCGATACGCAGGCCTTTCGAGATCTCTATGAGCTCTCTCGAACCCTCTGTATTACTGCGCGCTCAAGGTCGTTCGTAGGAAAGAGATTGCAGAGGACGCTCTTCAGGAGGCGCTCCTGACGATCTGGCGCCTAGCTCCAGACTTCGCATCGGGACGTGGGTCGGCCATGGTCTGGATGATGGTGATAGCGCGCAGCCGGGCGATCGAAATCCTTCGCCGTCAGGTCGTCAATCGGGAGAATCTGACTTTTTCTCGCGAAGAAGATGATTGGGATTCTTTGCTGCCTGATCAACCGGAGCCGGCAAGCGCGCTAGATGCCAAGAGGCTGTACGCCAAAGCGTATTGAGGTCTCAGTCAACTCAAAACGCACCAGCGCTGTGTGCTCAGCCTTGCGTTCCTCAGTGAAATGACGCACTGCGAAGTCGCGTCGCACACCGGCATGCCGATCGGTACGGTCAAGACTTACGTCCGCCGTGGATTAGGCAGCTTGCGCAGGGGCATGGGCGTTGAGCTGAACGTAGCGAGTTGACCGCTCAGACCTAATGGTGCCGACCGGGCGTTGACCCGCCTGAGCCTGTTTTGCCGGACTAACGGTGACCGGGGATAGCTCGCCGAAACGCTAGTCGGTGCTCTGTTTAAAGTCCATGAGGAGGGTCAGCGAAATGTCGGCAGCGTGGGCCAATTCAGCTTCGGCGCCCACGGCCTACTCGGCACCGGTACATCGCCGGCCATCAGCCGCGGACCGGCGAGCCGCGCCACTGGTAGTAAGCAAAGTTTTCGAGCAAGCTGGTTAACGCAATCGGCTCGACCGATGCGAGGGTGGCTATACCCGCTCGTGCCGTCGTGGCAACGGATTGCAGAAGATCGAGAGTCGCTACGCGCCTAGACGTGCCGGTCGGCTCGATGGCTTACCCGAGCCAAAGCTGTTTGCGTCCCGCATTGGCTGCGCACCCACGCCTACACGGCGCAGGCCCGGCGAGTTCACGATCCAATTCCACCACCGGGCGCCAGCAATGGACCCCGCTTGGATTCCAACTGCTTCACAAGGACCATGGATGAACACGACCACCCCAGACAAGACAAACACGGCTACGCATCAAATGGAGGGTAGATGCCCGTTCGGCGGAGACCGCATGGGCGGCGCGTTCGGCACGCCTCCGACCCTCGAGGACTGGTATCCGGACCGTCTGCGGGTTGAACTCCTGCATCAAAACGGTCTTGCGGCGGATCCGCTCGGCCCGGATTTCGACTACGCCGCCGAATTCGCGAAGCTCGACTTTGAGGCGCTGAAGAAAGACATCAAGCAGTTCCTGATTACCTCGGTTGACTGGTGGCCGTCCGACTATCACAACTACGGTCCGCAGATGGTTCGTATGGCTTGGCACGCGTCTGGCACCTACCGGATCGCCGACGGCCGAGGCGGCGCCGGTACGGCCATGCAGCGCTTTGCTCCCATCAGCAGCTGGTGGGACAACGGAAACACCGACAAGTCCCGTCGCCTCCTCCAGCCAATCAAGCACAAGTACGGCAACGGATTGTCTTGGGGAGACCTCATGATTCTGACCGGCAATTGCGCACTGGAGATCATGGGGTTCCCGACCTACGGTTTCGGTGGCGGGCGACTCGATGCCTGGGAGGCCGACAACGCAACGTATTGGGGCCCCGAGATCTGGGACCCGAAGAACGTCGATGGCTTCGACAGCATGGTCACGCGAGACAAGCGCTGGCGCGGCAAGAACGGCGATCCCGACTACGACCTAGAGAATCCGCTGGCCGCAACGCACCAGGCGCTGATCTATGTGAATCCGGAAGGGCCTTACGCCAATGGCGATCCCATGGGGTCGGCTCGCGATATCCGCATCTCGTTCACCCGAATGGCAATGAACGACGAAGAGACCGTGGCGTTGATCGCGGGTGGCCACGCGTTCGGCAAGAGCCACGGCATGGTGTCGCCGAAAGACGTAGGCCCGCCTCCCGAAATCGCGCCCATGGAGGCCATGGGTCTGGGATGGGCCAATCCGAAAGGCCCGGGCTTTGCGCAATACACGATGACGAACGGGATCGAAGGCAGCTGGACGCCCAACCCCACGCAGTGGGACAACAGCTACCTCGAGAACCTGTTTAAGTTTGAATGGAAGCAGGTCAAGAGTCCCGCCGGTGCGCTGCAGTGGACGCCGACGGACCCGAATGCGCCCAAGACGCCCGATGCGCACGTCGACGGTCAGATGAACGATCTGATGATGATGACCAGCGACATCGCGCTCAAGGTTGATCCGGAGTTCCGCAAGGTCTGCGAGAAGTTCCTAGCGGACTTCGACGCCTTCACCCAGGCGTTCTCGAAGGCTTGGTACAAACTGACCCACCGCGACATGGGGCCTCGGCATCGCTACCTCGGCCCGGAGGTGAGGATCGAGGACGGTCTGCTGTGGCAAGACCCCCTGCCTGAGCGCGACCACGAGCTGGTCGGCGAGACGGACATCGTTGGATTGAAGCAGGCCATCCTCGCCACGGGTCTGTCGGTGTCCGATCTCGTGTTCACCGCTTTCTCTGCGGCCGCGACGTATCGCGACAGTGACAAGCGTGGCGGTGCAAACGGCGGACGACTAGCGCTGGCGCCTCAGAAGGACTGGGTGGTCAACAGCCGCGCCGCTCCGGTCGTCGAGAAGCTGCGCGTCACCATGGCGGACTTCAACGGCAAGAAGGGCACTGGCAAGAAGATTTCACTGGCAGACATGATCGTTCTGGGAGGCTGCGCGGCTGTCGAACGTGCGGCTCATGAGTCGGGCATCGACGCCACGGTTCCGTTCACGCCGGGCCGGGTCGACACCACCCAACAGCTCACCGATGTGGAGATGTTCGAATGGTTAAAGCCGGTCGTGGATGGCTTTCGCAACTACACCGACGAGCGCTTCGGGCAGATCTCGCAAGGTGTGGCGCCGGAAGAGTTATTTCTCGACAAGGCCAATCTGATGAAGCTGTCCGCTCCGGAATGGACAGTGCTCACGGGAGGATTGCGGGTGCTCAATGCGAACCACGATGGATCGGACGTCGGCATCTTTACGACCAAGGTCGGCGTGCTGACGAACGACTTCTTTGTCCACCTCACCGACACCGATCTGGTCTGGGAGAAGGCCCATGCGGACGGCTTGAGCTTCGTGCTCAAGGATCGCGCATCGGGCGCCCCGAAGTTCAGGGCCTCACGCAACGACCTGGTCTTCGGTTCCAACGCGCAGTTGCGTGCGGTCTGCGATGTCTATGCCGGCAGCGATGGGCACCCACGTTTCGTGAAAGACTTCATCAAGGTGTGGGACAAGGTGATGATGCTGGACCGCTACGACGTCAAGGGACACCGGCGCACGGCGTCGATGGCTTCCTGACAGCCGTCGGCCGCGGTTTTTCACGTTACATGTCGGTCTCGTGCTTCCCTCCTACGAAGGCGCTGAAGGTGGCAATCGCAACTTCTACCGCACCCATCCGGGTCAATGCTGCAGCCAAGGGGAAAATGGTGGGCCGACGCTAGAGTTTCCGGGAGCGCCGAGCGGTTCGCACTGAAGCGTATTTCCGGAGAGGGTGGAAAGCGAACTAAAGCGGCTTCGTTCTGGCATAAGATCGAATGGCTGGGCATAGCCGCTTACTGGGTGCGGGACTCACTGGCACCTCAACCTGAACTGGCGGTCACGCGCTGGCTTTCGCTTGTCGCACTGCCGATCTTGTCGCCACGCGATGAGCGGTGGCGGAGCCTCCGTCTCGTAGGCCGCTCATGGCAGCGTCGAACTGGCCGCATTCGGCGCTTGCCTTGTCCACTTTCTGCGCGACCGCACCTCGTGCGCCGTGAGCTGCGTGATGATCCCGTTGCCCGAAGGGCACTTGGCGCACTTCATCAGTGAGGCTAGCATCGGACTTGCATATGGCGCGTTCCATGCGCGCTACGCTGAGGTCGACCCGCGCAATTAGCCATTACATCCGGCCATGATGGTCAAGGTACCGGTGTGCGGGTATGCAACGGGCGTGCTCAGCTCGCGCAAGAAGAAGTCGATCGGCTGGCCGGCCTTGTCGACCGCGCGCCTGCGCCAGCGAAGCATCAGCGACAGAACCGGCAAACCCGTCCGACAAGACACCGTCGTGCGGCCGAACACAACGCCACGCTCGGCCATCATCTCTTCCAGGTTGCGCAGGCTCAGCGGGTAGGCCGCATACCAGCGAACGCACACCAGCATCACATCGATCGCGTAGTGCAGTCGCTTGAGCACCAAACCCATCGCGTCGTTCATCGTCTTCGTCAAGGTCTGCGTCATTCGCCCACCTCACCGACTCGACTCACTGCAACCGAACCCGAAAAGCAATGCGATCCCTGCTCTTGAATGGTCTAAATGGTGACGTCGAGCAGTCTTGCGGACGCATTGCGATGCAATGCCATCCACTCGCGCTGCGCCATCCATAGTTCAGCATCGCCATAGACATGCTCTGCATTCCAATTGTCGGAAAAAGTATGAGATTTTTCAACAGCCTGTTAAAGTTTGGTACCAAATTTTGCAATAAGAATAAGCGAAAAACTTCATCCAACACTGCTCAATTCGATGATGCGCTGCTACTCACTCAATTATGCGTCGACAGACGCATGCTCCTTCTTTAACCGCAACAAGCACCCAATGAATGCTCATCCAACAGATGTTCCACCCCAAGTATATGTGGCGTGGCGCTACAGCGGTATTGCGGCCGCCTTGCATTGGCTGCTCGCGCTACTCCTCCCAACGATGGCCGCTCTTGGCTGGTACATGATGTCGATCGAAGAGCAAACCGGCAGTAGTTGGTATTTCGAGTTGCACAAGTCTATTGGTATCGTGGTGGCGCTGCTGGTGACCGCGCGCATTGTATGGCGTATCTACCATCGTCCGAAGTCCTTGCCGCCAACCGTGCCGGTATGGCAGGCCAGGCTGTCCAAAGCGACTCAGGCGATGCTTTATTTGCTTATGGTGCTTATGCCGATCACGGGCTATCTGGGTGCGTCATACTCCAAAACAGGTGTGAAATTGTTTGGCGAGGACACACCGCGTTGGACGCTGCCCGATCACGACTTGTCTGAGCAATTCTTCGGAGTCCATGCGGTACTAATTTGGGTGCTTATCGTGCTGATCGGACTACATGTTCTAGGTGCTATTAATCACGGACTCATTCGCAAAGATGGCGTATTTCAGCGCATGACCTTCAAACGACAGCGTTGATGCGATTGTGTTGGTTCTGTCGCGATAGCAGAGTGAGGTCTAAGAAACTCTTGTGTTGGTTGGCCTCAAAAAGCCAAAGAGTGGAACTTGTCAGCAGCCGACGAAGCTCTGTCTTTGAGCGAATCGAGCTGCCCCTTCTTGATCATGTGCACGGTCTCGATGCCGGCGATGAGGGCGCGAGCGGAGCGAAAAGACTTGAACCCCAGCATGGGTCGCACAACGAGTTTAAATACCTGGTGGTCTTGCTCGATGAGGTTGTTGGGATACTTCGGCTCACGCATCTCGATGTGCGCACCGCTGTCGGCGCACATGCCGACGATCGCTGCCGTGTTGGCACTGCTCTTGTCGATCTTGATCTTCCCGGGCACGCCGTGCAGGTCAATGGCACGTTCGAAGCAGCGCCTTGCATCAGCAAGGTCGCGGTGTGCGCGCAGCAGGAAGTCGATCGTGTGGCCGGCGCGATCCTCCGCCCGGTACAGGTAGTTCCACTCTCCACTGATTTTTATATAGGTCTCGTCCATTCGCCAGCTCGTACTGACAGGCCGCTTAACAGGATGCGGAAATACTCCCCTCCAAAACGCGTCAGTCTCATCGGCGGAGACTCGCTTTTCACATAGTGCTGTAGCAGCGATTTCGGGAGCTGTTTACGCTCATTTGAGTGTGTTTTGCGAGCCTCTGGCTGTCTCAGTGCCCCTGCGGACGCACGTGTCCCAACGAGCGCATGCGCGTCAGGTTGTAGCCCGTCATCGTCAGCACGAACAGATGGTCCACGCACCATCACCTGACGAATTCCGCCCACCGTCTTGGCCCAGCCAAAGCCCTGCTCGATGAGCTTGCGCTTGCGCTGCGACAGCGCATAGCCGTCGCTCGCAGCGATGGCATCGGGCATTGCTGAGCGCCGCCCGGAAGTGTTCTGTGCCACGTGGGGGATCACGCCCATGTCCTGGCATGCCTGGACGAACTCCTTCGCGTCGTAGCCTTTGTCCGCACAGAGCGTGACCTCGACATCCGGACTCGCGGTAGCCTGACGGGCATCCCTGATCATGACCTTGGCCGCTTCGCGTTCGGCAAGGCCGTCGGCTTGTGTGACCATCGCGTTGGCGATCAGGCCGTGGCGATCAGCCCATGGCGGTTGTCCGAGAGGGTGTGGCCCATGTAGCGCATCTGGCTGGCGGTCTTGCCCTTGCGGTACAGCCGCGCATCGTCATCGGTGCGCGATGCGCGATGCGTGGGTGTCGTTGCTGCGGGTTTGACCCTTGAAGCTGGTGCTGTCCGTGTTGTTGTCATCAGCATCATCGTCACCGCTATTCTTGCGCACGAAGCTGCGGTGGCTGGCCCACGCTTGAATGAGGGTTCCGTCGACGCTGAAGTGTTGGCCCGAGAGCCAGCCTTTGCGACCGATAGTTTCAACTATGGGGTTGAACAGCTCGATGATCGCGTCGTGCGCAATGAGCCGCTTGCGGTTCTTGGTGAACACGCTAGGGACCCAGACCGCATCGTCCATGGCCAGACCGATGAACCAGCGATACAGGAGGTTGTATTGGGTCTGCTCCATGAGCTGGCGCTCCGAGCGAACGCTGAAGAAGATCTGCAGCAGCATCGCGCGCAGCAGCTTCTCTGGAGCGATGCTGGGGCGCCCGCCTTTGATGTCAGCCTCGTACATGCCGGCAAACAAGTCATCCATCTTGATCAGCGCTTCGTTGACCATCGCGCGGATCGGGCGCAGCGGCTGGTCTGCCGGAACGAAGTCCTCGAGCTTGCGCATGGTGAACAGACTCTCGGTGAAGGTGTCGGCGTCGCGCATGGTCTGGGGTTTGTTCTCAATTGAGGAAACGATCACTGATCAACGTTCGAGGAGCGGATGTCGACAGCGGTCGGGGAGTATTTCAGCAGCCTGCTAGGCTGCTCGTCGAAAAAGAGAGCATTTCGTGTGGGCGCCTGGGCGCGCGCAGTCCTCTTGGCTACCGTCGAAGCTTGGGGCTCATGGCATAAAACCGTCCAGATTTTTAGCCCATCCCCGGTGGGTCAATTTTCGGTCGGCGTCGACACCGCGAGGCCTGCGCCTGGCGATCAGTGCCGCCTCGCAAAGCTCCTCGGTCCCGTGCAAGCTCAGAAACTCCCGCATCGACAGCCCAGGCTGGAACTGGACTCGGTTCATCGGCATAGCGCATCTCCTTGGTGCATGCGGCCATCATCAGGCCTCACTGGCTCACAGCGTGAGCCTGCTGAACTTCGTCGCTAATCAGGCAGCCCGATGACACGGGCGGTGACCGCGATCTGTGCGCTGTCGCAAGCACGAGGGGCTCAAGCGAAAGCCACAACGCTTTACGTTTGCCGTGAACCGCTTTGTGTCCCAGCGAACAGACCCAGGCGTTTCGGTCGCGCAGGCTGGGTCATCCCAACCTTGCACGTCGCAATCCCGTATTGCGACCTGCTGGCTCCACCACTCCAGGAATCCGCCGGATGCTGTTCGACAAGTTCTCCGCACGCTCCCTGCAACTCAGCAATCGCATGGTGATGGCGCCGATAACTCGCAACCGGGCGACGCCCGCGCACACGCCGGATGCATTGATGGCCACCTACTATGGCCAGCGAGCCACTGCCGGTCTGATCATCTCCGAAGGCACGTCGCCCAGCCCCAATGGTCTGGGCTACCCGCGCATTCCAGGGCTGTATGACGCGGCACAGGTGAAGGCCTGGAAGGCGACGACAGCCGCCGTGCATGAGCGCGGCGGCAAGATCTTTGTGCAGCTGATGCACTGCGGTCGCGTGGCCCATGTCGCCAACCTGCCGGCAGGTGCCGAGGTGCTCGGGCCGGGTACGGTCGTTTGCCCAGGTGAGATGTTCACCGACGCCCTTGGCATGCAGCCGCACAGCCCGCCACGCGCGATGACCGAGGTCGACATTGAGCACGCCGTCGCGGAATATGTAACTTCGGCAAAGCTCGCATTGGATGCAGGCTTCGACGGCATCGAACTGCACGGCGCCAACGGCTACCTGATCGAGCAGTTCCTGAACCCGCTCGTCAACCTGCGAAGCGACGCCCACGGCGGCAGCGTCGAGGGCCGCAACCGCCTGGCGCTGGAGATCGCGCGCGCCACGATCACGACAATCGGCCGCGACCGGGTCGGTATCCGCCTTTCGCCCTACGGCGTGTTTAACGGCACCGGCGAGTTTCCCGAAGTGCAGGCGCAGTATCTGGCGCTAGTCAAGTCGCTGTCCGCGCTGGGCCTGCTCTACGTCCACCTGGTCGACCACTCGTCCATGGGTGCGCCGCCGGTGCCCGCGGACTTCAAGCTCAAGTTGCGCGCCGGCTTCGAAGGTCTGTTCATCCTGTCCGGCGGCTTCGACCACGCCAGCGCCGAGCAGGCTCTGCTTGAGGAGCGCGGCGACCTGATCGCCTTCGGCCGGCCGTTCCTGGCCAACCCCGACCTCGTGGCGCGGATGCGCCAGCACGCGCCGCTCAACGCACCCGACATGTCGACCTTCTACGTGCCGCGGGCCAAGGGCTACACCGATTACCCCACGCTGACAGTTGGCACAGGAGCTTTGGCATGAAGGCACTCGTCTATCTCGGCCCGAACAAGAAGTCGCTCGAAGACCGGCCCAAGCCGGTCATCGCGGCGCCCACCGACGCGATCGTGAAGGTGACGCGCACCACGATCTGCGGCACAGACCTGCACATCCTGAAGGGCGACTTGCCGACCTGCAAACCCGGCCGCATTCTTGGCCATGAAGGCGTCGGCGTCGTCGATGCGGTGGGCTCGGCCGTCATCGACTTCAAGGCCGGCGACCCGGTGCTGATCTCGTGCGTCAGCGCCTGCGGCAAGTGCGTCAACTGCCGGCGCCAGATGTACTCGCATTGCACCACCGGCGGCTGGATCCTGGGCAACAGCATCGACGGCACGCAGGCCGAGTTCGTGCGTATCCCGTATGCGGACATGAGCCTGTACCCGATCCCGGCCGGTGCCGACGAGGAGGCGCTGGTGATGCTCAGCGACATCCTGCCCACGGCGCTCGAGTGCGGCGTGCTCAACGGGCGCGTGCAGCCCGGCAGCACGGTGGCCATCGTCGGTGTCGGACCGATCGGCCTGGCGGCGCTGCTCACGGCACAGTTTTACTCGCCCGCGCAGATCATCGCGATCGATCTCGATGACAACCGTCTGGCGATGGCCAAGCGCTTCGGCGCGACGTCCACGATCAACAGCGGCGACGGCAAGGCGGCCGACGCGGTGATGAAGCTGACCGACGGGCTCGGCGTCGACACCGCCATGGAGGCCGTCGGCGTTCCCGCCACCTTCGAGCTGTGCCAGCAGATCGTCGCCGCCGGCGGCACGCTCGCCAACATCGGCGTGCACGGCGTCAAGGTCGATCTGCACCTAGAGAATCTGTGGGACCGCAACATCAGCATCACGACAAGGCTGGTTGACACGGTGAGCACGCCGATGCTGCTGAAGACCCTGTGCGCGCACAAGCTGGATCCGATGCCGCTGATCACTCACCGATTCAAGCTTGACCACATCCTCGACGCCTACGAGACCTTTGCGCACGCGTCCGAAACGAACGCGCTCAAGGTACTGATCGAGACCTAAAGACCTCCGTGCCGGCATGCCGCTGGCGCTCCCACCGACCGACCCCGAAAGAGGACACCACCATGACCTACCAAAGCGTGAACCCAAACACCGGCAAGCTGCTCAAGAGCTACGAGCACCTCACCTCTGTGCAGCTCGAAAAGTCGCTCTCTGCGGCACAGGGCTGCTTCGAGACATGGAAGCATACGAGCTACGCCGAGCGGGCCGCGATCATCAACAAGGCCGCCTCGCTGATGGCTGCTCACGTCGACGACTTCGCCAAACTGGCGACGCAGGACATGGGCAAGCGCATCGACGAAGCGCGCGGCGAAGTCAAGTTCAGCGCCGACATCCTGGCCTATTACGCCAAGCACGCCGAAGCCTTCCTGGCGCCCGTCAAGCTGCATCCGAAGGTGGGCGAGGCGCACATGGAGAGCAGCCCGATCGGCGTGCTGTTCTGCGTCGAACCGTGGAACTTCCCGTACTACCAATTGGCCCGCGTCGCTGGCCCGCAACTGATGGCGGGCAACACCGTGGTCGTCAAGCACGCCGGCTGCGTGCCCCAGTGCGCGATCGCCTTCGAGAAGCTGCTGCTCGACGCGGGCGCACCGGTCGGTGCGTACACCAACTTGCTGATCTCGCATGAACAGTGCGACCGTGTCATCGACGACCCGCGCATCAAGGGCGTGGCCCTGACTGGCAGCGTCGCCGCGGGCCGCACGGTCGCTGCCCGCGCGGGCCAGAACCTGAAGAAGTCGACGATGGAGCTGGGCGGCGCTGACGCCTTCATCGTCCTTGAGGACGCCGACCTAGACAAGGTCATCCCCTGGGCCGTCTGGGGCCGCATGTACAACGCCGGCCAGACCTGCTGCGCGGCCAAGCGCTTCATCGCGGTCGAGGCTATCGCCGACAAGTTTCTCGCCCGCTTCAAGACGGCGCTCGAAGCACTCAAGCCGGGCGATCCGATGGACGAGAAAACCACGCACGGCCCGCTGTCCACCGAAGCGGCGCTGCTGCAGCTGCTCAAGCAGGTAGACGCCGCCATGAAGGGCGGCGCCAAGCTGCTGATGGGTGGCAAGCGCATCGACCGTCCGGGCTCGTTCATGCAGACCACGATCCTGACCGACATCGCGTCGGACAACCCGGCCTTCCGCGACGAGTTCTTCGGCCCGGTGGTCTCGTTCTACCGTGTCAAGGACGAAGCGGCGGCGATTGCACTGGCCAATGATTCCGACTTCGGCCTCGGCGGCTCGGTCTGGACGGCGGACGAAGCGCGCGGCAAGCACGTAGCCAGCCTGGTCGACACCGGGATGATGTTCGTCAACAACATCAATTGGGTTGATGCCGAATTGCCGTTCGGCGGCATCAAGAACTCGGGCTACGGCCGCGAGCTCGGCGACATGGGCATCCAGGAATTCGTCAACAAGAAGCTGGTGCGCACGGGTCACTTCCCGGCACCGGCTTGACCGTCGACAGAGCCTGACCATGTACGTCAACGTCGCCGTACTGACCGAGACCCAGCCGCACGAGCGCCGCGTGGCGCTGGTGCCGTCGGTGGTGCCGAAGCTGCGCAAGCTGGGCGCCCGACTGCACATCATCTGTCTCTTATACACATCTGACGCTGCCG
>NZ_JASJXB010000055.1:0-11966 GCF_035018885.1 Variovorax sp. LG9.2 | reverse complement strand
AGCGGCCAGCACGGGCAGGATTTTGATCGCCCAACGGTGCACGGTGGCTTGATCAACGACGACTCCGCGTTCGGCCATGATCTCCTCAATGTGGCGCAAGCTCAGTGGGTAAGCCGCGCACCAGCGCACACAGGTCAGCATGATTTCCAGCGGATAGTGCGCCCGCTTGATTACCTTGCGCAACGCCTTGATCATCGCTCTCATCCTGTTGTCAGTCTCGCCTCAGCTTAGCTGCAGCGGCTTACTGCGACAGAACCCTGCCAAGCGATCGAGGCGTGCTGAAATCGGAAATCTTGTTCAACCCGCCAACTGGGCTGCCGCCTTCCGGATGGCTTCCGCGAAAGCCAGGGACGTCGCACCGGGCTTCTTGCCTCGACGCGACACCAGGTACAGCTCGAGATGCGCCACCGGTTCGCGCAACATGTTCACTACCAGCCCCTGGCGCAAGCACTCCTCTAACGCAAAGGAAGGAATCACCGCTTGCCCGTGACCTGCCCGCACCATCGCAATGATGGTGCCGATTAGGTTGAAACGAAGTCGCTCCCCTGAGGAACGACCGATGCCAGCCAGGTGCTTTTCGATGACCGCCTGGATCGGATTGTCGAACGGCAAGCTCACCAATTGCACCGTTGCCAGTTTGTTCCATGGCTGGCTCGACTGAAGGCCCTGCCTATCGCCAGCGGGTGGGCTGATGCTCATCAGCCGGAACTTGCAAAGGGGCTGTCGTACAAGACCCACCGCCGGCTTGACGAAGAAGCCGAACCCGATGTCCGCCTCATCCTCCAGCACGCTTCGCCGCACCTGACTGACATCGAGGTCTGCGATGCTTACCCGCACCTGCGGATGAACACGGGCGAAGTCGCGGATGACCGATGGCAGGAGACTGGCCGAAACCATCGGCGTGGCCGCGATCCGCAGCTGCTGGCGCACCGCATCCTGGGTGCCCTCGATCACCGACTCCAGCCCTCGCAACTCCTGCACGATGCGCTGGGCCACCGGCTCCAGCCGTTGGCCTGCTTCCGTTAACGTGACCGCGCGGGTGGTCCGGTGAAAAAGGCGCGCACCGACCTGGTCTTCCAGTTCCTTCACGAGCATGCTCATGCCGGAGGGCGAGAGATGAATCTGTTCCGCAGCCCGGGCAAAGCTCTGCAACCGGCTGATTTCAAGGAAGGCAAGCAGCTGCCGAGTACTCAGATTCAACAGCTTTCTTGACGAATTCATCAGCATGTTCCGTTTGATTCAATGGGAGCGAGTCGCTCTAATTGTCGACTCACAGACATCGGAGACAAAAAAATGAAGGAATCCATGACAGCGGCACGCCTGAACTCGCGGCGCAGCATCCTGTTGGGAAGTCTGGGCGTGATGGCAGCACCCTTCGGCTGGGCCCAAGGCGCCACGGACGCACCCCTGCGCTTGATCGTTCCATTCACACCCGGCACCGGCATCGACCTGATCGCCCGGCAGGTCGGCCCTGGACTCACCGCGCAGCTCAAGCGCCCGTACTTCGTCGACAACCGGCCGGGCGCGGCCGGCAACATCGGCACGCAGGAAGCGGTGCGCGCCGCGCCGGACGGCAGCACGCTGCTGGTCAGCGTGAATACGCTGGTGATGAACTCGGCGCTCTATCCCAAGCTGCCCTTCAATCCGCTGACGGACCTGGCGCCTGTCACTCTGACAAGCTGGGGCCAGCTCATCCTGGTGGCGAGTACGCAATCCGGCATCGGCTCGTTGCAGGTTTTGCTGAAGACCGCCAAAGACAAGCCGGGCAAGCTCAACTACGGCTCACCGGGCACGGGCACCCCGCACCACCTCGCGATGGAGTTGTTGAAGAACCGCGCTAAAGTTTCTCTCACGCACATCAGTTACCGCGGCACAGCACCGGCCCTGACGGACCTGCTGGGCGGACAGATCGATGTCATGTTCCTTCCCATCCATGTGGCGCTTCAGCATGTCAAGGCGGGCAAGCTGAAAGCCCTGGGCATCAGTTCCGACAAACCCAATGCGCTGCTGCCGGACGTGCCCTCCCTGCAGACCCTCAATGTCGGCAACCTGAACGTCGACATGTGGTATGGCGTGCTGGCCCCTGCCGGCACACCGCGCCCCGTGGTCGACCGGTTGAACAAGGCGCTTGGCACGGTCCTCGCGCAGGCCGATGTGGCGAAAGCGTTCGAGGCACAAGGCATGACGCCGGCGCACAGCACGCCCGAAGAATTCGGCCGTCTCATGGCAGCAGATTCCAAGCGCTGGGCTGACCTGATCAAGGCCCAGGGCATCACGGCGGAATGACGAACCCGATGACAACGAACAAGATGGATGCGCCGGCGCCCGGCGAGGTCGAACAGACGGAAGTGGTCATCGTCGGCGGTGGTCCAGTCGGCATGGGGTTGGCCATCGAGTTGGGCCAGCGAGGTGTGCGAACCGTCATTGTCGAACGCTACCCGCAACCGCAGCCGATCCCGAAGGGACAGAACCTTACGCAACGCACGATGGAGCACTTCCATTTCTGGGGTGCCGAAAAGCAGTTACGCGCGGCGCGCACCATCCCCCCCGAATACGGCATCGGTGGCTTGACCGCCTATGGCACGCTGCTCGGACCTCACACTTACGACTGGCTGCAGCGCGAACTGGTCAAGCCGTACTACTACACCACGAATGAGCGCCTCCCCCAGTACGCGACCGAAGCGGTGCTGCGCCAGCGCGTCGCCGAATTGCCGTCCGTGACGACGCTCTATGGCTGGGAGGTCCAAGCTGAACCAGAGGCCGAAGCGCCAACCGTCTCGCAAAACGATGACGGCGTCTCGGTTACCGTCCGGGAGCGCCACAGCGGCGTGCAGCGCGTGGTGCAAGCGGCCTACGCGGTCGGCTGCGACGGCAGCCGCTCACCCGTTCGCGAGCAATCGGGCATCACCCAAACACGGACGGACCACGACCGCATGATGGTGCTGCTCGTGTTCCGCTCGCACGAGCTGCACCGGCTGCTGGAACGGTACCCAGGCAAGTCCTACTACAACGTCCTTCAACCGGAACTGCAGGGCTACTGGAAGTTCTTTGGTCGGGTCGATCTGGGCTCCACATGGTTCTTTCACGCGCCGGTGCCACCGGGAACGACCAAAGACAACTTCGATTTCCACAGCTACCTGCAAGAGGCGGTGGGTGCACCCTTCGACATCGAATTCGAGCACATCGGCTTCTGGGATCTGCGCTTCATGATTGCGGACGCGTACCGCGAAGGGCGCGTCTTCGTCGCCGGAGATGCGGCACACAGTCATCCGCCCTATGGCGGGTACGGTGTGAATACTGGACTGGAGGACGCACGCAACTTGGGCTGGAAGCTGGCGGCCACGCTGCAGGGCTGGGGTGGACCCACCCTGCTCGATTCGTACGATGCCGAGCGCCGGCCCGTGTTCGCCTCGACCATGCGCGACTTCATTGCCAAGTCGATCGAGTCTGACCGCGAGTTCCTTGATGCCCACGATCCTGCTCGAGACGAGTCAGCGTTCGAAAGTGCCTGGCGGGCGCGCGCCAAGGGCGCGGTTGGCGAAGTGCATTCTTTCGAGCCGAATTACGAGGGCTCGCCGGTGGTGTCACAGCCTGCGCAGTCGGATCTGGTTTGTAGCGCTGTAGGCTCGCACCGCTTCGAAGCCCGTCCAGGCCACCACCTTGCCCCTGCATCGCTGCCGTCGGGACTTAACGCCTATGAAGCGCTCGAGGTTGGTTATACCTTGTTCGCCTTTGGCGCCAGAGAGGATGCCATCCGTGAATTCGTCGACGCTGCGGCCACGTTGGAAGTTCCCCTTGCAGTAGTGCAGGATGCCTGCACGGGCGAAGTTGAACGCTATCGGGCACGTCTTATCCTGGTCCGCCCAGACCAATTTGTGTGTTGGGCGGGTGAAGACATCGCCCATCAGGAGGGACAGGCTCTGCACATCCTGTCCGTCGCAAAAGGATAGCCTGCCTCGGACCTCGCATCATTTCGTTTGAACAATTGAAGTGCTCTGATACGGAGCTCAGTCGGGTTGGGGGGCTGCACAAGCCAGGCGATATCGCGGGTAAAGAACGCACAAGAGGTGCAGCCTGATGGCATTGGCCCGAATAACTTGAAAGAGGTCAACCTCGGCCACCTAACGTGCGCATGGATAACGCTGCATTTCTCCTAATCGGTAGTCGACATTTGCCCACCTTGAGAAATTCGCTTGGTGGGTTACTTGATCGTTGGATCAACATTGGTCTTTTCCCGCGCCTGCTAGCGCGTCGACAACCTCCAATCTCGAGACCATGCAGGACGCCGCGAACGCGTGACAGACAACCTCAAGGACAACACCGCGCCGTGGGGTAAGAAGCAGGGTGCGGCGTAAAAAGATAGGGACTTGCTTAAGCCGTGGCGTCTTTGCGCCATGGCAACATGCAGGATTTGAGTCCGGTGCAGATGCGACGCTTGGTCTGCCAACGCCCATCCGTGCAATCAGGCTATTTAGAGAGATGCTTTCAATGCGATCAAGGCGATGACAAAGCCCAACCTCATCTTCATCCTGGCCGATGACCTCGGTTACGCCGACTTGGGCTGTACCGGTGCGCGCAATGCGGCCAGCCAACCCGTCGACGTGTCGCCCAATCTCGACCGCCTCGCGTGTGAAGGCATGCGCTTCACGCGCGGATATTCCAACTCGGCCGTGTGTTCGCCGACGCGCTTCGCGCTCATCACGGGCCGCTGGCAATACCGGCTGCGCGGCGCGGCTGAGGAGCCGCTCGCCGGTAACGCGCGTGGCGACAAAGTGCTTGGTGTTTCGCCGTCGCACCCGACGCTGCCCTCGTTGCTGCGCGATGCCGGCTATGCCACGGCGCTGGTCGGCAAATGGCACCTGGGCTATCCGCCGCACTTCGGCCCGCGCATGTCGGGCTACCAGCACTACTACGGCTTTCATTCGGGCGGCGCCGACTACTTCGCACACTGCGATCCGCGCGGTGTACCCGACCTCTGGGAAAACGAAACGCCGATCGAGGAAGACGGCTACCTCACCGACTTGCTGAGCCGCCGCGCTGTGCAGTTCATCGCGCAACAACCGTCGGACCAGCCCTTCTTGCTGAGCCTGCACTACAGCGCACCACACTGGCCCTGGCTCACACGCGACGACCGTGCGGAATCCGAGCGCATTGGCGGCTTTGGCAAGCACACCGACGGCGGCTCGCTCGCGACCTACCAACGCATGATCCATCACATGGACGAAGGCATCGGCTGGGTCCTGGAAGCGCTCGAAGCCCGCGGCATGACGGACAACACGTTGATCGTCTTCACCAGCGACAACGGCGGCGAGCGCTTCTCGAATAACTGGCCTTTTGTCGGCCAGAAGATGGACCTGCTCGAAGGCGGCATTCGCGTACCGTTGGTAGCCCGCTGGCCGGCGCGCATCGCGGCCGGAACCGTTTCCCACACACCCAATCTCACGATGGACTGGACGGCGACGATGCTCGACGCCGCCGGCGTGGCGCCGCATGCCGACTACCCGCTCGATGGCCACAGCCTGTTGCCGGTGTTCGATGGCGTCGCGGAACAAACGAACCGCGCCGAAGGCCCTGTCGATCGCGACCTCTGCTGGCGCATGACCCATCGCGGCCAGCGCGCACTGATTCGTGGCGACTGGAAGTACCTGCAGATGGACGGCATCGAGTACTTGTTCAACCTCGCAGATGACGCCCGCGAGCGCGCCAACCTGCGTGATCGCGAGCCTGCGCGCCTGGCTGAACTGCGCGCGGCATGGACCGCATGGGACGCCACGCTGCCGCCCTTGCCCGAAGACGCACGTGTGTCGCTGGTCTTCACGTCGGAAGACTTGCCTCAAGCCACTTTCTAACGACGGTTGCGCAGGCGTATGTCGACATGATCCCGGGGCTGTCCACGAAACAGTGCTTGGCAATGGACTGCTTTGTGCGGCTTAGGCAGCGGCGGCATGCACTTTGCTGATCGGCACCTCGCCAGTCGCAAACTTCCATTGGGTCGTTTCCACTCAGGCGAGAGACCGCTGGCCTGAAAGCATCACAGCCAGAGTGCCTGCCGCGCTCGCGACTCTTCTCTACAAGCCGAACACGCGCCGCGCGTTGCCTGACCGCAGCGCGTCGCATTGGTCTTGCGGCAGTGCCGCGGTGTTGGCGAATGAGCCTTTGGTGTCGTGCACCCAATGCGGCCAGTCGGTGCCGAACATCACGTGGTCGGCACCGACCACCGAAATGAGATAGCGCAGCGCACCCGCGTCATAGGTGATGCAGTCGTAGTAGATGTGGCGAAGGTAGTCTGTCGGCTTGCGCTTCATCTGTCGCCGGACCGCGAGTTCGACCTCGTCGCCCTTCTCGAAGCGCCCAACGAGGTAGGGCAGGGTGCCGCCGCCATGCGACGCGATCATCTTCAGGTTCGGATAGCGATCGAAGAAGCCTTCGAAAATCATCCGCGCGAAGGCCAACGTGGTGTCGAACATGAAGCCGACCGACCAACTGAGGTCGAACTTGGTCATGTCCATCAGGTCGACGCCCGGCGGATCGGTCGGATGCACCAGCACCGGCAGGCCGCGCCGATCGATCTCGGCCCAGATGGGCGCGAACAGCGGATCGGTGAGGCTGCGTCCGGCGATGTTGGCAAGCACCATCACCCCCGCGGCGCCGTTGGCACAAGTGCGCTCGAGCTCTTCGAGCGCGCGCTGCGGATACTCCCAGGGCAGCGAGGTGAACCAGCGGATGCGATCGGGGTAGGTCGTCTGAGCCTGCGCCATGTTGTCGTTCGACTCGCGGGCGGCGCGGCAGCTCACGTCTTCGTTGCCCCAGTACACATTGGGGCAGGTTAGCGAGACGATCGAAATGTCGATGCCAGCGGCGTCCATGTGCTTGATGCGCAGGTCGTAGTCGAAGTGGCCGAGCTGCGGCAGCACGACCGGCGTGTCACCCCGAAAAATCTCCTTCTGGCCGTCGGGGCGGGTCTTTATGTTGTACATGCCGCCCTCGGTCTTCAGAAGTTCGAGCCACTTCGTGGTGAACATGTGGGTATGGACGTCGATCACGGTCATGGCGAGGGTCTCCTGTTGTGGGTAATGGGGAACGGAAGCAGTGTTAGTGCGGCAGCACCTGGCCTAAGAAGGTTTTGAGGCGCGCGCTTTGCGGCCGCTCGAAGAACTCCTCGGGCGCCGCTGTCTCGATGATCTGCCCTTGGTCCATGAAGATCACGCGGTCGGCGACGCGGCGCGCGAAGCCCATTTCGTGCGTGACGATCATCATGGTCATGCCCTCGCCGGCCAGTACCTCCATGGTCTGCAGGACTTCGTTGACCATCTCGGGATCCAGCGAGGCTGTGGGCTCGTCGAACAGCACGACCTGAGGCTGGGTGCACAGCGTGCGCGCGATCGCGACGCGCTGCTGCTGGCCGCCCGAGAGCTGGGCCGGATGCTTGTGAGCATGGCCCAGAAGGCCGACCCGTTCGAGGTAGTGCAACGCGCGGTCGTTGGCCTCGCGCCGGCTCACGCCATGACCCCAGACCGGTCCAACGGTGAGGTTCTGCAGCGCGGTCATGTGGGGGAACAGGTTGAACTGCTGGAACACCATGCCGACGCGCCGGTTCAGCGTGAGCCGGGCCGCATGCGTGATTGCATCGACGCCGACATCGACGCCGCAGACATGCAGGCTGCCTTCCTGAAACGCTTCGAGCAGATTCACGGTGCGCACCAGCGTGGACTTGCCCGAGCCCGAAGGTCCGCAGATCACGATGCGGTCGCCGGCCGTCACCTGCAGGTCGATATCTCTCAGCGCATGGTATTCGTCGTACCACTTGTTGATGCCGTCCATGCGCACCATCACGGCTTTTTCATCGGGTGTGTTGGTCATTGCGGGCTCTATAGGATCAGCCTGTGACTTCTAGCCGGCGGCTGTAGTGCGAGAGGCCAAAGCAAACCCCGAAGTAGGCCAGCGCTAGGAAGACGTGGCCCGACGTCAGGATGTTCGAATCGCCAGACCAGTCGGGCGATTTGGCGCCGTTCTCCACGGCGCCTAGGAAGTCGTTGAGGCCGATCACCGAGAGCAGTGTGGTCTCTTTGATCACCGCAATCATGATGTTCACGAGCGCGGGCACCACGGCACGAACGGCTTGGGGCAGCACGACGAGGGCCAGTGTCGCGAAGCGGCCAAGTCCCACGGTGGTGGCGGCCTCGAGCTGGCCTCGGCCTATCAATTGCAAACCGCCGCGAAACACCTCGGCGGCCATTGCCGCGTTGAACAATGCAAAGGCTACCAGCGCGCGCGTGAACAGGTCTACGTTCCAGCCTTTGGGCAAGAACATCGGCAGCAGAGTGGCTGCGATGAACAACACCACAAGCAGTGGCACCGAACGCATGCCCTCGACAAGGCCCGTGCAGAGCCAGCGCAGCACCGGCAAACGCGAGCGCCGGCCCAATGCCAGCGCCAGCCCGAGCGGCAGCGCGGTGGCGAAGGTGGCAAGAGTGGCTACCAGCGTCAACAGCAATCCGCCCCATCGGGTCGGCGGCACGAACGGCAGCAGGCCGCCGCCGATCAGCAGCAGGAAGAACGCCAGCGGCATCAGCACGAAACCGAGCAGCACGTGCCGCGGATCGGCCTCGCGCGAGCGCCTCACGACCCACATCCAGAACAGCACGAACACCACGAAGCAGGTGGCGGCGCGCCACAGTTGGTCCGACGGAAAATCGCCGACCAGCCACGGCTTCCAGCGTGCGATGACAAAGGCCCAGCAGGCGCCTTGAGTGTCGGTGCAGGCCTGGCTCGAGGTGCCAATCCAGTGCGCGTCGAGCACGGCCCACTGAAAGAAGCGCCAACCCAGCGGGAGAGTGCCGGCGAGCACGAGCAGCAGCAGCACACCCATCGCGCGGCTCGAGAACCAGGCGTGCCGCCATCGGGTGAATGCCGACATGCCCGGCACGGGCGCGATGCGCGCCTCGATCAGCGTCGTGGGCATGAACCGGGCCATCGGTGTTGCTGCGGGGAGCGGCGCTTCGCTCATGTCACCGCCGCCCGGCCCGAAACAGGCGGCGATTCACGAGATTCACCGCGAGCGCGATCACCAGGTTGATGGCCGCGTACAGGAGCACGACCAGCGCCATCGCCTCAAGCGCCTGGCCGGTCTGGCTCAGCACGGTGCCGCCGACGATTTGCATGATGTCCGGGTAGCCGATCGCCGCGGCCAGCGAAGAAGCCTTGGCCAGAGTCTGGTACTGGCCCGCTGCGGGTGGCAGGGCCAGCCGCATGGCTTGCGGCAGCGTGACCAGGAACGCCGCGCGCACGCCGGTCAGGCCTACGGTGGCGGCAGCCTCGGTTTGGCCGCGCGGCACCGACAGGATGCCGGCGCGGAAGATCTCGGCAAGGAAGGCGCTGTTGTAGATCGACAGGCCGAGCGTCAATGCGATGAGCTCGGGAAGCAGCGCGAAGCCGCCACCGACGTTGAAGCCCTCGACGGTAGGGCGATCGAGGCCGAACTGGACGTGTATGACGATCAGCGGCGCGAGGCACAGCGCCAACATCACTGCGCTGAAGAACACCAGAACGAGTGGGCCGAAGCGCAGCCGGACCGCCCGCACCAGCGCGATGGACAGAAGAACGAACGCTAACAGCGCAGCCATCAGCGCCCACAAGGCCGTCGACGTCAGCAGCAGGCGTGGCAGGAACAGCCCGCGGTTATTCAGCAAGACCGCGCCGAGTTCGTAACTGTCTGCGACGCCGGGCAACAGCGCCAATGCAGAGAAATACCAAAAGAAGATCTGCAGCAGCATCGGGATGTTGCGAAACACCTCGACGTAGAGAGACGAGGCGCCGCGGATCAGCGGGTGCGTGCTCAGGCGACCAAAGGCCACGCACAGCGCAACCAGCGTCCCGAGCCCGCTCGCAAGCACGACCACCAGCAGCGAGTTGAGCGTGGCCACGACGATCGCGTCCCTGTAGCTCGATGCCGGACCGAAGGAAATCATCGATTGCGCGATCTCGAAACCGGCCTCGTTGCGCAGGAAGCCGAACCCTATCGATACGCCGAGTGCGCGCGCGTTACCGATGAAGTTGGCGATGCCGTGCCAGGCCAGCCAAGCGATAGCGACCAGCAGCACCATCTGGCCGACGAGGCCCGGCAGGCGCTCCATTGAGAACGCGCGACCAAAAGCGCCAGGCAGCGCGCGAGGCGACTTCGCATGCGGGCGTGCCGTCATGCGCAATTCAAGGCTGCTGTCACCGCTTCGGCGGCCAAGTTGCGGTCGGTCAGCGGACGGGAATCGACATCATCAGGCCGCCGTTGGCGACCAGCGCATTGCGTCCCCGATCGAGCCGTAGCGGCGTCTTTGGCCCGACGTTGCGGTCCCAGATCTCGCCATAGTTGCCCACTGCCTTGATCGCCTGATAGGCCCAATCGTTGGCCAGTCCCATCTTGCTGCCGAAGTCGCCGGTTGCGCCGAGCAGCCGTTGCGCATCGGGACTCTGCGCGCTGCGCTGCGCGTCAACGTTGGCCTGGGTGATGCCCTGTTCTTCGGCAGCCACCAGTGCGTTGAGCGTGAAGCGCACCACAGCTTCCCAGCGCGGCTGGCCTTGCGCGACAATCGGGCCTATGGGCTCGTTGGACACGGTCTCGGCCAGGACCTTGAACTCCTCGCGATTGGGCAGCGCCGCCAGCCGGGCTGCCAGTCCAGAACGATCGTTGATGGCGGCGTCGCACCGCTTGCCCACGAAGGCATCCCAAGCCTGCTCCTGCGAAGCGAAAGTGACGATCTTGTACTTGAGATTGTGGGCGCGGAAGTAGTCGGCCACGATCAACTCCGAGGTGCTGCCCTGGGCAGTACAAATCGTCGCGTTGTTGAGATCGGCGAGCTTGCTGGCTTTTGACTTGATAGTTACCGCGAAGCCCTGCCCATCAAAGAACATGACCTTGGCGAACTTCATTCCGCTGACGTCGCGGCTCTGCGTCCAGGTGAAGCGGTGCGTCAGTACGTCGACCGCACCGGTGGGGAGGCCGGCGAAGGCAGTCTTGAGGTCCATGGGAACGAGTTGGACCTTGCTGGCGTCACCGAGCGCTGCAGCGGCGATGGCTTTGCACATGTCGATGTCGAAGCCCTGACGCTTGCCGGTGTTGTCCTCAGCCGAGAACCCGGGCGCGGCGAGGGTCACGCCGCACTTGACCACGCCGTGCGCCTTGACGTCGTCCAAGACATCGGCCCGCGCGGCTCCGCCCAGCGCTGCGAACGCCAACCCCACAAAAAGGTATCGGCCCGAATGGGATCGTTGAGCGCTCATTATTTTGTCTCCGTCTCGTCTTGCAAGAATGGAAAAAACCTCTCGGCTAGCTTGATCAAACCTGAATTTGAAAGCTGCTCTTGCGTGGCGGCGGCAGTGTATCAGCACCGTTCTTTTGCATCTTGCCAAGGCCAGCGCGCCTTGAGTTCGAGGATCTGGCCGAGCAGGGTCAGCGAGATGATGACGGCCGCCGCTTCGAAGTAGACGGCGACGCGGCCCATCGACACGAAGGCCGCTGGAAACACGCCCGGTGCCACTGTGGCTACGACGCTGTAGACGAAGGCGGCCTAAGTGCCGAGGCCGATCAGCGTCCACATGTTGGGACTGCGGTTGACGACGGACTGCACCGCGCGCACGAAGATCGGCCAGCCGGCCCACAGCACGATCGGCATGCTAAGTGCGAATTCGATCCAGCTTTGCGTGGCCATCTCGAACGGTTCTGTTGCAGTAAGCCGGCGCAGCTAAGCTGAGGCGAGACTGACAACAGGATGAAGGCGATGATCAAGGCGTTGCGCAAGGTAATCAAGCGGGCGCACTATCCGCTGGAAGTCATGCTGACCTGTGTGCGCTGGTACGCGGCTTACCCGCTGAGCTTGCGCCACATTGAGGAGATCATGGCCGAACGCGGAGTCGTCGTTGATCACGCCACCGTTCACCGCTGGGCGATCAAAATCCTGCCCGTGCTGGCCGCC
>NZ_JASJXB010000054.1:0-12722 GCF_035018885.1 Variovorax sp. LG9.2 | reverse complement strand
GAACGGCCGCCAGCGCCACCTTGGCTTTGAATGCCGCTGAGTGCGTGCGGCGGGGTCTTCTGCTCATCTTTGCTCCAATCTTCACAGGCGAGGTCCTCGCCAGCAGCAGCAGTTTCCACACTTATCGGATTGTTCAGATTTCCGGGGCCAGCTCTGGCCCTGGGGCGCGCGATCGAGCAACGCGTCCAACACGACCGGTGCCATGCCGGTGCCCTCGTCCTGAATAGTGACTACACCAGCTGTGCTACTTTTAGTGCCCTGTCGAACGCAAAAAACACCAACCACATTGAAAGTGCCAAGGATAGGTACAGCACCCATGGCGACGCCCCCAGGATGTAGCGGCCTTGCTGCAGCGCGTCGATGGCGCTCGCGTGGACTTCCGTTGAGGAGACCAATGTCGTGCCGGTGCCGGTGCCGGTAGCGACGTACCACAGCACGGCTAGCGTGCCCAGCGCGACATTGCGCGACGGCCCGACCACGATCGTGCGGCCCTTGAGTTGATCAGGGAGAAGCTTGCCTTCAAGCACATCGGAGGCGGCCCTGCAGGGCGTCGACGCGTTTTCGCTTGGTGAACGCCAAAGATTGAACTCCACTCCCGCGAGGCAAGGACTGCGGAGTCCTATGCGCCCGAAGATCGCCCTACAACGTCTCGACGGTCGATCGCCGTGCCTCTAAGCAAGTGAGTACCGCGGCAGACTGATGGTGAAGACACAGCCGGTTCCCGGCACGTCACGCACGCTTAAAGTTCCCAGATCTGCTTCAATGCTCTGCCGGGCGATAGACAGGCCCAGCCCCAACCCAGCATTTGCGTGGCCGCTGTGCTTAAAGGGCACGAACATATTCTCGACACCCTTGGGAGGCAGGCCGCCGCAATGGTCCTCGACGTCGATCAGAACGAATTCTCCAAAAGCATGAGCGTTCAAAGTCACGGCGGTATTTGCGTGAGTGAACTTGAAAGCGTTCTGCAGCAAGTTCGCCAACGCAGCGTGCAGAAGCTCTCGATTCGCGTTGATCGCCAGCACTGGGTCCACGTCGCACACCTCAAAACTCCGCCCTAGCGAATCGGCACTGAATCGACCTGCAATTGCAGAATCCGCGATGAACGAAGCCAGCGAAAACGTTCGACGTTCATGTGGCTTCTCACCACGCACTTCGACAAGTGCACCGCCGATCAGCAGATTCAACGCTTCAAGACTGCGCGACAGGACCGCACCAGTAGCGCCCTTGACTGTCATATTGCCCAACTCCAGCGCGCGAAACGCAAGGGTGGCCGTTCCCAGTGCATTGCGGAGCTCGTGAACCAAAAACCCCAGCCTCTGTTTCTCGCCGGCAATCTGATGCACGGAAATTTGCGCGTCACGCTGAAAGCTGAATTCCGCAACTGAATCAGCGATGGCGTTATCCAAGCATCGATTCAGTGTGCGGAATTGATCAACGGTAAAAGGCGCGTCCCGCTCGAAAGCCAGATCAGTGATCGCCTGACACACATCGCCGTAGTCGTGGACCACCTGATCTACCGTGTAGCCCAGATTCAAAAGCGCTTTGCCGTGTGCTGTCGCGCTCACGCCAATTTCAGACAAGGCCAGCGCATCCCCGCCGGACGGCCCGGAGATTTTGACGCTCGCATCGCCGTCGTTGTTTGTTTCGGCGGCAAGTGTTCGAGTCAGTTGATCCAGGAACATCGACACGCCTTGGACCAGACGCTCTTCGGACGCCGCGCGGTAAGGCCGCTGTGCCGCTTTGAGCTTGCACCGGGCAATTAACTCATCACGGTTGTTGGCAAGGAAACGATGCATAGGAGACTTTCTTGCCCAATGGCAGATGATTGAAAACGCTTTAAGTGCTCTTAATTAAGAGCATTCAGCGCTTGCACTGAGTCAAAATTTCGTCCTAGCGGCAAAAATCGACTTCTCTCCAGCGCGCAGCATGTAGTGAATAAGTTATTGAAGACGTAGGACGAAGGCTTGCAGACCCGTCGTCCCATTGCGATGAGGAAATTCGACGGTAGCGACGAAAAACGCGGTGCAAATCCGCCAAGTCATTACCGAAGCCCGCACTCGGCGGCTTTGACCAGTCCTTTAAATTCAAGGCGTTGGGAGTTGCTCTTTTTGACGGTGCATAGCCGCACGTAGCTGGCGCAACGTCTTTTCAAAGCCCCCGGCATATGCATTGCGGGCCGTCAAGGCTTTACCCTCGGGGCTCTTTGGGCCGATGGACTTTGACCGAGGCTGCCATCGCTGGATTGCCTCCCTGACCTTGCCCCTGGAATCCGTACCCCATAGCCGAGTTCGTGAGTTGGCTTGCTGTGGCTGATTGGCAAGCCAGCCCTGCTCGAACTGCATCGGGCTGACGTATGCCAGCGTAGAGTGCAGCCGGTCGCGGTTGTACCAGAGCAGCCAATCGATGGTTTCGTCCTTCGCCTCGCGCCGGGTCTTGAACCGTTTGCCGTGCAGCCGCTCCACCTTCAACGACCCGAACAGCGTCTCACTGCAAGCGTTGTCCCAGCAGTTGGCCGCCACGTCGGTCAAGTCGGGCCTGGCGCGCGCCATCTTGTACTCGCACCGCCGATGGGCAGCCCTCACGCGCTATGCCAGCGATGGCCGAATCGACTCTGACCACCCTGGACCAGTCGCACCGCCTCCTGCTTGAATTCGAGCGTGTAGCGCGCTCTTGCCGTCTTCGTCATTTCCGTTCTCCTTGCTTGAATGGAAACACTCAGCAAGGGGTACGTTTTTCGAGGGCAAGGTCAATATGCCGTGTGGTTCGCCCATCGATGTCGCGGCACGCCCGCACGAAACCACGTGTGTCGTAGGCCTTGTCGGCTCCAACGGTGATGCGCTGCTCCCGAATTTCGATCTCCCCGAGCATCACCGCGGCCGCATCACACTCGGCAGTCCCAGTGGCCTTCATGGTCTGCACGTTCACCACCAGGCCATGGCGGTTGTCAGTGGCGATGTGCCTCAGGAAGCTGGGCAGCGCCGGTGCCGCGTTGCTCTTGCGATAGAACTGCGAATCGGGATCGGTCCGGGACTCGTGGATCTCGTTGCTGCGCCGCTCACCACGCCAGTCCTCGGGGTCGCGCCCGTCGTCACCGCTGTCCTTGCGACGCATGCTCTTGTGACTGGCCCAGGCCTTGATCTGCGTGCCGTCGACGCTGAAGTGTTCGCCAGACAGCAGGTCCTTGGCCTTGGCCATATCGACCGTAGCGTTGAACAGTTCGATGACGACGACGTGCTCGATCATCTGGTCGCGGTTCTTGCTGAATACCGAGTGGTTCCAGACTGCATCTTCGATCGACAGGCCGACGAACCAACGGAACAGCAAGTTGTAGTTGATCTGCTCGACAAGTTGCCGCTCGCTGCGAACGCTGTAGAGCACCTGCAGCTGCATTGCACGCACCAGCTTCTCGGGCGCTATGCTCGGATGGCCTCCATTGACGTCGGCTTAATACACAGCCGAATGACGCTCGTCCGTCTTGGCAAGCGCTTCGTTTATCCATGTGCGAATCGGTCGCAGCGGATGATTCGCAGGCACGGAGTCTTCCAGCGTCACCTTCGAAAACAGACTCGCGTTGTAGCCGCCACTGCCTCGCATCGTCGCTCCTCGGTCTGCTCAATATCGCAATTGTCGGAAAGATCTCGGGGTTCTTCAACGTCCCTGCCAACACACGACGCCAGAGGGCCTACCAGTCGCGTGGATGTCCTACACAGCTGTCTTTGGCTGGCGGACACCATGGTTTATGACACTTGCTCCGTTGGACGCGCACCCCTCTAGCAACACAACCCTCCTACCGCGCGCAACTGGCCAAGTGCCGAACATCGTTGCTTTGGGGATTTCAGGAGTAGGCAGTTGATTTCGAGGCCGACGTTCATTAGAAGCGTTGAGACGTCCGTTCCGCAGAACCGATTTACGAAAGCTGAGTGCCTGGCTGAGTTTGAAGCTTCAGACTGGTTCGGCAGGCTCGACCGCAGGTCTCACACCATCGCGCGTACGGTGCTGCAACGCGACAACGGTATCGACGCACGTCGGTTGGCGGTGGATCGCCTGGCAGATATTTTCCAGATCGACCCTGACACGTTGAGTGAACGATTCCTCCGCAACGCGCCCGCGCTCGCATCCGACGCGGCGTTTCGCGCGGTGGAGAGGGCCGGTCTCCTGGTCGCCGACATCGATGCTGTCGTCGTCAGCACATGTACCGGCTACCTGTGTCCTGGCCTGTCCGGCTATGTTGTCGAACGCCTGGGGCTCCGACCGAACGTCCAAGCCTATGACTTAGTAGGCCAGGGTTGCGCCGCGGCCCTTCCGAACATGCAAATGGGTCGGGCCCTGCTGCTCGGCGGTGATTGCCGCCATGTTTTGTCAGTTTGCGTCGAGGTCAGCAGTGCGGCGATGTACCTTGACGACGATCCCGGGGTTCTCATCAGTGCCTGCTTGTTTGGTGACGGCGCGGGCGCGGCGGTGTTGTCACGCGAGCCCCGCTCGGATGGGCGCTCCATCGAGTGGACGGACAACACCTCGCTGGTATTGCCCGAGCACAGGCGCGCTCTCAGGTTCGAAAGCCGCGCGGGGATGCTGCGTAACATTCTTACCAAAGAAGTTCCCGGACTCGCCGCATCCAATGCACTTGCGGTGCTGAATACGGTGCTCGATCGCGCTCGTGTCACGCTATCAGACGTGAACACATGGATCATGCACGCGGGTGGGCGGGATGTGCTGCAAGCAATCGAAACGCGGTTCGAACTCACAAAGCCGGACCTTCGCTACAGCGCGGAGATGCTGCGGGAATACGGCAATCTGTCGAGCGCGTTTGTGTATTTCGTGCTGCAGGCGGCGCTGGCCGACGAGGCCCCCGATGGCTGGTGGTGGCTGTCGTCGTTCGGCGCTGGCTTTTCTTGCCACGGTGCTTTGCTCAAGGTCGGGTGAGCATCGGCGAATGAACACTTCATCCCTGATGCCGCGCCAGGTGACGCCCGAGGCGCTTGACTCGCTTAGTGCCGACGACCCTGCCGCGCAGCGATCTCGCCGTGACCTTCGCCGCCTTCACGTCGTGATGGGCACTCTTTCGATCATGACGCGTGCGATCGGCGCCAAGCCAAACCGCGCGCCGCTACGCATCCTCGAGCTCGGTGCAGGCGACGGCTCGCTGGCACTGCGCTTCGCGCACAGACATGCGCGGCAGTGGCCGCGCGTGTCATGGACTTTGCTCGATCGCCAGGACACCGTCGCCGAGTCGACGCTGCACGGTTTGCGCGCGGTCGGTTGGCAGCCCATCATCGTTGTCGCCGACGTGTTCGACTGGCTAAGTAGGAACCAGCAATGCGGTTGGGACATCGTTGTCGCGAACCTGTTTGTCCACCACTTCGAAGGCGATGAGCTCGGACATCTGTTGCGCGCGCTATCCAAGGTCACGCCACTGTTCTTCTGCTGCGAACCACGGCGAAATATCACAGCGCTGATTGGCAGCCACCTCGTCGGCCTGATCGGCGCCGGGACAGTGACTCGCGAGGATGCGGTGCTCAGCGTTCACGCCGGCTTTCGGGACTGCGAACTGTCGGCGCATTGGCCGAGCCACGAAGGCTGGTCGCTGCGCGAGTATCCGGCAGGTCTCTTCAGCCACTGCCTGCTGGCGCGCAAGACGTGAGCGCCTCACCCGCTTTACAGTACGACGCTATCGTGGTCGGTAGCGGGCCTGCGGGCGCGACCGCAGCGCTGCTACTGTCGCGGTCGGGCTGGCGTGTAGCGATCGTCGAGAAAGCTGCATTCCCGCGCCGCAAGGTATGCGGTGAGTTCGTCTCGGCCACGACGTGGCCGCTCCTCGATGCGCTTGGGGTCGGCGACGAACTCAGGGGCCAGGCGGGGCCCGTCGTGCGCCGCGTCGGGGTGTTCGCGCGCACGTCGATGGTCACGGCGCCGATGCCTGCCACAGGCAACGGGGTCGAAGGGGGGCGCGCAGTCAGCCGGGAATCGCTTGACGCAGTTCTCCTGTGCCGCGCCGTGGCGGCAGGCGCGACGCTCTGGCAACCGTGGACCGTGGCAGCGTTCGAGTCCGGCGCCGGGCGACATCCCTGCACTATTGAGCACCGAGAGCGGGGCGAACGCATCGTGCTGGAGGCGCCGGTAATCGTCGCCGCGCACGGCTCGTGGGACCGCGGCCCGCTTCCCACACAGCCACGGCGCAAGGCTGCCGCCGCGTTGGACCTTCTCGGCTTCAAGGCACGGTTCCTGGGCGGCACGCTCGATGAAGATCTGATGCCGCTGCTCGCGTTCCCCGGCGGTTACGGCGGCATGGTCAACACCGGCGCGGCGCGAGTCAGTCTGTCGTGCTGCATCCGTCGAGACCATTTGGACGCCGCCCGCGCTCGGCACCCGGGGCGTACTGCGGGGGAGGCCGTGCTCGCGCACATCTTCGAACACTGCGACGGTGTCCGCGCAGTCCTGGCCACAGCCTCTTGCGATGGCCAGTGGCTCGGGGCGGGGCCGATCCGGCCAGGCATCCATGACTTCGGCCGAGATGGCGTGTTCGCGGTCGGCAACGCCGCTGCCGAGGCGCACCCCATCGTGGCCGAAGGTATCAGCATCGCGATTCAGTCCGCAGCGCTGCTAGCGGAGACCCTTGGCTGCTTCTCCGCTGCCGCGTCTGCACCCTTGGCGCTGGCGGTGGCACACGCGCGGTACCAACGGCTTTGGCGCCGCAACTTTACGCCGCGTATGCGCGCCTCCGCGCTTTACGCCCGAATGTTCATGCGGCCCTTGTCGACGCGGCTCGCGGTGGTGTCGATGCAGGTCTTCCCATCTATGCTGCGCATCGGCGCCGCGTGGAGCGGCAAGTCGCGCCAGCTGCAATTGCACTTGAACGCACCTCTCGGAGACGACGCATGACTAAGACTGCTGGCGCCGGCTCATATTTAACCTAGAGGAGCTGCGGCTAAAAACTTGGACTGTTTATGCCATGAACTCCAAGCTTCGACGGTAGTCAAGAGGGCTACGCGCGCCCAAGGACATCTTGATCCGCTTCTCGCTGTACCAGCGGATGTAAGAGTCCAAGGCTTGGGTGAACTGCTCAACGGTCGTTGACTGCCAGTTGCCAGGATAGAACCATTCGGTCTTCAATCGACCGAAGAAGCCCTCGCAAGCCGCATTGTCGGGCGAACACCCTTTGCGGGACATCGAACGCGTCAGCTCGGCATCCGCGATGCGTGCCAGCCATCCCGGCCATCGATAGTGAGCGCCGCGATCCGAATGCACAACAGGCCGGTTGGTGCTGATGTCGATCGTGTCGATAGCGGCATCCAGCATCGTGTTCACGCGCTGCGCGTCCGGGCGCATGCCGATCGTCCAACTTGAGTATTCCGGTCGAACGTGACCGGTGATTCCAGCAACGTGACCGCCATTCCGGCGAACGTGACCGGTACGGCGGTATGCGCCTCCGGCATGGGGATTGTCTGCATAACTCGACCCTATCCGTACCTCGTCAAAAGCAAGAGAACACGGACGACATGGTCCATCATGCAAGCTGATCTGCGCATCACGACCGTATGACGGCTGTGCTGCCAGGGCAACCGGCGCTGCGCTGCATGCAAAGCGACTTACTTCTTTGCCTTAGTTGCGGCGAGATCGGCCGCTGCTTCGGTGCCCTGAGCCTTTGGCCCTTCCCACACCTTCCACAATACCTTGCCTGTCCCGGCATCCACGGCGACCTCGACGATCGACGTCTTGCTCAGCAGTTTGATGTCGAACGTATAGATCAGGCAACCGCCTTCGGATTCCAGTCCGGAACTGGAGACCGAGGTCGCCGCCACGTTGACGGCCTTGAGCGCGGTGCTCTCAGCGTCAGCCTGCGTCACTTTGGCCAACGCCGGAAGGTCTGCATCCGTGATGCCCGCTTTGGGATGAATCGAGCAGGGCAACTTGGCGGCACTGGCGCCGAACGATGCCAGGAGCGCGACGACGAGAAAGACTTTTTTCATGGGAACTCCGACCTCATTTCAGGGGTGGTCGAGGGCAGTAGGGCCATGACGTATGGCCGCTGTCGCTCTAGCACGATGGATGGTGCAGCCCGTGCGACCGGAGCGTCTGTGCGATGACCAATACGACCCGGGGCATTGCCTTGCCGAGTCGCATGAACAGCTTCAACGCTGGCGGCGAAGACTGTCGTTACTTGCGAGCACTGCTAACGGCTGGTTCAGCGAAACAGCGCACACCTTCAGTAGTCGACCCAACGGCCAGTCTCTTGTCTGAACCGTTCGGTCTGTACCAACAAAAAGGCCCCAGCGTCGGCATGCCACGCGTGGCGCTCGACGCTGACGGATTCCTCGCTGACCCGCAACACGTTGAACGCGTTCACTTCACCGCGGCTGCGCGTGGAGGTCGCAGTGCCGGCTTGTACAGCGAGCGCTGCATAGCCAGGAAAGTCGTGACGGCTGGACGTATCACCCGCATGGCTAGTGTGGAAGTGGCCCGCAAGCAGCAAATCGACGCCGCAGGTCGAGAAAGCTTCCATCGCCTGGCGTGCTCGCCCAACCAGTTTGACCTTGCCCGTCACGTCGGGCAGGTCGAAGGGGTGATGGGTGACGATGATCTTGGTAGTTCCAGGCGGCAGTGCGGCGATGCGGCAACGGATCGATTCGATTTGGGCGTCGTCGATGCGGCCGCCCTTGAAAGTCATTGCGCGCGCGGTATTGACGCCGAGAACGGCAATCTCCTCATCGATGAACGACGGCTCCAAGTCTTCATTGATGCTGCGACGGTAGTTGCCGAAGGGATCTAGGATCCGCTCAAGGACCCTGTACAGCGGTACATCGTGGTTACCAGGAACGACGACCTGCGGCCTGGGCAAGCGATCAAGAAAGGCACGCGCATGACGGAACTGATCGACCCGCGCTCGTTGAGTCAGGTCACCTGAAACAACGACGCAATCCGGTCGGCTCGCCTGCACTCTGGCGAGCAAGGGTTCGATCACGGCCGGGTCGGTTCGGCCGAAGTGAAGATCCGAAAGATGGACCAAAGTGCGCATCAACGACCCATCTCAAGGGCCTGGCCGATCCGACGAAACCGCGCCGAGAACCGTCAGGCAGGCCGGGCGGATGCGATAGTGCAGCGGCGGCTTCATGACGCTGGTCTCGCCGTCGGTCGCCACGCGCAGGTGATGATGACTGCTCTCGACAATGATCTCGGTGCCGAGCACAACGTCGAAATCTCGCGCCTGTTTCAACTGCCCCACGAGCGCTCGAAGCGAGAGTTGCACGAGCCGTATGCGTCCCGCTCGCTGTGTTGCGTAAAGGCTCAGACTGCCGCCGGTCAAGCTCTCGCGGTCGCCCATAGAAAAGCCTTCCATCCGATATTCATTGTTGCCGATGAAGACGAAAGGGGTACGCCGCCGATGCTCAATCCCCTTCACCGAGAGACAGACGCTGAGGAACGGGTACTTCCGAAGCGCCGTTACGGATGCCCAAAGAAGTGCCAGCCATTTGCCGCGGCCGATACGTTTTCGCTGTCGATCCCGCTCGTGGACGATGTCCGGGTACAGGCCTAGGCTCGAATTATTGATGAAGACGCGTCCGTTGACTTCGCCCACGTCGACTCGAGTGCGTCGCCCAGCGGCGATCTGCCTGACCGCTGCATCGAGGGCCAAGGGAAGCCCCAGATCCTTGGCAAAGTGATTAAGCGTGCCGAGCGGTAAGATCCCAAGTGCGATATCGCCGCCCGCCAACTCTGCTGCGACCGTGCTGGCAGTTCCGTCGCCGCCACCGGCGACGATGACGTCAGCGTGCTTGGAGATGGCATCGGCGATCTTCGCGGCAATCTCCCCGCCCCCTCTGGCCAGACAAACCTCCGCGGGTACACCGGCAGACACGAACAGGCCCTGAACCTGGCGAGTTAGCGCCTCATCGTGGCCGCTCCCGGAGTTGGCATTGAGGATCACGAAGATGCGGCTCATCGCAATGAATGCGGCCGGTCCTGCCCGCGCTCAGCCAAAAGCGTATCCGGCGTGGAGCCGACTTTGCGCCAAAACGTGGTCAACGCGCTCAGGCAAAGCGCGACCCAGGCGACGCCTTCGGCGAAGGCCGCACCGACGTCACTGAGGTAATGCACGCCGAGATACATCCGAGAAAACGCCACCAGCAAAATCGCCAACGCTGCTGCGGTGACAGCCAGAACCCGCCATTGGAGCGCCCGCGTTTGGCCGAACACCCAGACTACGCCGAGCCCATAAAAGATCGTGCTGGCCGCGACGTGCCCGCTCGGAAAGCTGTAGCTCGTAAGGGTAAGAAGTGGATCAGCAAAGTGTGGTCGGGCGCGATGAAATGCGAGCTTCATCAGCACGTTGAGTAGCATGCCGCCGACCACACAAAGCGCCAGCGTCGAAACGCGGCGCCACCGTCGCTTTTGGAAGGCCAGAATGCCGACGATGCTTGTGTAGAAGGTCATCGCAACGGTCGAGTGAAGTTCCGAAACTACCAACATCCAGTGCGTCGCGCCGGTGCGCGCGTGCAGGTGCAGCCATTGGGCGACCCGCTCATCCAGAACGGTCAGGCGGTCCCCCGTCACGACGTCTTCGGCAATGGAGCCGAACAGCCACGCAGCGGCGACGAGGAGCACGGCCCCAACGCCGAGTTGCATGACCAGACGAACCCGAGCCGATGGATCGCGAGCCTCAGGCACAAGGCAAACAGGTTTTGCAAAGATGATTCATACCGTCATTTGGTGGCTGCGGGCAAAACCCCGAGCAGCAATAGCTGTTGATTAAGAACCGAAGTGCACACTATCACCTCCAAGTCGAGTTGCGAGAACTCCTTGGCCTTGGCCTTGGTCTGTCGAACGAAAGGGCTTTCGACCAACTCTTCGCGCGCGTGGCTGCGCTCGGGCTTGGGCGGTCCGCCATGCGCATATTGACCTTGTTTCATAAGGATCCGGGTAGCTTGAAGACGGTGGCCCTCCGCTCGACGGCCGTCTTCGTGGGATGCGCACCGGCGGCGCCGGGGGCGGGTCTGACGCCGCTGATGATCGATGGTGGCTTGTTCGCGCGTCTTGCGCACACTGGCCCCTATGCAACGATGCCGGCGGCTTACCGGTGGCTGTTTGGTCACCGGCTTGCAGCAAGCGGCCGCCATCTCGGCGCCAGCCCGGTGATTGAAGAGTACCTCAACAGCCCGCGGCAGACAGCGCCGAATGACTTGCGAACCTACCTTCAAATGCCGCTCCAGCCGATTGAGACTTTGGCATAAGTGAACGCGAGGTTGACAAAGTGACCAGGGCCCTGCCGCCGCTTCCGGCCGAGGTACGCAAAGTCTTCAATGCCTGGCCAAGCGAAGCTCGCGCGCAGTTGCGCAAGCTGCGTGCGCTCATCTACGCGACGGCCGAGCGCACGCCCGGCGTCGGCATGCTCGAAGAAGCACTACGCTAGGGCGAGCCGGCGTACATCACCTCGCAAACGAGCAGTGGCAGCACCGTGAGGATCGGCTGGAAACCCGCACGCCCGAAATACGTTGCGATATATTTTCATTGCCTCACAGGGCTCGGCGGAACGTTTCGCACGCTTTTCCCGGGCGGGTTCGCATTCGACCGCAATCGAGCCATCCTGCTCAGGATCGGCGAGCAGTTCGATCGCAACGCAATCGCCATGTGCATCGCGGCAGCGCTGCGCTACCACCTCGAACGCCGCTCGCGTCGATGAAGCATTGGCGTCGACTACGCTCTCAAGCGGTCGCTGTCGCCAAGCCATGGCGGTCATGGCGGTCGGCTCGGTGCCGAACAACTGACATCAAGTCTGGTGCTGCCAACTGTAGTGAGCAAAGCAATGCCGCGATGCGCTCAATTTGGTTCTGTCGCGATAAGCCACATCGGCTGCTCTGCGAGGTTGGCGAATCAGGGAAGTTGACGATGAACGGAACGTTGCGCAAGGAGCTCAGGCGACTGGACTACCCGCTGGAGGTGATGTTGCTGTGCGTGCGCTGGTATGCGGCCTACCCGCTGAGCCTGCGGCACATCGAAGAGATGATGGCCGAGCGAGGCGTGTTCGTCGATCACGCCACAGTCCATCGCTGGGCGATGGAGATCTTGCCGGTGCTGACCGCCGTGTTCCGACGACGCAAACGGCCGGTGCGCCAGTTGGCGCATGGACGAGACCTATTTCAAGGTCGCCGGCCAGTGGAAGTACCTGTACCGCGAGGTCGACCGCGATGGCCACACGATCGACTTCATGTTGCGTGCCAAGAGAGACTGCGCTACTGCACGTTGTTTCCTGGAGCGGGCCATTGGCCTGCACGATGTGCCCGAGAAGATCACCATGGACAAGAGCGGCTCCAATACGGCTGCCATCCTGAGCGTGCAGGCTGCATCTGGCGCACGCATCAAGTTGCGTCAAAGCAGATACCTCAACAACGTCCTGGAGCAGGACCACCGCGCGATCAAACGCATCGTGCGGCCGATGCTCGGATTCAAGTCCTTTCGCTGTGCACGCGTCTCCATTACCGGCATTGAATTGATGCACACGATCAAGAGGGACCAACTCGACTGCACTGAAGGCCAAGTTTCGCCTGCGGCATCGAAGTTCTACACACTGGCATTTTGAGCGCAAGGAAGCAGCCTCGCTTCACTGGGCTCCGCGGCACTACTGCGACAGAACCGACCTGAATCGCCCCGGGATTGAACTGACCCCCAGAAGTTGGACGAACTTCAAGGAGTCCCATGGAGAAGTACGAGACAGAGTTCAAGCTCCAGGT
>NZ_JASJXB010000053.1:0-13245 GCF_035018885.1 Variovorax sp. LG9.2 | reverse complement strand
GCTCCCGCCTGCGCCAGACCCACCACCAGCTCCGCCGCCAGACCCGCTGCCGCCTGACCCGCCGCCCCCTGCACCAGCTCCACCACCAGCACCGCTGCCGCCGGCGCCTGCGCCAGGTCCGGCCCCGCCAGATCCCCCTGCGCCTGCGCCAGGTCCTGCTCCTGCTCCTGCTGCGCCAGCACTCGACGCACTGCTCGCAGAACTGCTTCCACTGGCGGATGCTGCAGAAACTACGGTCGATCCTGAAGAGCCTCCACCGGATGCAGTAACAGCTGCAGAGCTGCTGGGGGAAGGTCCGCCTGATGCTGGTAGGCCGACGTGATCCATGCAGCGCGAGTCTCCAAGCACGCGCCTCACAAAGTCACAGGATTCCCGAAAAGGCTCGGGGCGCTGGGGCGTGCGGACTGCCAACACTGCCGGAGAGACATTGGGCATGACGACGGGCGGCCGAGGTGAGGGAATGCGGTCGTCATTACTCCGTAGTGGTTCCGGTCGCCGAGACGTCGCATCCGAGGAAAGCCTGGCAGAGGAATCATTCCTTCCGCTGACACGGCTCGTGCTCTGTCCGGCCCACGTTGTCGAACCCTGGGCCTCCCCTTGTGCATAGGCGGTCGAACCCTTGCTGTTCGCAGAGGGCGGCGCGTTGGCACGGTCGAACAAGCTATCGGATGTCGGAGAAATCGCCTTCAGGTCCAGAGGTGACGCTGTGTTCTGCGTAATTTGACTTTGATCCGGTGAAGCCTTGCGTGGCTCACCAGCGGGATCGAGGGAGGGTGCCAGCAGTAGCCCAGCTCGTGCAGGCAAGCTCTGATTGGCTGGGGTCACCGCCGTAGCGTCAACGCTCGTGATAGCCCGGGACAGATCTCGGTCCCAACGTGGATTCGCGCCCCAAAACGCAAAAAATGCGGCTACGACTGCACTCGCAAAGAAGCCCGCCGCTAACAAGGCTGGAGCGGAAAACCAAATTCGTCCTTTACTTGGATCGAGTTCTCCACTGGGCGGCTCGAACGGTTCAAGAAAGATGGGTTGCCGACCCGGCAGCAAGCCGCCTAGCGCGACTCGCCTCGCAAAAGGTGCTTCTGACCGGTCCTCCGTGCGTCGCGCTTCAACGGACAAAGGCTTTGGCTGCAGTGACGCGATCTCTCCGCTCGTGCTGCAGTTGGATGCCTTTGACTCAACTGTGTTCGCACACCACTCCGAGCCGGCTGGAGTGCGGGCCGGCCGGGGCGCCTCGCCGCTCAAGATCTTCCTGGCAGCGACTTCACCGAAATCCCGACGAAATGCGCGATCGATCATTTCCCACTGCTCGCCTGCGGCAGCACGACCACCGAAGTCACGATGAAAGGCTTGCTCTACCAAATCCCATTGCGCTTGTACCGAAGAGTGCCGGCTTCCATCTGCGGGCGCATCGGGGGGCCCGCCTCCTCCGACGTGGTTTTCGACAAACGGTTCGCGGCGCATGGTGGTTCGCTCAGCTGGAGGTCATGTGAAGGTTTCACATCTTGCTGATGGTGCCGAGTTTGCGTGTAAGGCATTAGCGCTAACGTCGTAATCTAGATGCCTGTCTAAACGATCGATCGACCCTGCAGTCAATCGCAGGTCACCCCTGAGACGCGATTGCTCAAGAACAGCGTCGGGGACCACGTGTGCGCCTTCCGTGCGCTCAACACGGCAGTGCCGGCGCAGCAGATTGCCGTGGGGTAAAAATCGGCATATATGATATATTTTATTGACGCATTCTTCGACGTTTTGCGGTCTTAGCACCCCGTATCCGCAGTTCCCAAACAGGAGCGCTCCGAATGATTCTTGGTGGACTGGCAGACGACCTCACAGGCGGCCTCGAACTTGCTGCGATGCTTGTCGCCGAAGGTGTATCGACGTTGCTTGCAACCTCGGCCAGCGCCGCCCAACCCATCGGCAACGCAGACGCAGTCGTCATCGCACAGAAGACCCGCATCGCCCCCGCAGCCGAAGCGCGCGCGCTGTTCGAAGCCGGCGCCTCGGTCTTGCGCGCCGCTGGCGCACGCCAGCTCTTCTTCAAGTACTGCGCCACCTTCGACTCCACTGACACGGGCAACATCGGGCCGTGTATCGAGGTGCTCATGGCGCAAACGGGCAGCGAGTTCACCGCGTGCTGCCCGACCTTTCCTGAATACCAGCGCGCTGTTTTCCAGGGCCATCTTTTCGTCGGTGATCGCCTGGTGAGCGAGTCGCCGAAGAAGGACGATCCGGTGACGCCGATGACCGATCCCGACCTGGTGCGGGTACTGCAACGGCAGACGACCCGACGCATCGGATTGATCAGTCACGTCGACGTGCGTGTCGGCGCAACCGCCATCGCGCAGCGCGTAGCCATGCTCCGCAGCGAAGGCATCGACTGCGCCATCGCCGATGCGGCCGACCATCAAGACCTTGCGCATTTGGCCGAAGCCACGGTGCACTGGCCGTTGATGACGGGCGGCTCGTCGCTCGCGGCGCACTACCCTGCCCTGTGGCGCCAGCTCGGCTGGCTCGACAGTGGGCGCGCGCCCGATGACTTCCCGCCAGTGCGCGGCCATGGCGTCGTGCTGGTCGGTAGTTGCGCCGAACAAACCCGGCGCCAGCTCGACGTCTTCGTGCGCTCCCATCCTGTTCTTGCACTCGACTTGAAGGCGCACGTCCGCGGCGATGACGTGGTCGGCGCCGCACTGGCGTGGGCAGACGCGCGCATGTCGGACGGACCTATCGCTGTGTCGACGTCGGACACGCCGGCCAATGTCGCACTGTTGCAGGCTGAGTTTGGCGTCGCACGGCTTGCCGCATCCGCGGAAGACTTGCTGGGTCGCATCGCCAGTGGATTGCGTGCACGCGGCACACGGCGTTTTTTGATTGCGGGTGGCGAAACTTCGGGCGCTGTGCTGGCGCATCTCGGTATCGATCGGCTGCAGGTCGGTCCGTTCGCCGGGCCATCGTTGCCGCTGGCACTGGATGTCACTTCAACTTCGACCAACTCATCGTCTGACCCGCTCGTGGTGTGCTTGAAGTCCGGCAAGCTGGCCGGCCTCGACGCATTCGAGGTGGCGCTCGACCGCATGGCAAGCGGCGGCTCGGTCGTGTCCGCTACCACTGCCGCGGAGCAACCCGCATGACAGATCGAGAGCAAATCGTCGAAGCCTATCTTCGACTCGACCGAGAAGGCCTCAACCGTGGCAGCAGCGGCAACGTCAGCGTGCGCTGCGGCAACGACGGCTTGTTGATATCACCAACAGGCATCGATGCCGCGCGCATCGATGCTGCGAGTCTTGTCGAACTCGGGCTCGATGGCCGCGAGCGAAGCGCTGGCGTGCCGTCGAGCGAATGGCAAATGCACGCCGAGATATACCGACACTTCCCGGAGACGCACGCCGTCGTCCACACCCATTCGGACGCCTGCGTCGCACTCGCCTGTCAGCGCATGGACATCCCCGCATTTCACTACATGGTCGCGGGTTACGGCGGCAACAGCATTCGATGCGCGCCCTACGCCACCTTCGGGTCGGCCGCGCTCGCAAGCAATGCAGTCCTGGCGCTGGAAGGTCGCACCGCCTGCTTGTTATCGAACCACGGCATGCTCAGCCGCGCAGCGAACCTCCATGCCGCTGTCACCACCGCCATCAAGCTGGAGACGCTCGCGCGCCACTACTGGATGACGCTGCAACTCGGCGCGCCCACGCTGTTGAGCGACGCGGAAATGCAGGAGGTGCACGAGCGCTACAAGGTCTATGGGCGCTCGCGGATGGCCGGCTGACAAGTGCCTGAAATGCGTTCAGCGTTTGGCTGCCGCCACCTTGCGTGCCACCCCGCTCGCCCGTGTCGGCAATGCCTGCTCGGCCTGGTTCTGCGGATACGGCACTTCACCGCGATCGATGCGTTCGAGCAGCGCCACGAACTTTCTCCCGCCTTCGATCGTGTCGGCTTTGATGGCCGCGCGCACCTTGGCCGGGTCGCGCTTTTTGAGCCCGTCGATGATGGCCAGATGCTGATGCTCGCCGTCGTAAGTGGGTGCCGCATCGGGGTACTGCAGGTTGAGCATCGGGCCGTTGCGCAACCAGATGCCTTCGATCAGCGCAAGCAGTTCAGGCATTGCCGCGGCCGCATAGACCGCGTGATGAAACTGCCAGTTCACGCGCACGGCAGCGGGCCAGTCGTGGTCGTCCTGTGCCTTGATCAACGCCTTGTGCAGGTCCTGGATTTCGCGCAGTTGCGCGGGCGTGACGTTGCGCGCCGCGGCTTCGCCGGCCATGCCTTCGAGCTTGAGGCGGATGGCGCGCAGCTCAAGGTATTGCGCCAAGGTGAGCGGTGCGGCGCAGATCGATCGGCCCGCGTCCATGTCGAGCACGCGCTCTCGCACCAGCTGCATCAGGGCCTCGCGGCATGGCGTTTCGGAAACGTTCATCGCGACCGCGAGGTCACGAATCTTGAAGCGATAGCCGGGCCAGAATCGGCCTTCCATCAGGCCGGCGCGGAGTTCGTCGTAGACCTGGGTCGTGAGGCTCTCACGTCCGATCGAGCGGACGTGAGGCTGAGGCGACGCGAGTCCGGCAGAAGCTCTTCCCATGGCAGGCGTTCCGTTATTTTGAGTATTTGACAGGGATATATCATGCAACAAGCCGCCCCCAGCACGCTTCGAATTCAAGGTTTGACAGCACCGGTCGAAGTCTGGCGAGACCCCTGGTCCATCCCGCACATTCGCGCCGGCAGCAGCCGCGATGCGTTCTTCGTGCAAGGCTACGTGCACGCGCAAGACCGCCTTTGGCAAATGGATGCGACGCGTCTGAAGATGGCCGGTCGCTGGGCCGAATGGGCCGGCCCTTCTGCCGTGGCGGCCGATGCATTGGCGCGACGACTCGGCGGCAGCCGAGCCTCGCAAGCCGACTACGCCGCACTCGGCTCCGATGCACGCGCCATGCTCGATGCTTACGCCGAAGGCGTGAACGCATACCTCGCCGAAAGTCATCCGCTGCCGATGGAATACGGCCTGCTCGGCGCCGCGCCTGAACAGTGGGAACCGTGGCACAGCATCGCGGTGATGCGCTACCGCGGTTTCCTGATGGGCTCGGTGTGGTTCAAGCTGTGGCGCGCGGCGGCACTCGGCGCTATCGGCCCCGACGACATCGCCAAGCTGCGCTACGACGATGGCGATGAGAATGGCCATGGCGACCTCCTCTGCATCCCGCCCGGCGCCGAATCCGCGCGCTGGATCGCCAGCCTGCAAGACCTCGCACCGGCCATCGAGGCGCTCGCCGAGCTCGGTGCATCGGATGCGACTGGCGGCGGCAGCAACAACTGGGTGGTCGGGCCATCGCGCACCGCCTCCGGCCGGCCGCTACTGGCAGGCGACCCACACCGTCAATTCGAGATGCCTGGCATGTACGTGCAAACGCATCTGGCTTGCGATGAGTTCGACGTCATCGGCCTCACCGTGCCGGGCGTGCCGGGCTACCCGCACTTTGCCCACAACGGCCGCGTGGCCTGGTGCGTGACCCACGCCTTCGCCGACATACACGATCTCTTCGTCGAGCAGTTCAAGGACGGCGGTGCGCGCTATCGGTACAAGGACGAGTGGTTCGACAGCACCGTGCGCAATGAGGTCATCACGGTGCGTGGCGCCGAGCCCGTGACCATCGATATCGTCGAGACCCGACATGGGCCGATCGTTGCCGGCTCCCCCACGAATGGCAGCGCCATCGCACTGCGGTCGGCTCAATTCGCCCTCTCCGACCGATCCTTCGACTGCCTGCCGCGCATGCTCAAGGCCGAGACGGTCGATGCGCTGTTCGAAGCGACCCGCGGCTGGGGCCTGATCGATCACAACCTGGTCGCAGCCGATGTCGATGGCCGCATCGGTCACCTGGTGCGCGCCGTGGTGCCGCACCGCCCGCGCCTCAACGGCTGGCTGCCCGTGCCGGGCTGGACCGGCGACTACGATTGGAAAGGCGAGATCCCCTGGGACGACATGCCCAAAACGTTCGACCCGCCACGCGGCTACCTCGCCACCGCAAACAACCGCTTCATTGCGGAGCAACCGGGAGACCGCCACTACTTCTGCACCGACTGCCACCCCTCTTATCGCGCCCGTCGGCTAGAGACACGACTCGCCGCTTTGCCTTCAGCAACGGTCGACGACATGGCCGCGATGCATGGCGATGTGCTCAGCCTGACCGCGCCGCTGTTCCAGCAACGACTGCGCGACTTGCCGCCACAACCCGCAGAGGCCGGCCGGATGCAGGCTTTGATCGTCGACTGGGACGCACGCATGACGGCGGACTCGGTCGCGGCCGCGGCCTATGCGGCGATGCGTTGGCAACTGGCGGGCGTGCTGCTTGAGCGCTCGGGACTGAATGCGACCAAGAGCGATCCGTTCACCCAAGTTCCTCCCGGCGTTGTGCCGGTCAATCAGCTCTGGTGGACGCTGCCGAACCTTCTCCGCACCGACGACCGTTCGCTGCTCGGTGGCACGCAGTGGTCAGACGCTTTCGCCGAAGCGCTGGCTCGCGCAGCACGGATTTTCGATGGTCGCCCCTGGGGCGAACACCATACGGCAGCGCTGTCTCATCCGCTCGCCGCGCAGTTCCCGGAAGCCGCTGCGCAGCTGAATCCGCCCGGCGCGCAAGTCGGCGGCGACAACGACACGGTGATGGCCAACGGCAGCCTGTCGACCGGAGGGTTGAAGGCGCTCTACGGGGCGGTCGCACGCTACGTGTTCGACGTCGGCGCTTGGGAAAACTCGAAGTGGATCGTGTTTGGCGGCGTCTCAGGTCAACCCGAAAGCCCGCACTACGCCGACCAGCACGCGGCTTGGTCGCAATGCAAGATGGTGCCGATGCACTACGACTGGGATGTGATCTCAGCAGCCTCGACCCGCACCGCGATGGTTCCGGCAGACTGAAGCAAAGCTCCGGCTCAAACCTCTTGCGCTCCGCCGGATATATCATATAACCTGCGAGCTATCTCTTCAGGAGCATGACCTTGAGCGACGCACCCGACCCGGCAGCCCCAACGCCTGACTCTTCCACTCCACCGAAGCGAGTCAACTCCTTCGGTCAGCGCGCAAACGGAGACGGACGCAGCATCCGTGCCATCAACATGGGGCAGCCGAGCATCGGTCCGATGTACGCGGACAGCGGGTGGTCCGATCGGCGCTGGTACGACGGCCCTCGCGAAGATCCGTCGTGGCCCGAGGTGCACACGTACACCGATGCGATTTCGTACGATCCGGGCGACACGGTCACGTTCCACAGCAGCACCTATGCACCGGTCTGGATGCTCGAAGTGGTGCTCGATGGACTGGAACCGCAAACCGTCTTCAAGCAGGACGACTTGCCCGGCGTGTTCCATGCCGCCCCTAAAGACGCCTACAAGGCCGGATGCCAATGGCCCGAAAGCCTGCGCTGGACCATTCCAGCGGACGCCCGCTCCGGCTTCTACAAGATCATCTCGACCTGCATCCGGCCCGACGGCGGACGCTACGTGCAGCATCATTTCTTCGTCGTGCGCCCGACCGAAAAAACGCAGACCGCCAAGTTGCTGATGATCTTGCCGACCTCGACATGGATGGCCTACAACGACTGGGGCGGCGCCAGCAGCTACATCGGCGTCGACGGCGCCGACCAGAATTCGTCGTCACCGGAATTGAGCCTGCTGCGGCCCTGGACGCGCGGCATGGTGTGGTTGCCGGAAGGCGCACCGCGCATCTGCGCCGAGCCGGTTCCCGACCCGCTGACTGCCCCGCGCTATCACCCGAAAGACTGGGCCTGGAGCTACGGCTACGGGTACTTCTTTGCAGCGTCCGGATGGGCGCAGTACGACCGCCACTTCGTGACCTGGGCCGAGCGCGAAGGCATCGCCTTCGACATGATCACGCAGACCGACCTGCACTACCGGCCCGAGATCCTGGACCGCTACAAGGCGGTGGTCATCGTCGGTCACGACGAATACTGGACGCATGACATGCGTACGCGCATCGACCGCTTCGTCGACGAAGGCGGCTCGCTCGCGCGCTTCGGCGGCAATTTCATGTGGCAGGTTCGGCTCGAAGACAACGGCACGCGCCAGGTTTGCTACAAGGCCCGCTACGCCGAAGACCCTGTGTACGGCACCGACAAGCAACACCTTTTGACCTGCGCATGGGAGAGCAAGGTGGTGAACTGGCCGGGCGCGACGACGGTTGGCGTCAACGGCCTGCAAGGCATCTACGCATCGTGGGGCGGCTTCGCACCGCGCGGCTCCAAGGGCTTTACCGTGTACCGGGAAGACCACTGGGTTTTTGAAGGCACGCAATTGGGTTACGGCGACATCTTCGGTGCGTCTGCCAACATCTTTTCGTACGAGGTCGATGGGCTCGACTACACCTTTCGCTACGGCCTGCCCTACCCGACCGGCGAAGACGGTGCGCCGGCGAGTGTCTCCATCCTGGCGATGTCACCGGCCCTGAAGGTCGAATCGATGTTCGCCGAGGAGGGCTACCGCTATTACCTCGGCGAAAGCGACATGCGGGGCGCGTCGATGTCGCTCTATGGTGATCAATCAGAAGAATCGTTGGCCAAGGCCCGATACGGTTCGGGCATGCTGGTGCACATGCCGCGGGGCAAAGGCGAGGTCGTCACCGCAGGCACTTGCGAATGGATCATGGGACTGAAGCGCAACGAGTTCTTCACGAGCAAGATCACCCGCAACGTGCTGAAGCGCTTCACCGACAAAACCTGAACTGCGTTGGCACGTCGCTTGCAGGTGATGGCGCTTGGCCGATATATCATATAAATTGACTCTCTCTCTTCACCTAAGGAGCAGGCATGTCCGTTCGCACGATCTTTAAGAAGTTGGTGACTGTCGCGGCCATTGCCGCACTCTTTGCAGCTGCGGCGAACATGCCGGTCCACGCACAGAAAAAGGGTGGCCAATTGCGCTATGCCTATGTGTCGGGGCCGGGCACGCTCGACCCTTATGTGTCGAGCAGCGCGGTCGAGCTGGAGGTGATTCACCACCTGTACGACTCGCTCATCACCGTCGGTGAAAACTACGAGACGCGACCGATGATCGCGTCGAGCTACACCATTGCAGACGACGCCAAGACCTTCACCTTCAAGATCCGCAAGGGCGTGAAGTTTCATGACGGCAGCGTCCTGACCTCTGCCGATGTGCTCGCCTCTTTCGAGCGCTATCGCAAGATCAGCCCCAACGCGGTGATCTTCAGCGACGTGGCCAGCGCGACAGCGCCCGACCCCGAAACGTTCATCGTCAAACTCAACAAGACCAACTCGGTCTTCGTCGACATCCTGAAGAGCCCGGTGTATCCGTTCGTCATCTTGCCGGCCTCGCAAAAAGACAAGCCGGCGCGGGGTGCCGACGTGATCGGCAGCGGCCCGTTCAAGTTGGGCGAGTGGACCAAGGACAGCCACCTGGTACTCGAACGCTTCGATGACTACACCGCCAACGAAAGCTACAAGGGCATCGACGGCTATGCCGGCAGGCGCATCGCTTACGTGGACTCGGTGCGCTACCGATTCATCCCAGAAGCCAACGCCCGTGTCGCCGCCTTGCAGGCCGGCGACGTCGATGTCGCAGCCAGCATCCCGCCCGAACTCGCCAAGCGATTTGCCAGCGACCCGGACATCCAGACGCAGACGGTGTTCCCGTATTGCATGCAGGTCTTCATCGTCAACAGCTCGCAAGGGCCGACGGCCAATCCGAAGATCCGCCAGGCCATCAACGCAGTGGTCGATGTCGAAGAAATCTCGACCGCGACCGGCCAGATCGCCAAGATGAACCACTCGCTGGTGTACCCGTTCAGCCCGTACTACCAGGGCGACAAGATGAAGGTCTACTACGACCAGAAAAGCCCGGACAAAGCCAAGAAGCTGCTGGCCGAAGCCGGCTACAAGAACGAGCCGATCACGCTGCAAACGACGTCGAACTACCCCAACTTCCGCACCTCGATCCTCGTGTTGTCGGAGTTGATGAAGGCGGCCGGCATGAACGTCAACGTCGACGTGGTCGACTGGACTACCAATGCCAGCAACATGCAGCGCGGCACCGGGACATGGAACGTGTCGACCACCAGCTTCTGCTCGAACCCATTGCTCGGTCCGCAGCAGTGGCGCACGATGTTCTACACCTTCCCGCAGGTGAAGAACGACGCTGTCCTCGACGCCGCTTACGAAAAGTTCTACACCTCGCTGGACGCCGGCAAACGCAAGGAAGCATGGGACGTCATCGAGAAGCAGGTGCTCGAACAGGCCTACATGATCAAGATCGTCGACATGGGCACGATCAACGCCTTCAACAAGAAGAAGGTCGATAACTTCGCGAGCTTCTATCTGCCGCGCTTCTGGAACGTCAGCCTGAAGTAACGGTGGCGCGCAACGTCATCTTCCGGCTGCTGCAGGCGATTCCGGTCATCGTCCTGGTCGCGATACTCGCGTTCGTCTTGATGCACATGCTGCCGGGCGACCCAGCGGTGGTCATGGCCGGCCCGGACGCATCGCCCGAAGCCATCGACAAGCTGCGTCATCAGCTCGGACTCGATCGTCCGATCTGGGAGCAGCTCATCGCCTGGCTGGGCAATCTGGCACGCGGCGATTTCGGGCAGTCGCTGATGCTGAACCAGGGCGTGTTCAGCGCGGTGATCGCCCGGCTGCCTGTGACGGTGTCGCTCGCGCTGCTGGCCTTTGCCATCACGGTGCCGGTCGGCATCGCGCTCGGCATCATCGCGGCCTACTACCGCAACACCTGGATCGATTCGGCCGTGATGGGCGTCGCGCTCATCGGCGTGTCGATCCCCAGCTTCTGGATCGCGATCATCTCGGTCATCGTCTTTTCGGTGGAGTTGCGCTGGCTGCCCTCTTCCGGCTATGCACCGCTGTCGCAAGGCTTCGGCCCGTGGCTGCGATCGATGGTGCAACCGGCCGCCATCCTCGCGCTATTCCAGATCGGCTACCTCGCGCGCATGACGCGCTCCAGCATGCTCGACGTGCTCGACCAGGACTACATCCGCACCGCGCGCGCCAAGGGTCTGAACGAGTGGGTGACTATCGGCAAACATGCCTTTCGCAACTCCCTGATGTCGGTGGTCACGGTGAGCGGCATCATCCTGTCGCTGCTCATCGGCGGCTCGGTCGTCATCGAGCAGGTGTTCGCGCTGCCCGGTATCGGGCGGCTGGTGGTGCAAGGAATCATGGCGCGCGACTACCCACTGATCCAGGGAACGATGCTGTTGCTGGGCTTCGCCTTCGTGCTCGTCAATGTCTGTGTCGACCTGGCCTACACGCTGGTCGACCCGCGGGTGCGCTATGACTGAGGCGGCGGTGCTGTCGACATCCAATGGCAACGCACAGCCGGCAGGCCCCGCGCAGTTGCTCGCGCCCCGGCGAAAGCTGCGGCTGGTTCGCAAACTCTTCAAGCATCGCTCGTTCGTGATCGGCCTGGTCATCGTCACGCTGTTGGTGCTGGCCGCGATCTTCGGTCCGATGCTCACCGGTCTCGACCCGACTGCGATGCGCATGCGCAACCGCTTCAAGCCGCCATCGAGCACGATGCTCTTCGGTGCCGACATGTTCGGCCGCGACATGCTGACCCGCGTGCTGCAAGGCGCGCGGCTGTCGCTGTTCATCGGGCTTTCGGTGGCGCTGGCATCGGGCACCATCGGCGCCTTCATCGGCATTGCTGCCGGCTACTTCCGCCGCCTCGATTCGCCCTTGATGCGCTTCATGGATGCGCTGCTCGCGTTCCCCGCCATCCTCCTGGCTATCGGCATCAGCGCAGCGCTTGGCCCGCAGACCACCAGCGTCATCGTCGCGCTGACCGTCGCGTACATACCGCGCACGGCACGCATCACGCGCGCCTCGACGCTGGTGATTCGCGAGATGGAATACGTCGAGGCAGCACGCCTTTCGGGCGCCGGCCATCTGCGCATGATCTTCCGGCACATCCTGCCCAACTGCATGGGGCCGCTGGTCGTTCAGCTGACCTTCGTTTTTGCTTACGCCATCCTGGCCGAAGCCGCGCTCAGCTTTCTCGGCATCGGCCCGCCGCCGCCGGCGCCGAGTTGGGGAAACATCATCGCGGAAGGCCGTGACTATTCGATAGAGGCCTGGTGGATCATGTTGTTTCCGGGCTTGGCCATCAGCCTGGCTGCGCTGGGCATGAACCTCCTGGGCGATGGTCTGCGCGACGTGCTCGACCCGCGGCTGAAAGTGGAGGCCTGAGGTGGTGCCGGAACCGATGGGGCAACCCGAATCACCCGTGCTCGCAGTCAACAACCTGACCGTGGAGTTCCGCGGTGACGATGGCTGGGTCTCCGCCATTCGCGACGTGAGCTTCAGCATCGGTCGGCGCGAATGCTTGGGCATCGTCGGCGAATCGGGCAGCGGCAAGAGCGTTAGTGCGCTGTCGATCTTGCGGCTGCACGCGCGTGCGACGAGCCGGATCTCCAGCGGCACCATCGTCTTCAACGATCGCGATCTCCTCAAGCTGCCCGAGCCGCAGATGCGGCGCATCCGCGGTGCCGAGATCGCGATGATCTTTCAGGACCCGATGTCGTCGCTGAACCCCGTATTGACCATCGCCGACCAGATCATCGAGCCGCTGCGTCTGCATCAGGGGCTGACCGCAGCCGCGGCTCGCAAGCGGGCGATCGAGCTGTTGGGGCTGGTGCGCATTCCGGATGCAGCCCGGCGCATCGACGACTACCCGCACCGTCTCTCTGGCGGGATGCGCCAGCGCGTCGTCATCGCCATTGCCATCGCGTGCCAACCCAAGGTTTTGATAGCAGACGAGCCAACCACCGCACTCGACGTCACGATCCAGTCTCAGATCCTTCAGCTGCTTAAAGAGCTGCAGTCGGAGCTCGACATGTCGGTGGTCCTCATCACGCATGACCTCGGGGTGATTGCGCAGTTCGCGGATCGTGTGGTGGTGATGTACGCCGGCCAGGTGATCGAGTCGGCGTCGGTTCTGGACCTTTTCGGCCAGCCGCTGCATCCCTACACGGACGGCCTGCTGGCTGCCATTCCACGGCTGGATGGCGAGCCCGGCCGGCTGAAGTCGATTGCCGGCAGCATCCCCGATCCTTCAGTGCACATTCCGGGCTGCCGCTTCAGCCCGCGCTGTCCTGAGGCGCTGCCCGTGTGCCACGAAATCCCGCCCGCCCTGCTCCCGGCATCCGCGCTGCGATGGAGTCGCGGGCCCCCGCGGGGGGCGGGCCGCGGGGCCGCTGGCGGCGGGGCGGCC
>NZ_JASJXB010000052.1:0-13675 GCF_035018885.1 Variovorax sp. LG9.2 | reverse complement strand
CCGATGCCCGACAGCGTGAAGACCGCGATTGCCAAGTCGTGGGGCGATATCAAGGACACGTCGGGCAAGACCGTCGCTCTGAAGTAGCGCCCGAACGGGTATACAGCCAACGGCGACCTGCGCGCCGCCAAAAGCCCTCACTTCAGGCTCTGCGGTCAAGTCTCGGACGGGTGACCTGGAATGCGGCCGCACCCCCCGCGAGACACCGTTCGGCAGGGCGCAGGCGCGGCGTCATGAATTTGTCACCAGTTGAATAAACAATCTTTCGTAGTACATAACTTCGCGGAATAACATGAAATCAAAAGCCATTTGGGTTGTCACTTCGGTTACGGCCGCTTTGCTTTACGCGTGCGGCGGCGGTGGGTCGGGGTACAGCGGCTTTGTGCCGTCGTCGACATCTGTTGCAACGACGCCCCCGGCGGTCACGCCAGCGCCGCCAGTCGCGCCAGTCACCCCGCCGGTGGTCGCTTCGAAGCGCACCATCGTCATGGTATGGGACGGCTTGCGCCCCGACTCCGTCACCGCTGCCGACACACCAAACCTCTTTGCACTGCAGCAACGAGGTGTCCAGTTTGCCGACAACCACTCCACGTACCCCACGTTCACGATGATGAACAGTTCGTCGTTCGCGTCGGGTTCCTTTCCGAAATCAAGCGGCTTTTACGGCAATACGTTCTGGACGCCGCCACAGGCCAGCGCCGCCCAGCCGGTACCGATCGGCAAGTCTGCCGCAGGCGCCGCACAGGACTATGTGGATCCCGTATTCACCGAGGACTACGCGGTACTCACCACGCTCAATGACTACTATGGAGGCCAGCTGCTGCTGGTGAAGTCACTTTTCAAGACTGCACAGGATGCCGGCCTCAAAACCGCGGCGATCGGCAAGTCGGGCGCTGCGTACTTGCAAGATCTTGGACGGGGTGGGTTCTTTCTTGATGAAAACACCGTGCTGCCGCTGACTCTGGCGACCGAGCTCCAAACAGCGAACTTCGCATTGCCCGCCAACACGGGATTCGCCTATCCCGCTGGCACGCTCACACTCACGGCCGCAAACGGCAATCCGACAGCTCGCGCTGGTGCTTTGACCTTTGCGCTGCCCAACGGCGTCCAGGCACGCGATGCAACCGACTCGACGCAAGGCGCCCCCGAAGACGGCGCCAACAAATACATGATGAAGGTGTACACCGACTACATCCTTCCAAAGAAGCTTCCCGATCTGTCGCTGATCTGGTTTCGCACGCCTGACAACACCCAGCACGCGTACGGCCCCGGCTCGCTGAACTACCGAAAGGCGCTGGCTTCACAGGACGCCCGGCTCGGCGAGTTGCAGGCAGGATTGAAAGCCGCTGGACTGGATGCCACCACCAACATCATCGTCGTCTCAGATCACGCCCACAGCAATGTTTCGGGACCGACCGCCTTGTTCCCCTTGCGTGCAATCACGCCCAGCACCTCGGTGACCGCAGGTGTCACCAACGCCGCTCTGGCAGGTGTCGACGCGCTCAACGGGTTTTCCGTATCGGGTGACGTCCGGTCGGCCGACCTGCTGACCTTCGCCGGCTTCAAAGCTTTCGATGGCAATGGCTGCACCACCACACCGATGGCCGGTATCAAGGCAGATGGTTCGGCTGTCTATCCCGTGAGCGTGGACACGACGGGCACACTTTGCGGAACTGCAAACACCAAATTCCAAGCCATCAGCGGCACGTTGGCGACCCCGGTGGCAAGCTTCAAGGTGCCAGCTGCTGTGCCATCGACCGGTATCGTGATCGCGGCCAACGGCGGCTCGGACTATTTCTACGTACCTGACCATGACGCCACCACGGTAGGCAACCTGGTTCGCTTCCTGCAGTCTCGTGAAGAGTTCGGGTCGGTGTTCGTGGACAGTCGCTACGGCGCCCTGGCCGGCACGCTACCGATGTCGATGGTCAACCTTGAGAACAGTACGCGCCAGAACAAGGGTCAGCCCGACGTGGTGGTCAGTTTCAGCTGGGATGCCCAGCAAAAAATCAACGGCTTGCCGGGCATCGAGTTTGAAAGCTTTGGCGGCAATCGCGGCATGCACGGCAGCTTCAGCCCGATCGACGTGCACAACACGCTTCTGGCCAGTGGCCCCGCGTTCCGCTCGGGCGTGACGGTCAGTACCCCCACCGGCAACGTCGATGTCGCTCCCACGGTGGCTTACATCCTTGGGCAGTCGATGCCGCAGGCTGACGGCCGAGTCCTGAACGAAGCGCTGCTCACACCCGTCAACGCGAGCGCGCCGACAGTCAAAACCAGCGTGGTCACGCCGCCCACAGCGGCCACCGGCCTTGTGTTCAAGCTCCCGACCGACCCGAGCGGTGCAGCCGTTGACACCGCACTCACCGTCGGCACCTATTCGATCAATCTGGCGGTCAAGGATCTTTCGGTGGATGGCAAAACATATCGCTACTTCGACTACGCACAGGCGATTCGCAAGTAACGCCATGCAGACCTTCATGATTGACTTTCTCGCCCGTGCAAAAAAGCTTGCATGCGGTGCGAGTGCTGTCGTTTTTGCGGTCATTCTCGCTTCCGTAAACCCATCGGCCTACGCTTCCGAGGCTTCGGCTGCTCGCCTGGATTTCGACAAGGTGTTTAACGCCGACGGCGCGGCGCCTTCGATGCACTTTCGAGCCGCTTACGTGTCTGCCGGAACCACGCATCAGCTGGAGGTTTGGCGCGACCACGAAATACGATTGAGGCGCCGGACGGATGATGCTGTCGAAACCTTCGTAAACAGATCAGCGAACGATCCGGAGTGGCGCATGGCTGTTCTCGACCTTCGCCGGAAGATCCGCACCGACGTCGATCGCACGAATCTTTATCGCGTGGGTCACTTTGTCGACTGGTTCGGTATGGGCCATGGCCTGACCCGACCGTCGGGCCCCTACGAGTTGCGCCAAACCGCTGCGCTGCGGAGCGTTGGCCCAGCCATTGCGGACTGTCGCTGGTATCGACTGTCGAATCAAGACAAAGACAGCCGCATTTGCTGGAGTCGCGCGATGGGGCTGCCCTTGCTCATCGCGACGCCCGACGGACGGGTTCAATGGCGCGTGCTTGAAGCCGATAGCCGTCCCGCAACGTCCGAGACCTTTCAGATCCATGACGAAGGCTTTGCTCGAAACAACGCGAACGCCGACATCAATACAGATTAAACAGTTGAAACGGCGCTAGCCAAGCTGAACCCCGCGACCATAGCCGAGGACGGGTGAGGAGGCCCTCTGCCATCGCCGCGATTGACGCTGCCCGCGTGGCTGTGATTCTCCCAGCAACTACCAACTAACGCCGACGCTGGCATCGTGTGTTGGCGCCGGCTCATATCTGACCCAGAGGGGGTGCGGCGGATTTCTTGGACTACCTCCAAAGGTAGTCCAAGAAATCCGCTGCACCCCCATTTTTGCGGACAGTGCCGAAGTACAAGTGAGCCAGGTGTTCAACCTACCCTGACCTCGCAGCTACAGGTCCTTGTCGAAGTTGCGGATCAGATACTCGTTGAACATTGGCACGGTAAAGGCGATATCGCCATGCGACGGGCTGTAGATCATTCCCTTGTTGATAATCTGCGAGCGCCGCGGCCCAAGACTCTGATGGCTTTCGCCTAAGCGTTCTGCAACTTCTGAGGAGCGATATGGGCCATTGCCAAGCTTGGCCATCGCGATGACATATTCGCGCTCCTTGGGTGTCAGTCTGTCGAATCGTACTTTGAAAAAACCTTCATCCAGTCGCCTAGTTGCATCGCTTGCCGCCTTTGCCGCGTCTGCCATAGTGATCGCGCCTGTTTCCGCGATGTTCCAACACTGGTAGCCCCACTCTTGAAGAAAGTAAGGGTAGCCACGAGTCCTTGCGAAAATCTCGTCCAACGCATCGCTGGTGATGGATTCACCTTCGTCTTCAACTGGCTGCCTTATTGCCGTCCTGGCATCTGCGAGCTCCAACGCTCCCACAACTGGATAGTGAAACAACCGCTCGGCGTATGACTTCGCATCGCCAGAAAGCGCCGCCACCTGCGGCAACCCCGCTCCGAAGAAAAGGACGGGCAAACCCTTCTGGTTGACCTTGTGCAGCGCGACGATCAGTGCAGCCAGATCCTCTGCTTTGAGGTACTGGACTTCGTCGACAAGTATCGTCCACGCCTTGCCGGCAGCGAGAGCAGCCTCTCCCACCCGCACGAACAGCTCGGCAAGGTCCGTCTCCAGATCGCCGCTGTCGGCAACGCCAACTTCAGGGTCCACGGATATAGCCACCCCCTCGTAGGAGACTTTGAAAACGCTCGCGAAGGATTTCAGGGCTCGCAAGGCTTTGTTTGCGCTTACCTTGGCCGTTTCGGTGAGCGAAAGCTTGCGCAGCGCTTGGCTGATACGAGGGGTCAACAGCTCGCCCAATCGCTTGTTTTCGGGCGCTTCTATAAAAGATGTGATGTGACCTTCCGCTTCAGCAATCTCCTGAATTTTGTTCAGCAGGACAGTCTTGCCAACGCCCCGCAACCCCAGCAGCATCTGTGAGCGGCTGGACCTCCCGAGAAGCGCCCTCTGGATTGCTACCTTCGCTTCATCCAGAATGGGTTGACGACCCGCAAGCTCAGGCGGTTGGCTGCCTGCCCCCGGCGCAAAAGGGTTCCGAACGGGATCCATAGTCGACTCCATATCTATGACAATCTAACAAAGTATAAGCATGTATACCCGGTAGATCATAGAGTACGATATTTTTTGGTAGTTTTTGATGTTTTGAGCCCGCGAGTGGTCGCTTCGCTAAACGAAGCTGTCGCCCATAGTCTGCAGGTGAAATGTGCATCAGACAGTCCGACTACTAGCGCAAACCTGTCGAGCCCCGGCCTACGCGTCCTTCGGCGGCGGCGTATCCAGCATGCTGGCCACCTTGCTGCGCCGGATCGCTGCCGACTGGTAGTAGCCCTGGAAGGTGGCCACGGTGCGGTGCCCCGTCATGGCCATGGCCTCGCCGATCGGCATGTCGCGAAGCCCGGCCTCCGTCACGAAGCCCGAGCGCAGCGAGTGCGCCGAGAAGCGGCCGTCCAGTCCCGCGGCCGCGCAGCGTGACTTCACGATGAACCGCACCCCCTCGGCGCCCAGCGGTGTGCCCATGCGGTCGCCCGCCAGCACGCGCCGGAAGATCGGCCCGCTGGTGATCCTGGCCGCACGCAGGGCGCCGAGCCAGTCGCGCATCGCCTCGGCAGCGGAGCCCACCAGGGGCTTGTAGTTCTCCGGCAGATCCTGCCCCAGCTGGTTCGCCTTGGAGTGGCCCAGCCGGTAGACGAAGCTCTCGCCGGTGGGCTGCAGGTTCTCCAGCGTCGCGGCTTCGACCTCCGAGCGCCGGCGGCCGCCGGTGGCCCAGGCGAAGGTGAGGAGGGCGCGGTCGCGCCGGCCGGCCAGGGTGCGGTCGCAGGTCGCCAGCAACTGGGCCAACAGGTCGGCGGTGAGGGCGGTCTGCTTGGTCGCGAGGGCAGAGCGCTTGGCGTAGGCGCGCCGCGTCAGGTCGAGCAGCGCCTTGACGCGCTCGTCCTGGCAGGGATTGCTCGCCGCACCGCTCAGTTTGTGCGCCTTGGACAGCACGCTCACCCGGTGGAGGAGGGTGCTGAGCTTCATCGGGCCGGGCTTGCCCTTGGCGCGGCTTCTGACCAGCGCCGCATCAACCTCGGGCGGCAATTCACAGGTGAGGCCCGAGAGCGTCGACTTCGACTTGCGCTCGGCATGGTCGGTGATGAAGGTGACCACCACCGGGAAGGCGACGGGCAGCGTGAGGCTGGACGGCCCCCAGGCACGCAAGATCTCCGCTTCGGTGTCCGAGTCCCCCTGAAGGTCCACCAGCATCGTCTCGCGCCGCAGCGCATACCAGGCGGCCCAGTATTGCAGCGCGCCCGCATAGGAGGCCACGGTGTTCTCCGAGCGGCCTTCCTTGGCCAGCTCGTCGGCGGCCCGCGCCGTGGCATCGCTCACGGCGGCCGCCTCGAGGTCGAACCTGCTTTTCAAGGTCGCCGGCGTGGCGCTGGTCGCCAGCACGCGGCCGCTGGAATGACTGCCGACATCTGCCTTTGCATCTGCCTTTGCATCAGCCTTTTCATCAGCTGTTTTTTCGGGGTCGAAGTTCATCGTCGTCCTCATTGTTGGCGCGTTCACCGGTGCGATTTCAGCCGCATCCATTTGACATAACCGGATTTCGCCCATGCCGGTCTATACAAAACGTTATCCTGTGTTGTACCATTTGTTATGTCGTACACCGTCTACCACGGATAAGTTTACCTTATCCGTGGTAGATAGGGCAACCAAGTTTTGTGCGCGGTTTCGCGTGTAGCTTGGTGGTCGAGTTGCAGATTCGCGTCGCAGAGGCGCGCAGGAAAGCCTAGAAATGAATGTCCAGTCAAAGTTCCAGTTCAAGTGGGTCCGCAGTGCCGAAGAAATCGCCGCCGGCCTTGCCCACGCTTCACGCACCACGCCATCCCCGGAATAATTCATGGAACAAAGAACCTTTTCCTCCTCGCGCGGCGTCCAGCAGGACGACGTGTCCGAAGCCTGCGACGCCTTATGGCTGGAGGGCATCCGTCCCACCAACGAGCGCACGCGCCAGAAGCTCGGACGGGGCTCGCCGAACACGATCGGCCCGATGCTGGACGCCTGGTGGAAGCAGAAGATGGCGCTGTCCACGGGAACAGGCCCCGCCTCTGTCGAGCAGATCCTTGGCTTCCCCTCTCCCGTGCTCGATTCGATGCGCGAGCTCTGGCAAAGCGCACTGCGGCATTCCGAACGCATTGCCGAGGTCGGCATCGAAACCGCCAGGGTGCAGCTGCAGGAAGACCGCGCCGCATTGCAGGCCAGCGAGGTCGCACTGGGCGAGCGCGAGCGCAGCCTGGAGGCTTCGCGCTCCAGCATGGAAGAAACGCTGGCCACCACCCGCGCGGCACTGACCGCTGCGCAGCGCCAGACCGTGGATCTGGAGGCGCAGCGCAGCGCCCTGACCGGTCAACTCGACGAGACCCGGACAGCCCTCGCCCTCTCGGTGCGCCGGATCGACGCGATGCGCCTGGAGTCCGAGGCCCACAGTGCCGCCCATGCCAAGTCACTCAAGGAGCAGCAGGAACGACATGACGCGCAAGAGCGCCGTCAGTTGCTGGAGATCGACCGCGCCCGCGAGGAGGCCCGCGTGGCTACCGGCGCCGGAGCGAAGGAGCTTGCGCGTCGACAGGCGGTCGAGCTTCAGGCCAGCGAAGCTGCCCTCGCCGCACAGGCCGCCAAGACGTCGCTCGAGCGGGAGATCGCCTTCGCGGCACTGGTCGCTGCCAAGCACCTGAGTGAGTATGCGACGTTGCGCACGGCGCTGGAAGCAATGACTGCGCGGATGAACGATCGGGACAGCGCGCTGGCGCGCGAGGCGGACGCGCACAAGGTCACGAAGGCGCTGCTGGAACGTGCGATCTCGGCGGTCGAGAAGCGCGCCAGCGTCGCGCCAACGAAGGCGCTAAAGCAGCGACGCGGTGGCGGTTAGAGCATTGGCAGTGAATCACGAGCGACTGATGTCATCGCCTTCATCAGCGGGACGAGGGGTGAAGCGCATACCGGTGGCAGTCGGCTGCTGCGGGAGACGCAGCGGGCAGCGCAACAGATGGAGCGCGGATACAGGATCAGCTTGGGGCTCATCCGCCGTTGCTGGCGCAGGCTCAGCCCCAAGCCGAGGCTCTTCAACAGCGGCTGGATGACTTGCATCAGAAGTTGTTGGAGGAAAAGAAGGCACGCGAAGCCACGGAGCGCTTGCTGGCCGCGGCGCTCGCAACAAAGCCCAAGTTCAGCGCAACCAAGCGAGCCAGCTCGAAGCCTGCCGCATGGTCTGTCGCTGCAACAGCGACTTGAAGATCTACAGCTGCCGTTCAAAGCGGAGAAGACCGTTCATGAAGACACGCGCGCTTCGCTCACCACGGCCCTGGAAAACAAGGCCAAGACGAGCAGCACGCGGCGTGGGGTGACCAAGCCCGTCAAGCCGCCGGCGCCAGGTTACCCCTATGGCCAACGCTACTGCGAAACTCCGCCCGTTCCGGGCTCCGTGCCCAGCCACGCCGGGATGTCTCGTTGGCCGTGAAGCACTCGCCAAACGTCAACGGAATTTTCGAACTCAACGTAAAAGATCAGATACGGGTATCGCGTCAGCTTCCAGGAGCGAAGCCCGGGAAGATTCAGTTCATGCGCGTAGCGGCTGGAGCCGGTTGCTGGGTAGCGGCTGATGTGGGCGTAGGCGCGCTCCAAGGCGTCGATGAATCCCATGGCCGCCTGCACGGCGTCCTCGCCCAGGTAATAGTCAATCGCAGCGTCGATATCTAGGTTAGCCCTTTCACGGGCGACGATCGGCTTGGACTTCACCCGCGCTCTGCGGACCGGGTGCGACCATGCACTCGCTCGCGAAGGCTGCTGAAGTACTGAGTGTCGTTCGGCGCCGCCGCAGGGGAAGCGGCACCTTCCAAGAGCAGCCCGCGTAATTGCAACCGGTCCGCGTCTTTGCGGATCAGCTCTCGCACGTACTCGCTGCTGGTGCCATAGCCTCGCTGCACGACTTGCTCATCAACAAAGGATTTCAGCGAGTCCGGAAGCGAAATGTTCATGGTGCTCATGAATCGAATCATAGAAAGTTTGGCAAAATTTGGCAAACCCAGCGTGGGTGTTCTGCTGCCACCGCTCTTGTTGTCACGTAACGAAGGTACTGTCGGGACTCCTTGGCCGGCAATCCTCAGCGCATCGCGGCGACTGACTTTCGATACTTTGTGGTCCAGATCGCCATCGGGGCCGTGTCTGATTTTCGATGTCAACCGTTAATGTCAACGCTGAACTCAAATGTCGTAGTTCCTCCCAAATAGAAATGTCGTGTTTCTGGTTCTTCTAAGGAGGATCCCCTGAACTCGGTGACTGCCTGGCCTCAGCACTTCCGCTGGCCTTTCAGCCGGAGGCCGTATCGACTGTTTCGAACTCCAAAATGGCTTTTGGTTTTCGATCCTTGACGGGCAGGGCGGGGTGCCCGACGAGGCGAATCGCAACTTCCATATCGTCTGCGGTGAACTGCCGAGAGCGTTTGCTGCCAGGCACGGCTTTCTTGGGGTATGGAGCCTGACCGGTGTTCGTCCTTGAGGGCATGTTCGATGCGTGGCGATCATCACGTTGGATCTGAAGCACCAAGGCAGCCTGCAGGGCATGGCCGAGTCTCTTGTTCTCAACGATGGCAGCCGTATCGATTTGGGGCAAGCGGTCATAGCGTTCATAGGCCAAGCTCACCCCGTCCGCTCTCAATTCGATCCGTCCATCCGGGTACTCGAAGACGTCGATGTAGCGATGAATCAGCTTGCGGGTGGCCGGCGTGTCCTTGAGCAGATAAATGATCCTGTCGTGTTGCAGCGTCAGCGATAACGACACCTTGCGCTGCAGCCGCCAGGTGAACAGGAGCTCAAGATCTTCGTCGTCGCGCACCGGTCGATGCGCATCGAACTCACTGGATGGTGGCTTCGCAAAGCGGGCGTTGAAGTCTGGAATAAAGTGCGGTGCGAACGCATTGGCCGCTTCCCGCGTATTGATCTCGCGCAAGCGCAGCTCCTTCACCAAGCGGTCCTGCAGGGTCAGGTTGGCACGCTCAACTCGCCCCTTGGCCTGGCTCGAGTTGGCGCACATGATGTCGATGGTCAACTCGAAGAGGACACGCCCGAACTGCGTCGTGCCGCGGCCGAAGTCGGTCGAGTCGCGCGCCGAGCGGAAGATGGTGGCCTTGTCGCTGTAGAACGCCACCGGCTTGCCATGTTCCTCGAGGTAAGACCGAGTGGCCTCGAAGTATGCGAAGGCCGATTCGGTCGGCACGAAGTGCAGTTGCATCAGCCGGCTGGTCGCGTCATCGATGAACACCAGCAACGTGCAACGGACATTACGCTGCTCAAACCACTCGTGATCGCTGCCATCGATCTGGATGAGCTCGCCGACACATGCACGCCGGTTGCGCGGTTGGTGGATCTTGGCTGCGCGTTGCTTGCGCGGCGTCCACAGTCCGGCTGCCGTCATCAGCGTTCGCAGTGTCTCGACACCGAGCGTCAGGCCATGGCGTTCGGCCAGCTTTTCGCAGGCCAGCGTCGGGCCGAAGTCGGCATAGCGCTCACGGATCAACCTGATGGCTCGATCCGCCACGCCAGGAGCCAGTTGCCGATTGCCGGGTTGACCTCGCTTGCGAGATACCAAACCGGCGGCACCTTCATCCTTGTACCGCTGGATCAGCCGCTCGAGCTGCCGCCGGCTCAGGCCCAGCCGCTGCGCGGCTGGGCCCACGCGCGCCATCCTGTCGACCACAGCCTGGATGGTCTTGAGACGATCGACTTCGCGCATCGACATGGTGATAGTTGCCGCGGGTGTTGCCATCGCTGTGCCTCGGATCCAGGAACTGGACCAAGGCAACAATGCGACATTTCTATTTGGGACAAACGCGACATTACTATTCGGGGCCTACATACTGAAACAATACAATAATGATTATGTTAAATAAGAGCTATCGATACGGTGTACACCATAGCGTCAAGTATTGGCCGATACGTGTCGGCTGCCGACAAGATTCATGGTGACGACACACCGATCCGTGTACTCGGCGGCGCTGGGGCCAAGACCCGAACAGGACGACTGTGGTGAACGCTTGGCGGCACGCTGGCGCACCAGGCGCTGCAAGCATCGGCAAGGTCTTCGCAGTCGAAGCGGAGATCCGGGGCAAGCCACCTCACGAGCGAATGCAAGTTCGCCAAGCACGTACTGCTGCGATGCTGGGCGACTTGAAGGAGTGGTTCAACACCACGCTGTCGCAGGTCTCGGCGAAGTCGCCGATGGCATTGGCGATCGGCTACTCGCTGAGCAATTGGATGGCGCTCACGAGCTTCGTCGACGATGGCCGGATCGAAGCGCATAAGGGGATGTCGATTGAAGACCTGCAGATCGCAAAGAAGCAGGCCGACGACGGAAAGACATGGCTCGACAACATGACGAAAGCGGGCGGTGGTGCGTCAATCAGTCGCGAGGCCACCACGTCTATAGCTGGCCTGCAGACAGCCACAAGCAGCGCGCTGGCGGCGGCGATCGCGCGTCAGAAGGCGGATGAACGGAACAAGGCGGTGCAGACGGCAGAGGGCGCCGCAGGTGCCAGTACATCGCATTCGGTCACGATCAACGTCGGTGGCCGACAGACCACGATCGGCACAGCATCGGCGGATGACGCGTCGAGCCTGGCCGGCGTGCTTAGAGGGCTTGGCGCCGCTCGGCGGGTTTCCTGAAAAACCAATTTTGGTTTTTTTTCGAAACTAGCTATCACCTATTTCAGAGACAGCAACAGCGTCTGATTCCCGGGACTTGCTATGCGCTGCCACCGGTCAGATCTTTGACGCGTCGTCTAGGCGTATCACTCACCATATCTCTCAGGCGTACAGGACTGCCGTACTTAATTGATACTTCGGCGCTTTCGGTGCCGCTTGGCAATTCGCTTTCAAATCCGTCGCGTAACGAACGCGGGAGCGGGCGACTAGGAGCCGGCTCTCGCAGCGTGCTTTCCACTGAGGCAAGACGGCTGCCAAGTGACCGAACAGTGTTGAGAATCTCTACGAGAACGTCGTCGGTCCTTGGGGGCTCGGCGGCTTCGACGTTGTAAGGATGTTCGGTAAGTGCCCGAGCAAAGTCGGCTTCAAACTTCTCCCAATGCGCGTCGAACGAGCGAATTAGTTGTGCGTCTTCGAGGTGAAGGTCGCCAAGCGCGCGATTCAGCGACTTTGCAAGCTTCAACATGTCGTCACGGGTTGGACGCGTGTGGTTGAACTGACCAAGAGGGCCGCTGATGTCCGTTGTTTCGAGGTCTATCAGCAGCGTGCAAATGCGGCTTGTATGCACGCCCTTAGCGACTGCGCCGGCTTCGAACAATATCCAAGGCGCCGATCTGTTTTCATGCGTCAAGCAGAAGATGCCGACAGTCGACTCTTGAAGTCGCTGGTTAATGTCGCCCATCCACAGCGCGCCACGATCGATGTCAGAGGACGATAACCAGGGTTTTGCAGCTTGGATCACGACTTCTACCCACGCTTTAAGGACTTGCGCCACAGCGTGGCTGCGGGCGCCGGACCAACTGATGAAAACATTCATAAAAGCCTATCGATGTTGAAAAAGTCGGCTGCATACGGTTGGGGCCCGGTCCGCGCTTCGGATTAAGCAGCGGCCCGGGCTTGGCGACCTGCTTACTGTCTGACGCCAATGATTTTGAACGGGGCCAATGCGATGTTGATGGCCTCGATCATGTTGGTGGCAGAACCGCGCGTAAAGGTGACCGCGTGCGTGAACCGACCATTCGGCCCGATCGATACCGAGAGGACGCCGGGCATCGCGGCCACGGCCCCTCTGACTGCAGTTGTCTGCGACGATTTGAAGCCTGCAAGGCCGTAGCTGTGCATGTTCATTTCATCCCCATGTAGATCAGTCCAGCAAGCGCGTTCGAGCCGTACCCGGGGGCACCCGATGGCCCGACCGGACCCGCGCCAAGCAAGCCGGCCAGCGCGTTGAATTGCGGCAACTGCGGAAGGCTCAACAGGTTGTCAACGCCAGTATCGTCGGGTTCAGTGCGGAGATAGGCGTCATGCAGCAGTCCTTTTGGAACAACCACCACGATAACCATGCGGCCACCGCGCTCGACATAGAACGTCGTGTCGCCACGCTCACTTTTGACGATTGCTTCATCGAGCGTGTAGCGCTCTTCGACAATGCCGCCGACCATGCGGCCGACCTCCTGGATGCGTTTTCGCGGGTCGTGCGGATGCGGTTTGGTGATGTGCGTGATACGGGTATACATAGAAGCTTTCTGCCGAACGGCAAGTAAAGCCGGCTTCAGAACACCCGAGTTCGATTTATCATCAGCATCGTCCTTTGACTGATGGAAATCGTTCTAAGACCCCCTCCCGAGCCGACGACGGTAAGGGCGCTTAGCCAAAGCCTGCAAGCTTTGGCTTTTGCGTTCTGGGAGCACTATAGCTAGTGCTGGTCCGGCCCACACCCACTAGGTATGGTGTTTCGGCGCATTTGCCTCTTTATCCGTGTTTCTCCGGTAACACTGTGTATCCGTACAGTGCTCGCTCACTTCAAATGGTGCGAAAGAATGCTCCGATGAACGAGACCGCGGACGTACTGTTGAGGCGCGCTCTAGGTGCATATTTCCCGCATCCGCCCGCAGCGCATGTCTACTTAGCGCCTGAACGCTATGTGACCGTGGGCCTGTACGCAACCATTACAGGTCGATCAGAAACTGCATTCGCATGAAGATGCGCGATGGCAAGTGGACAGAGCCCCGGGAGTTTTTGCACGACCCTGACGGCATGGTGTTGATAGACCGTGAAGGCGTGCAACGATGGCTATCACGAAGGTCATGAGCCATTGGGGGGTCAACTGTCACCAAACTTTCACCGCGTCGCCAAAATAAAAAGACTGCTATTGATTAAATAGCAGGCTTTCAAGCCCCCATGCGGGGAAATTGGTTGGACGTGCGGGGGTCGAACTGACCTTGCCCGTGCAATCCGTACCCCATAGCCGAACTCATGAATTGGCTTGCTGTGGCTGATTGGCAAGCCAGTCCTGCTCGAACTGCATCGGGCTGACGTAGGCCAGTGTCG
>NZ_JASJXB010000051.1:0-14231 GCF_035018885.1 Variovorax sp. LG9.2 | reverse complement strand
CCGACAGATTGGTAATTGACCTGCGTGCCGGTCGCCTTGTTGAAGTCGCCGGCCCACTTGGCGTACAGCGGTGCCGGAAAGCTTGCACCTGCGCCGGTGACGTTCTGGGCGAAGGCGGGTGAGGCAGAGGCCGCGAGGATCAGACCTGCGGCAGTGAACTGAGAGAGACGGCGTATCGAGTGCATGAAGCTTCCTGGTCGGAGTACGAGTGCCAACGAATTCGCGATGTGCGATCGTCCCTGCATGGAACCAATGTAAGAAGACGCTATGACATGCCTGTGACTTGCAAAGTCACAACACAAGATGCAATCGCGCCAACCGACAATGCAACCCTCCGGTAGCAGCATGCATTGATGACGCGGCCGCGCTCAAAGAATTTGCTTACAGGGCGGCTCAGCCGAACTTTCTTCGATGCCAACTCGAAGTTGAAATGCAAAAAAATCTATTTGCCGGCTTGGTCGACTTATTCTGCTTTTGGGACGTCCTCACGCTCGCCGGCAGCATCGGCGTCCTGCTCCATGTCGGGAAGCGGTTGGTCAGCGAGGGCTTTGATGAGTTGCTCGCGGAATTCTGCCAATGCCTTTGCCGATTTGGCGATGTCCTTGGAACCTTGGCCAGCCGCTCGCTCCACAAGCAGACCGGGTTCTTCGGACAGGACGATTTCAATGTAGCGGTCCGCGACTTCGGCAGCCGCGATCATTTGCGCTTCTTTGGACATGCAAGACTTCCTGGACAGTAAAAGGAAGCCTGATCCTGCAGGCGGACTGTGACACCGCCGCTACTGCGACAGCGACAGCGCATGCATACGACGTCGGTTTTCTGTCTCAGCGCTTCAATGCAAGTTGAAAAACAATCGTCCGAACTGTGAGCTCGAATGCTGGGCGCTAAAAGTACGTAACCACTGCCCCGCCGCAAGGTGCGACTGTGGCTTAACCCATCGCACCGTCTTGGCCGCCATAGGCGCCAGTCGCGCTGCCCGATCGGAAAAAAAGGCCGGTCCATCCACACGCCTCAACAAGTCCTGGCCCGGAGCTGCTTCAAGCTTCGTCACCGCTTCGCGCAACCGCACGACGTCCGTGTCGTGTGCGCCGTACCTGGCCTGCAACTTCCTCAACAAGTGGGTGAGGGTTTTGTGGTGGTGTCATTCGCATGGTCCCGCCACATAACGGACAGAATTCACCCGGGCGGCCTTGGGCGCGCTGGCCGGCGCGAGCATGCCGCCGCCGGCAATGATTGCGGCGGCATTTTTTTCCCATCTCCTGGCCCGCCACCTGGCCAGGGCCTCATTCATCCTCACGTTGGACGTCGAGAAATTTGGGCAGGAGCCATCGTGGCCAGGTCAGCCGGATTCGGCGCTTTGGGGAGATGCCGGATGCGGCGGCGCTGAAAGAGCCGCAGGCAGCTGCCAACGGCGCCGTTCAGATTCTCTATTCGCTGCGGCGAAGGATCGAGCTTTTCATCAACCTCCCGTTGGCGAAAGGCGATCGCGCTTCTCTTCGGGATGACATCCGGGACATGAGCAGGATGGGTTGAGACCGTCACATGGCTGACGGTGGCGAGTAGCGCTGATTCGCGGGCATCACCGCACGGCACCGACTGCAGGAGCGTCTTCATTCGGTTGTCATCGCATGGTTCTACGCTTGTCGGTGCAGCGCGGAATTCAGGCACAGCGGGATGACGCGCGCGTGTGGCCCTTCAAGCGACTCATGGGCAAGTGCACTGAAGGCGCCTCCTCTACCCATCCGAGACCATCATGACATTACCCATGTTCCGGCTGCGCGTCGATCGCATCGAAGGCGGACGTTTTGTCTGGGTCATCAGCGAGGTTTCTCCTTCACTGGAAGAAACCGAGCTCGCTTCCTCCCTGAATGCCTATGAGTCCGCCAGACACGCATTGGCCGACGGTGCAAAGGTGCTCGAACAACAAAAGGGCCTGTAGCCCGCGGCTGTCATCAGGGTGTCTAGATGCTGTGAGAAACATGAGGTGGGCTCAGCGTCAGGCGCTCGCCCAGATGCATTCAAGCGTGTCGACGTTCTGAAAGGGAAAATCATGTCCGTCCTGGATCTCCAATACAACTTTGCCGGCATGTCCTTGAAGGATCTGCTGGAAGCGCGCGATGCTTATCACTATCACCTTCTCAGCAAGGCCAACGTCGTTGGGACTGCTGTTGGCTACTACTTGATCCGCAAAGACGAGGATTGGCCAAGCAAGCCGGGTGAGGGGAAGAGGCCGCCAAATAAAAAGACGTATGCGCGCACGCTTTTCAACTCGGAGGTCCGCGACTATTCGTGGCCGTGTGTTTTGGCGTTCGTGCGCAAGTGGGCCGATGAAACAGAGTTTGGTTCTGGTGGGACTTTCAATTCCTCCCTCATGCTGCCAAAGACCCTGTACATGCCCGACGGTCGCGCTGTACCGGTGTGCGTCGTTGAAGTAGGCGACGAAGAAGTCAAAGCCGACGCGACCGAGATTGAAGGGCCAAGGCCGTCGTATCCCCTCGGCGGAGGTTGCCCCATCATCTTGGACGTTCAGGGAGAGAGGCATACGGCCACGGCCGGATGCCTCGTCACCGACGGGCATACCACCTACGTGCTCACGGCCCGGCATGCGAGCGGGGACGCCGGTGAGGTGGTTCAAAGCGTCACGCGCAAGGGATTGACGCGTATCGGCGTCAGCACCGACAAATGCCTTACACGCCGCCCGTTCGAAGAGGTCTACCCGTCTTTTGCAGGACGCCGCTGCTATGCCGCGCTCGATGTCGGGCTGGTGCGGGTAGATCGCGCGGCCGACTGGACATGCAACACGTATGCACTGCCGCCTCTGGGATCGTTGGCCGATGTGAACGAGGCCAATCTTTCTCTGAGGTTGATCGATCAACCAGTGCTCGGCTACGGCGCAGCGTCGGGCTTGCTACGCGGTCGAGTGAAGGCGCTTTTCTACCGGCATAGATCCGTCGGTGGATACGACTATGTCGGCGACTTCCTGATCGCACCCGATGGCGCGAAGCAAACCCGCCCGGGCGATTCCGGAATGGTGTGGCATCTCGATTTGTCCCCGCAGGCGCGCCAAAGACAAGATACGCCGCTGGCGCAGCGCCAGCTGCGCCCCTTCGCCGTCGAATGGGGTGGTCAGGTGCTGAGCGGTCAGGCCCGAGGCGCTGCATTTGCTGTGGCTACCAGCCTGAGCAACGTGTGCAAGCTGCTGGACGTAGAGCTGGTCACCGACCTGAGCCGTGGGGTTTCTGGCTACTGGGGACGCACAGGGCACTACAGCATCGCGGCTCTGGCGATCGAGCAAATCCGCGAGCCCAAGCTCAAGAAGTTGCTGCTCGCCAATTCGCAGGTTCTCAGCTTCGACGTATCGAACATCGCCGATCGGGGCTTCGACAAATCGGTGGGGCAACTCAGCGCAAGCGATCAGTTTGTGCCGCTCGCCGACGTGCCCGACGAGATCTGGAAAAAGCTGCCCAAACAGCGCGGCGGGCGGATCGGGGGTCGCGACACCTCGGGCGGTCCCGGCCGCAGCGATGGCCCCGAGCATCCAACGCATTACGCTGACATCGATGTTGACTATGCGCCACACGGCAAGAATTTGAGAGAGCTGTGCCGCCTCGATCCGGAGAAGTACTTGACGGTGCAAGCCTGGCTGTCCTACTACGACGAGCTGCAAAGCCTGGCCAAGGCGAACCATGACGCTGCTGCAGCCGCGCAATATGGAGACAAGCTCAAACGCGGCCTGCTGCCGTTTCGGCTTTGGCAATTTTTTGATGCCATGGTGGGCTTCGCGAGAGAGGGTGACGTCCTTCGATTTGTCACGGCGGCCGGGCTCGCAGCCCACTACATGGGCGACGCATCGCAGCCGCTGCATGGCTCGGCTTTGGCGGATGGCGACAAGTCAAGTGCGAGCCCGAGAACGGATCCCACGACAGGCGTATCGCTTCCCTACGGCGCAGGGGTGCACAGTGCGTTCGAGACCAATATGGTTTCTCGACACGCCCCCGACTTGCTAGACCGCGTGAAGCTCGACTTGAGGCAGCAAACCGCGCTCCTTCCCTTGTGCAGGAGTGGCGCGCAAGTTGCCAGGGCGACCATCGAACTGATGCACCAGGTTGCGCGGACGCTGCCGCCGGCACACATCCTCGATGTCTTCGAAGAGGCAGGGGGCACAGCGCGCGTCGCCGTGCTCGATGCCATGTATGAGGCATTGGCTCTGCCCACAGCACAGGTCATGGCAAGCGGCGCCAGGTATCTCGCCTTGTTGTGGGACTCTGCCTGGGCAGCGGGGAACGGCTCAAAAATCTCCGATGATCAGCTGCTTGAGCAGGACACGGGCAAGGTACAGATCACATACGCCGATTCGGAATTCATTTCTTCATTGACGCTCGATGCAATTGCATCGGTCCTTGTGCCTCCGTCCGACGGGTCCGAACTCCAGTGGCCGCCTAAATGACGGGACGCTTTTCCGCGCGCATCGTCCGAACAGGCGATCGTCGGCCGCGCACCGCTTGAGGACAACGCCACGCCGTAATCAGTGAAGACGCTTTGAGAGATGTGCGCCCTGGCGCTTCGGGGATCAGATGGCTCCGGTTTGCCTAAGCCGCGTGAGTTCCTGACGCACTGCGTCCAGGCCCTTAGTGCCGTACAGAACCAGCAGACGCTCGCCGCTGAGGTAGGCGAGGGCCGGGTTGCGAAATCGCAGGTTGAACGTGGCCGCGTCTGATGCGTCGTAGCCGAACTCCGGCGCCAGCTTGGTCAAGATGACATTCACGGAAGCAACGGCCGGGCCGGAGAATGTGAAGTCGGCATCCGACAGATTGTGCAATGTGTACTCGACACGAAGATTGGTCTGCCCGCCGGCCGTCAGATCGACATCCCCCAGTTTGCCGAGTGGCGGCAGGCGCAGGCGCCCGCTGCTGTCGTTACCGAGGTAACCCGCCTTCACGGGATCGATGCGCGCGATGATCGCCGCCGCACGCAGCCAGTTGACCACCTTGAACTCGTTGCCGAGGGTCGGTGCCGAATGCGCGCTGGCCTGTGTCAATACCATCAGTGGCGAGAAGCCGCGCGCCATCGATTCGGCAATGCTGAGGATGTGATGCCCGCCGGTGCGCGAGTCGCCGGCCGCACCCCAGGCGTCTTGGGTCCCCGCGCCGCCGAAGTTGAACTCGGTGAATTCACTCCCGTCGGCGTTCCACTGAAACACGATGGTCTTTGCCCAGTCATGCCAGATGGGCGCGGCCAGTATCACGTCCTGATCGATGGGCAGACCGCCTTGACGCTTGCTCTCGCGACCACCGTGATGGTGTTGCGCTTCCTCGTCGTCGTCGATGTCCACGGCTGGCAGTCCGCCCGGTCCAGAAGAGCCGTAGACACTGCGGTATTGCTTGGTAAGATTTTCGTCGTAGAGGTCGTTGTTCGCTTCATGCACCGGTAGACCACCGGGGTAGGAGTGATGTCCGCCGAAGGCACTTCCCGGCGCAGATTCCAGCGGCTGCGGGAGTTGCGGACAGGCAGCATCTGCCTGCAGGACCGGCGGGAAAATCGCAGCCCGCACGCCCGACGGGAAAGCCGTCGCATCAGCGCGGTTGATGAGACCCTGCTCGAAAAGCGTCTGGATCACTGCATCTTGGGCCTGTACGGTGGCCAGCCCGCGGCGATGCACTGCGCACGTTGCCGGATTCTTCAGGATGTCGAGCGTGGCTGTGCGCAGCGTGCGATCGCCGATGCGTTCGCCCTGAGCGATCAGATAGCGCATCGCCGAGCGCACGAGCGGTGATTGCTTTGCCAGTCGGATGGCCGCTGCGTTGCCATCGCCCGGTTGGGTCTGGTCGGCAGCCATGCTGGCGGTCGAAGACAAAAACATCATCGCCGCGGTGGCCGTCGCCAGCGCCATGAAATGCACATTGGGCTTCGCCAATCGGATCATGAGATTCCTCCATCCAGTGTTGTGACCGGGCAAGCGTAGGCAGGCTTCATGACGCCCGCGTGATCACCGGTACTCAGGCCCTGCGCACAAGCCATGTCAGCGCGACGGCAGCCGCCACCAGCGCGATCACGGTGAGTTCCATCCAGAGCTCGTTGACCGTATGTGTCGCCTCGGCGGGCACTTGGCGGTGAACCGTTGCTGGCGCGGAAACAGAAAAAGGGTTGTAGACCGCACCGCCAAAACTCGGTGCGTCGACACTGTTCGCAGGGGCCTGGGGCTTGGGTTTGGCTTGTGCAGTCGCCGCCGATTTCGCAGGTGTCCATTCGCCGGGTTGCGCCGGCGCGGAGGACATGCTCTCGGACGGGGCTTCGGCCGAATTGACGTCGATTTCTTCGCCCGATGCAGAGAAGGCGAATGAGACCAGCAACACGGCACTTGAGAGATGAAGAGCGCGCTTCGAATCGATGCATTTCATAGGGTCTCCAAAGCACATGAAGACCGCCGGCAGCGACTGCTCAACCAGCGACATTGGGGCCTTTCACATCATTGTCCCTGCGCATCGATGACATGCGGATGACGTCGATGGCCTATCTCTTCGTCGTCACCGTTTGGTCACTGCGCGACTCGATAGTCGCGCCATAGCTTCTGCGGTGCGACGAGCGTGTGCACCTCATCCGCCTTTGCATTCAATCAACCATGAGGACAGCCCATGACGATCCGCCGCCTATTGCTCACATCCACATTGACGGCCCTTGGTGCGTGCGTCGCCGTGTCGGTAGCGACCTTGCCCGCTTCCGCGCAGCCTGCACGCACGTCAAACGCCAACGAGCGTGATCGCGGCAATGACCGGGACCGGGACCGGGACCGTGACCGGGACCGCGATGATGATCGGGACGATCGGGGCGGCCAGCATCACGGCAGGGGGCATGACGACGACCACCATGGCCAGTCACGCGAGCCCATCAAGATCAAGATCATCGGGTTCAACGACTATCACGGCACTTTGAAGTCGCCCGGAACGTTTGGCGTCAACGCGGTCGTGCCCGCGGCGCAGCGCCCCGCAGTGGGTGGAGCCGAATACCTTGCGGCCTACGTCGCCCGCCTGAAGGCGCAGAACGTGATGAACGTGGTGGTTGGCGCCGGCGACTTCATTGGCGCCTCGCCGCTGATCTCCGCCTTGTTCTTCGACGAGCCGGCAGTCGAAACACTCAATAAGATTGGCGTCGAGTTCAATGCCGTTGGCAATCATGAGTTCGACAAGGGGTCGGCCGAACTGAAACGGCTTCAAAACGGAGGCTGCAAGATCACCAACGGTGCACCGGATCCGAACAGCTGCAAGGGACTCGGCTCGACTGCACCAGGTACTTTCGACGGCGCCAAGTTCAAATGGCTGTCCGCCAATGTGATCGAAACCGGCACGGGACGACCTCTGTTCCCGTCCTACGGCATCAAGACTTTTCAGGGTGCCAAAGTGGCGTTCATCGGGATGACGCTCAAAGGTACCCCTGGCATCGTCACCCCCAAAGGTGTTGCTGGCCTGGAGTTCCGCGACGAGGCGCAGACGGTCAATGCGTTGATCCCCCGGCTGCGGGCGCAAGGCGTGCGCGCGATCGTGGTTCTGGTTCACCAGGGCGGCTTTCAGACCAATCCGAATGTCGGCGACATCAACGGTTGCGACGGAAATCTGAAGAACGCCGACGGCAGCGAGTCCGACATTGCCAACATCGTCAAAGGCCTGGACAGCGGGGTCGACCTGGTGATCAGCGGGCATACACACGCGGCGTACAACTGCTCTGCCAACACGCTGGATGTGAAGAACGTCAGCGGTGTAGCGGTTGCAACCCCACGTCCCACCGGGCTGCCGAACCGGGCCGGTCGCCTGATCCCTGTGACCAGCGCAAGCGCATTCGGCCGCGTGCTGACCGACATCGACGTGACGCTGCATCCGCGCTCGCACGACGTGGTGTCGGTTTCGGCGACCAACCGTCTGGTCGACCAGACCGATGTGGCGATCAACAACGCCATCGCAACGGACCCCACCGTGAAGAACATCGTCACGGGCTACAACGCGCTGGTGTCGCCGCTGTCCAACAAGGTGATCGGCACCATCGCCAGTGCGTTGCCCAATACGGCCAATCCTGCGGGAGAAATGCCGGCCGGCAGCCTGATCGCCGACGCCCAGTTGCAGGCCACGCAGCCTGCCGCATTCGGCGGCGCCGTAATCGCATTCATGAACGCGGGTGGCGTGCGCAGTCCGGGCTTCGCGGTTGCCGGTGCAAGCTATCCCTACAACGTCAGCTACGGAAACGCCTTTACGGTGCAGCCGTTTGGAAACAGTCTCGTGACCTTGACGTTGACGGCGCAGCAGTTGAAAGACCTCCTCGAACAACAGTTCACAGGCTGCCAGGGTCAGACCGCCCAACGTGTGATGCAGGTGTCGAACGGCCTGCGGTATTCATGGAGCCTTTCGGCCGCCCCCTGCTCCAAAATCATCAACGCGGTGCTGACCCGCACTGACGTCACCGTGACCCCACCGGTACCGTCCGCCGCGCCAGAGACGATCGTGGCCAACGGCGTGGTGCAAAACGCGGCCAAGACTTACCGGGTGACGGTCAACAACTTCATGGCCACGGGCGGTGATGGCTTCACAGTTCTGCTGGGAGGCATCAACCTGCTGGGTGGCGCACAGGACATCGATGCGCTCACGGCTTACTTCAATGCCGGCTACCTGGCCCCGCAGGCTGCCTACGATCCCGCGTTGCCGGCACTGGCGATTTCGCGCATCACTCAAGTTCCGTGAACGGTTGCAAGCACCTTCCTTCAAGGCGCTCGGCGATCCTGGCGTTGCTTTCACTGGCTGGTGCTGGTGCGCAAGGCTTCGCACAGCCAGCGCCAAACCCTGGGCACGCTGCGGCGCGATCTGCCGCCGCGATCACCGACCCCCGGGTGCTGGATGGCCCGCCGATGGGTGCGCGCACTGCGCTTCTGACGACCGCTGAAGCGCAGCTGGCATACGGTGATCCATTTGCAGCCATCGAGACCTTCGATCGCGCAGCGGCGATGCTGCACGCGCCCGACACTGAGATGGGTCTGGTGCGCGCGTACATGCAGGCTGGGCAATATCGCCGCGCGCTGGCGTTCTGCGCGCATGCGGCCGGCGCACATCTGGAAGCACCGTCGGCCAGCGCGTTGTATGCCTGGCTGCTGAAAGTCGGCGGGCAGAGCGAGGTTGGCGAGCGAGTGCTTCGGGACACCCTTGCGAGGGCACCGCAAGACGCAGTGGCTCTTCAAGCGCGCAAGGCATTCGACGCGTCGCGGCCACTGGCGTCGGATGTTTTGCTGCAAGCGCCGCACCGCATGGCTCCGTATGAAGTGATGGAGCCGGGGCAAGCCGATCCGCCGTCCGGTGCCCGAATCGTGGCGAGCGGAGTGCTGGTCAACAACGCAACCATGGCGTTGGCACCGACCGCAGCGGCGCTCACGGATGGGGTGCTGTGGGTCCGCAACGGCCTGGGGCGCACGACGCGGGCCCGCGTTGACCGCGAGCAGCCTCTGTCGGCCATGGGTGTCACGGTATTGCGCCTCGACGCCGCATTGGAAGGAGGCCGCCCTGTTCAGGTGGTCTTACGCGATCCCTTCGCGGGAAGCGCGAGCTTCGCCATTGAATTTGCTGGATCGTCTGCTTCGCAACCGGCCTGGCCGTGGCTGACCCAGGGCTTCTTTGGCGCCTTCGGGAACGATCCTGGTCATCGACGACTGAACATCGATGTTTCCGACGGCATGCGGGGAGGCCCCGTCCTTGATTCAAGCGGCCGTCTCGCAGGCATGTTGGTGCATGGTGGCGATGCGCAGGCCGTGATTGTGCCCGAGTCCCAATGGCGGCTGCTCCGGGACAGCGTAGTGGCTGCTCCAGAAAGCGATCGCATGGCGGCGGAAAAGACCGCGGCGAGCCTGATGCCGGCAGACGAGGCCTATGAAATCGGACTGCGGCTGGCTGTCCAGATCATTGCCGCACGATAGATGCAATTTGCATCAACGGCGGCGGCATTGGTGAGCAGGCGGCAAAGACCGCTGGCCTGCACGTTTCAAAAGCCGGGCTTCACCGCAACTGCGACCAACAGATCAGCAGCAGCGCGAGCGCCACGACCAGCGCTGCAAACCTGTACCGACTTGCGGGCGAGCAGTGCTTGCGCGTGCCCCGGCTTACGTCCAGACGTTTGAGTTCTGCCGTTTCAGTCTTTGTCTTGCCCGGCCAACGGTCGGGTGTGTCGGAGTCATCGTTATGCGCAGTCATTCCAGGCCCACTGGTGTCGCTCAGCCGGAGCTTTCCATACCGCTCAGGTCGCGCGCGATGACTGACACAGGTCTTCGGACTAGGGGCGGGGCTGATTGCGGGCATGCGGTGGGCATCGATTGATCCTGCAATTCCAGCGTATGACTGTCGAATGTCAAAAATGTGAAAAAGCCACCTGACTTGGCGTCGAGTGGCTTGTCGTTTTCAATTTGAACTGGCTAAGCCAGTGTCAAATTAGAACGAGTGCCGAATACCGAAGTCGTAGCCCATCGAGCTGCGATTCGTGTAGTTGGCGCCAGGGACAGTCGTAGAAGAGCAAGGAGCTGCATTCGGGTTCGTGCCGTTCGTCTGGATGACGGCCATGCTACCGAGAACTTGGCTGTTCTGGCCGTCGGAGATCTTCAGCTTGGAAACCGTGGCGTACAGAGCGGTACGCTTGGACAGGTTGTACAAGTAGCCGACTGCCAACTGGTTGGCCGTCGAGTCGAAGTTCGAGGTGTTGAAGAATGGATTGGCCAGAACGCCACCGTTCACCACGCCGTTGTCGAACTTCACGCGCAAGTATGAGGGGTGTACGAGGCCAGAACCGAGGGGAGCTGTTATACCCAGCAAAGCACCGTTGTACTTGTTGGTGGTGCGGTTGGCGAACTGCAACGCCGCATTCGCGATGGTGTCGTTCTTGTCTTTCACTTGCGACAGTTCACCGATCAGCTTCACAACACCGAAGTCATACGACGCGCCCAGGTTGAGCGTGGTGAGTTTGCGATCAAGTGCGGCTTGGTTCAAGCCCAGGGGAATGTGTGTGCCTGGCTCTGGCCGTAGCCCAGTGCAACGTCCAGGGGGCCGTTGGCGTAGCCAAAGCGCCCGCCAACGTAGCGCCCCTTTTGCGACGGCTCGACACCGCTGAGCTTCGTGGTCTCAGGCAGTGCGTACTGCAACTGACAGTAAAAACCACTCAGGTTCGGCGGCAGGAAATAGCCGATGGGGGAGCGTCTGAATTTTTGTGTTTCGAGGCGGGTTGATTGAACTCTGTCTCGCCTGATTTCTCATCTGTTTTCAGGCCCCTGCCAGGCCGCCGGAGGCGCCTTGGTTGAGCCATGTCTTCATGGATCAACCTCCTGCCTTTGCGCCGCCATGGCCGGCCTGCGTGAAGCGATCTTCGTAGAGTATCGCGAACTGGTTCATCGCCTCCTTCCAGTTGTGCGCGGCGCGACCCCAGTCGGCCGTGATGTTGCGCAGCGCCAGCCAGATCAGCTTGGAAGCCGCATCGTCACTCGGGAAGTGCCCGCGCGTCTTGATGATCTTGCGCAGGCGGGCATTGACGCTCTCGATCGCATTGGTTGTGTAGATCACCCGGCGAATCGAAGGCGGGAACGCGAAGAACGGAATCACTCGCTCCCAGGCTCGGCGCCAGGCTGCGACGACCGTGGGGAACTTGGTGCCCCAGGGCCCTCGCTCGAAGGCATCCAGCTCGGCCTCGGCCGCCTCGGCGCTGGCGGCCGTGTAGATCGGCCGGATGGCCGCTGCCAGCAGCTTGCGATCCTTCCAGCTCGCATAGTCCAGGGAGTTGCGAATCAGGTGCACGATGCACGTTTGCAGCGTGGTGGCCGGGAACACCGCTGCCAGGGCCTCGGGCATGCCTTTCAAGCCGTCGGTGACGGCAATGAGGATGTCGTTGACGCCTCGGGTCTTCAGGTCGTTGAAGACCTTCATCCAGAACTTGGCGCCTTCGGTGCCTTCGATCCACAGACCGAGAATGTCGCGCGTGCCGTCGGGCAGCACGCCCAGGGCCAGGTAGATGGCCTTGTTGCGCACCACCGCGTCTTCCTTGATCTTCACGCGCAGGGCATCGAAGAAGATCACCGGATACATCGGCTCCAGCGGTCGGGCCTGCCAGGCGGTGACCTCGGCCATGACGGCGTCGGTGACCGAGCTGATGAATTCGGGCGATACATCGACCCCATAGCTCTCCAGCAGGAAGCCCTGGATCTCGCGCATGGTCATGCCGCGCGCGTACATGGCCACGATCTTGTCGTCGAAGCCGGTGAAGCGGCGTTCGTGCTTGGGGATGAGCAGCGGCTCGAAGGAACCCGTGCGGTCGCGCGGCACTTCGATGCGCAAGGGGCCATCGTCGGTGAGCACGGTCTTGGCGCTCTTGCCGTTGCGCTGGTTGGCCGCATCGTCGGGCCGGGTCGCACCCGACGCGTAGCCCAAGTGGTGCGACAACTCGGCCCCCAGGGCGCGCTCGATGAGCGCCTTCTTGAACGCGACCGTGGCGGCGTTGACCGCCTCGCCGGTCATGGGGCCGGTGACGAACTGATCAATCAGTTCCCGGGGGATCGACGGCAGCGCCGCCATCTTGGCGGCGATCGCCGCGTTCTTCGTCTTCGTCTTGCTCGTCGGCATACATGCTCCTTGGGGTCATGCTATGCCTCGAACACAAAATTCAGGACAGGCTCGCCGATGGCGTTGCTGGTGCGAGCGTAGTTGTCGCTGCCTGCGCCGCCGGCGCCAGCGCCCGAACCGTACAGATTGGCCAGACCCAGACCTGTGTTATGAATCGCCCCGGCTTGAACTGACCCCCAGAAGTTGGACAATTAGAAGCTAGCAACTCAACGGCTGAATGCGGTACCGGACCGGGCTCAGGCCATTCAGTTTGAGCTTCAGACGTTGATGGTTGTAGTAGTGGATGTAGCTGCGTAGGCCCGCCCGCAGCTCATCAATGTTAGCGAACTTGTTGAGATAGAAGAACTCGGACTTGAGCGTTCCGAAGAAGCTCTCCATCGCGGCGTTGTCCAGGCAATTGCCTTTGCGAGACATGCTCTGCGTCAGACCGCGGTCGCTGAGTTGCTTGCGATAGGCAGGTATCTGATAGTGCCATCCCTGATCGGAGTGCAGAAGTGGCACAGCGGCTCGTCCCTTTAGCTTGCATAGCGCCTTGCTGAGCATGTTCCCGACGAGAGAGTACAGAGGACGTGCTTGCATTTCGTAGGCCACGATTTCCCCGTTGTAAAGGTCCGTGATCGGCGACAGGTAGAGCTTGTCGCCTCGGACGTTGAACTCGGTCACATCAGTCACCCACTTCTCGTTCGGCCGCGCTGCATTGAATTGGCGATTGAGCACATTGGGCGATGAGGCGCACTCGCCTCGGTAAGACCGGTATTTCTTTGGCCGAACCAGCGATTTCAGGCCAAGGTTGTTCATCAGCCGTTGCACCGTCTTGTGGTTCACGGCTTGGCCTGCCTGGCGAAGCTGCGCGGTGATGCGCCGATAGCCGTAGCGGCCCTTGTGGCGCTAGTAGACGGCCTTGATGCTTGATTTCAATCTGGCGTACTTGTCCCCAGTCTCCAAGACCTTGGCTTGGTAGTAGAACGTGCTGCGCGACAAGCCGGCGGCTTTCAGCAGCGTCAGCAACGGGTGGTTTGGCCTCAGTTCGAGGACGGCTTGCGCTCTTTCTGCGCAGCTTGCCGTTCCCGAACCAAGGCCTGCAATTTTTTTAGGTACGCAACCTCCGCACGCAGTCGCTCAACAGAGCTGGCCCCGGAAATCTGAACAACCCGATAAGTGTGGAAACTGCTCCTGCTGGCGAGGACCTCGCCTGTGAAGACTGGAGCAAAGATGAGCAGAAGACCCCGCCGCACGCACTCAGCGGCATTCAAAGCCAAAGTGGCGCTGGCCGCCGTTCGAGGCGACAAGACGTTGGCCGAATTGGCGCAGCAGCATGACGTGCACCCCAACCAGATCACCGACTGGAAGAACCAGTTGCTCACGCGAGCGGCCGACGTGTTTGGCGGCGAGCCATCGGCAGCAGAACCGGCGATCGACCTGAAGGCGCTGCACGCGAAGATCGGCCAGCTGGCGCTGGAGAATGATTTTTTGGAAGGCGCGCTCATCAAGGCCGGCATGCTGAGCGCAAAGCGATGATCGACCGAGGCCACCCGAGTTCGACAGTTAATCGCTGGCTGGGTGCTTCGACTCCAATATAAACAACGACTTAGCGCTCGATTTTCGATA
>NZ_JASJXB010000050.1:0-14598 GCF_035018885.1 Variovorax sp. LG9.2 | reverse complement strand
CGATTGGCTGCTCTGGTACAACCGCGACCGGCTGCACTCTACGCTGGCATACGTCAGCCCGATGCAGTTCGAGCAGGACTGGCTTGCCAATCAGCCACAGCAAGCCAACTCATGAACTCGGCTATGGGGTACGGATTCCAGGGCAAGGTCAGAGACGCTGCCTTGGGAGCACGTGGTGGTCTTCAGGAAGACCCGGTTGGACCGACGCAGCATGGTTTCTTGACCAATTACCTGGTCACAAACGCGAGAGCGACGCCCCCACAAACTACCAGTATCACGCCGAAGACAGCCAGAAAGATTTCCCTTCGATCCTCGCTGCGACGTACAACATCGTTCTCCTGAACGCGTAGGTAGTCGTCCAACGGTGGCACCATGGATTCGATGCTGTGAAACCCAAATCGCTTGAGTAGCGCCTGCTCCATGGCGAGGCCCGCAGGGGTAGCTTGTTGTTCAAACATATAGAAGAAGTCCGCTGCCTGTGGTTGCCCTATCGGTACATTGGCTAACCTTGGCGAAATAGGCCTTGTCGCTCTCCGTGGCCACCATGTACTTAATGCGGGTGTCTTCGTGGTCTTCAAAAAGATCGATCAGCCCGAGCTTGCGCGGCGACTTTAGCCGGCGATGCACCGTCGTCGGTGACGTGTCCGGGCTCAGGGCCATGGCCAGAAGCACCGTGATGCTGGCGCCGGTGGCCCAGGTGGCCGCCAGACCATTCAGTACGCGTTCTTCCAGCGCATCCAGGCGGGGCAACCCGCGGATCGCACTCACCAATTTCAAAAATCGGAGAAAAGCTTCGGATTGTTCGTCATGTTTGGTCACATGCACCTCTTCAGGTCTATTTACTTGCCAATTTAACAACTATATTCTGCCTGCAATTGTGGTGCGTGGAGGCGCTCTCCGATGGAAAAATTCAGGCCCAACTATCAGTTCGAGTACAAACGGTGGACTGTCGCGGTAAAGCTCGACGCAACCCCATCAGGAAGCAAGTTGCGCGGTGTTGCCGACCTGCACTTGAATGAAGGATTCGTGCATGAGATCGCGCTACCCAGTGGTTCTCTTCAGGGTTCGGCCGCCATCGCGGACTTGGTGACACGAGCCCGCACCTACATCGACGCGCAACCTCCAAAGGCCGCCAGGCCGTACGAACCGAGCGCCGAGCGATGACTGAACAACTGCCCACTGGGCACAAGCTGATCGTGCTCAGGCTGCTAAAGATCCCGGTTCCTGCGCGACCAACGCGCGTATTGCTATCGACGGCATCAAATCCGCAGCCCACCGAGCGTGACTTGCAGGTTGCCCTGGCCTGTTGGGAAGCCGAGATCGATCGACTGCATACGATCAAGTGCTGACGCAGAAGGGGTTCTGACAACCGGGCTAGCGGCGTTCCACTGGAACGATCGCAAGCAACAGTTTCAGCATGTAGATCACGACTACGGTTCCCGTGAAATCGCCGAAGGCCATGATTGGAAATCCGCTCAGGAGGTGGCCGCTCTTGCCGTGGGCGTTGAGCTAAAGATGATATGGCAGGGGGCTTGCCACGGCGAAGGCGACCATTCAACCAAACAACTGCCCTGGCGTTAGGTTCATCAGTGAAGCCTGCGGTCCGAACAGACGCTGGGCGAGGCGATACACCAAGTAGGGGGCCGCTGTGGGCAGAAGGCCGCCCATGAAGGCGCGCTCGAAGGTCGTCCGTGAAAAAGTAGAAAAAGCTCACCAGCTAAGACACTATAAGCAGGCCAAGGGCGCCGGCCTCCCCGAACCTCAACATGCACCGCAGCCTAACACCTGCCTGCAGGTAGACCCAGTTGATACCAGGCACGAACTCAAAGACTGAAAACAGCGGGGCGTCGTCCCGACGAATGGGTGAGATCGAGATTGGGCCGCAACGGGCATGAAGCTGATCCCAATTTTCAAGTGGTTCGAAACAAGTCAAAGAAACTTCTACGATGATGGGCAAACAATCAATGAGTTCAACTGCATCTGAGTCAAGCTTCGGCGTAAAGCTGAGACCGTCGACCGGTTCTCGCATATCCAGCGGGACGTGATAGTCCCAGGCAGTTTCGTCGCGATCAAGGACGGAAAATTTAGCCGCCTATGAGCTGGCTGTCGATTCGCTTAAAGGATGATCGTTTGGCGAGGTTGTACGGGAAGCCCACGACCCAGAACAGCAAGCAGAGGAAAAGCCGGCCCCACGCGCCAAGATTTCCAAGACCTTGAATTTGGCCTTTCTTCACGCCGATTGTTTTAGCGTCTACGAGAACCCAAATGCTAGAAACAACGACCACAATCAACATGAGTTCTGACATGCAAGTTTCCTGTCTCGACTGTTGAATTCACGCTTGCTACGCCCGCGCACTTGGCTGCACGTTCAGAAATCTTTGAATCCGCGAATACCGTTTTTCCCTGCGCAACATGCGCACCCCTCAGGGCCGACGCCCAAGTATTACATGTCATTCTGGCAAGCAAAAAACTGAATTCGAGCTGGTCTTGTTGTTTGCATTCACACTGTGGGAGATCGCATGAATCGCTCGAATATCAGCAGCGCGGCGCGCAACGCGTAAAGCACGATCACAGTGCCCAGCAGATCTCCCACAAACATGGGGATCAGCCCGATGAAAAGATTGGAGGTGATGCCCACAAGCCAGAAGAACACGTTGTGCGGAATCACATTGCAGAGGGCACCTACCACCGCGAAGACGGTAAGCTGCGCCGTCGTGAGGCCTTGAAGATTGAGTCCCACTTTCAACCACCGCATCGTGAGATAGACCGCGACCAATGGCCCTGTCGCGGAGAGCGTGGCGACAGCAATCGACTCGAGCGCGTTGCCACCGAACATGGGCCCATTTGTGATGAGGGTTCCAACCCACAGGCCCATCGCCCCCTGTCGTCCTAACAGCATCACGCCGAGCAAACGGACAGCTGCTGGCAGAAAAATCCAATCGATAACGAATGGTGTCCAGTGGAAGTGACCGAAAACCCAACTGTTGAGGCGAAACAGCAGTATCCAAGCGGCCGCTGTGGCGGAAATCCGTAGCAACGCCGTCCCCTGCCACATAAGGCTAAGTTGTCCGGGCGCGTGTGGCCATATCCAAACATTGGCCCAGCTTCGCAAAGTAGGTCGTTGCCATGTCTGTCGGCATCACGTATTTGATGCGGTTGTCGTCCTCATCCTCGCGAAACTTGATCAGGCCTTTCTGTCGCAACGTCTTCAACCGGCGGTGCACGGTGGTCGGAGACGTGTCTGCCCCCAGTTCCATCGCCTCCAAAACGGTGACCCTCGCACCTGTCGCCCACGTTGCGGCCAATCCGTTCAGCACACGCTCTTCGACTGCATCCAAGGCTGGAAAGGTCGGCAACCCCTTGATCGCGCTGACCAAATTCAGGAACCGCAGGTATTTTTGCGATAGAGCATCAGTTTTCGCCATGAGTGTCCACGCCGTATTCGGCAACTGTTTCCACTTTAGCAATTATTGAGGTCGGACGTGTTTTTGACGGGGCCATCTGTCGGTGGAGCGGTTGTGGCCTTCCTCGCTTCCACCCCTTCGCCGGAGTCTTGATAGCTCAGCGCCCGGCGTTCCGATTCTTACCTGTACGGGAACTGTGAAACACCGAACAGGGTTGAGGACGGGAGGTCGACCAATTATGAAAGAGCATCACCCAGAGCTTTTGCGTGCTGTGCACCCCGAATAGCCGGACGCGCCCGCCAGAACGATCACGCTGACAACAACATGCGAAACGATCGCTGGTTTTGAGGTGGCCATGGCCAGACAGATGAAGCGATGGGCAATCTTGGTGGACGGCCTCGGCCTGGCCGTCGTGAAAGCCGTCGCGCGCATGCACGGCGGGATCGTGAGCGAGACCAGCGTCGATGACGTCAACACCATCGGCTTCAACGTGGTGCCCGCCGCACGGCCCGATTCGATCCAAGAGGCGGCATAGTCTCGACGGCCCAGAGAGGCCGTCGGTCTGCGGCGCCTGTTCCCGGATCGGGCCGCGCTCTGGCGCCGACAATCACGCTCATCAATCTGTTTCGTAAAGAAAAAGATGCCCGACACCCTGCTTGGCGGTTTGCGGATCCTGATAACGCAGGCGGACGACTTCATGGGGCCGACGTTGTGCGAAGTCCTGGCCGAGCACGGTGCGGACGTCATCGCGAGTCGGGAATCGCTGACCGACCCGACCGCGCCCGCCGCGGTCGTCACGGCCGCCGGACGCGTCGATGTGTTGATCGCGAATCTTGCCGTTCCGGCACCGTCCACCGAAGCGGTTTCCATCAGCGACGACGAATGGCGCTCCACCTTTGCAGCGCTGGTCGATCCGCTGCCGCGGCTGGTGCGGGCCGTGCTGCCTTCGATGATCGAGCGCAAGTCGGGACGCATTCTGGTCATGGGCAGCGCGACGGCCTTGCGAGGAATGCGCCGCACGGCAACGTACGGCGCGGCCCGCGCGGCCCAGATCGGGTACGTCCTGAGTGCGGCCCTCGAGGCTGCTCAGCACAACGTGCAGATCAACGCAATTGCCCAGAATTTCGTGGAAAACCCGACGTACTACCCGGTCGAGGTCCAGGCCAAGCCACGCTTTCAGGAGTTCATGAAGCGGGAGGTGCCGCTGGGCAGACTCGTCAGCGCGAGGGAGGACGCCGAGTTCGCCGCTTACCTGTGCAGCAAAGCGGCAGCGTGCTTCGTGGGACAGGTCTTTCCCGTTGCCGGAGGTTGGGCGATTCGCTGACGGTTTGGCGGTCGGATCGATCACGAATCCGACAGCACCACCCGTGCCGCCGTGATGCGCAACGCAGGGAAAACGCTGTAGCGAATCGCGACGTCCCAAAGCGCAACGCACCGCTCTGAGCGACCGATCGCGCGACAACCGCGCGTTTTCCCAGGCTGCGGGAAAACCTTGTACATCGTCACTTTCCCTTTGTAAATCAACGCCTTGCGGTGCAGTCGCGGCGTGGCACAGCCGTTGCTGAAGCAGGGGGAGCGTGGCGGAGTGCCACGCGTGAATCTGTCCGATGGACTCATACCCCGCATGGAGAAGACCCGATGAAAGCCGCAGTCCTGCATCAGTACGACGAGAACCTCAGCAGCAACGAATTCGTCCAGTACGAAGACGTGCCCGATCCGAAGATACAGCGTCCGACCGATGTCATCGTGCGCATCGGTGGCGCCGGTGTGTGCCGCACCGACCTGCATGTGGTGGAAGGCATCTGGCGCCATCAAGTCGATGTGAAGCTGCCCTACATCATGGGTCACGAGAACGCGGGCTGGGTCGAAGCCGTGGGCTCGGCCGTCACCGGCGTGAAGGTCGGCGACGCCGTCATCTGCCATCCGCTGGTAACCAATGGTCACTGCCTGGCCTGCCGCCGCGGCATCGACACGCATGCCGAGGAGAGCAGTTTTCCCGGCATCAATGCCGATGGCGGTTATGCCGAGTACCTGCTCACCGGCGAGCGCTCGCTCATCAAGCTGCCCAAGTCGCTGGCGCCGAAGGATGTCGCGCCCTACACCGATGCCGGGCTGACGGCGTACCGCGCGGCCAAGAAGGCGTCGCGCCATCTGCTGCCGGGCGAGTACGCGGTGGTCATCGGTGCCGGCGGGCTCGGGCACATCGGCATCCAGGTGCTGGCCGCACTGTGCGCTGCGGAAATCATCGTGATCGACCGAACCGACGCGACGTTGGCGCTGGCCAAGGAATGCGGTGCGCATCACACCGTCAAGGCCGACGGCAACGAGGTCGAGCGTGTGCTCGAACTCACCAAGGGCAAAGGTGCCGAGGCCGTGATTGACTTTGTCGGCGAAGGCGACGCCATTGCCAAGGGCCTGGCCATGACCCGCAACGCGGGGAGCTACTACATCGTCGGCTATGGCGGAAAGATCGAGATTCCGAGCATCGACATGGTCACGCCTGTTTTGCGCAACATCTTTAATACGACTGGAACGAGTGAGGTAAAGGTTGGTGTTGCATCCGCTGTACCCGCCGTCCTTGCTTCCCCTCGCCGAGTCCAGACCTCAATCCAGCTTGACCCCGGTCGCTTTGATCACCAGTCCCCATCGCTCGGCTTCCGCGCGCGCCATCTCGAAGAACTGCTCCGGGGTCCCGGGTATCGCATCCATGCCGATGTCGGCAAAGCGCTTTTGAACGGCAGCAGTACCAAAGGACTTGTTGAGGTCGCCATTGAGTTTCGCAACCACGTTGGCGGGTAGGCCCGCGGGTCCGAGCAACCCCTGGAACGCGAAGACCTCGCTGTCGCGCACGCCGACTTCGGTCAGCGTCGGGACGTTGGGCAGGAGCTTGCTGCGCGTGGCTGAACCGATTGCCAGCACGCGCACCTTGCCGCTTTGCATGATCTGCAGTCCGGACGCAAGGTCCAGGAACATGCAAGGCACCTGGCCTCCCATCACATCGGACATCGCGGGCGCCGCACCGCGGTAGGGGATGTGCGTGATAAATGTACCGGTGCGGTTCTTGAACATCTCCATCGCGAGGTGATGCGGAGAACCGTTGCCCGGCGAGGCGTAGTTGACTTTGCCGGGGTTCGCCTTGACGTAAGCGACAAACGCCTTGAAGTCCTTGGCTGGAAAGTCGGGGTGAACGACCAGCGCCAGCGGGAACTTGCCAATCGCGCCGATGTAGGTGAAGTCCTTTTGCGGATTGAAAGGCAAGCGCCCGAAGAGGTGCTCGTTGAAAGCCAGCACGGCGTTATCAGCCGACATGATGGTGTAACCGTCGGGCCTGCTTTTGGCGACCAGGTCGGCGCCGATGTTGGTGGCTGCGCCCGGACGGTTGTCGATCACGATCGGCTGGCCGAGCGTGACCCGCATCGATTCGGCAAGCGTGCGCGCGATGACGTCGGTGCCGCCACCGGCCGGATACGGCACGATCCACTTGACGAGCTGGTCGGGGTAGTTCGATTGCGCGCGCGCGAAAGGTGCGGCGGCGAGGGCGGCGCTCGATGCAAGGGTGGCGAGAAGGGTTCGGCGGTCCATGAGTTTCAATGTTCTTCGGGGCGGGTGGAGAGGGGTGCGATGGTGTGGACGGCGGACAACGATGGTACGGGCAGGCCTTGCAGCGCATCGGCGATGGCCTTGCGGCAGCGGTCTTCATCGCCGACCTGCTCGAAGAGCAAGAGCGCGAGCCGTGCGAGAAACAGCGACTCGCGCTCGGGCGAGGCTTCGGTCACGGCCCGTGCGCATGCGGCGTAGAGGCGATCGCGGCATTCGGGTTGGAGCTCGTTCATGCGTGGATGTCCTTGCCGGACGCGACAGCGCGCTTCAGCGCATCCGCCAGCGCCGCAGCATCGACACGGCGCCAGCGCGCCGCGACATGCCCGTCGGGCCGCAGCAGGTAGGCCGCACCGCGCTGTGCACCGAGTGCTGAGAGCAGCCGCTCATCCGCTCCGTGCACTCGTCGAGTAGTTAGTGGAATGCCGATGCCGAAGGCGTCTCTTTCGTGCGCGATCTCGGCCTCCGTCAGGGGGTCGGGCGAACCCTCCGGGGCAAAGATCCACAGCATGAAAGCGTCCGCTTCGCCTTGCGCGAGATGACCGTCCTTGAACGCGAAGCCGGGCATGGCTTCGCCGGCAAGCGGCCCGGCGGCAAGCAGATCGCCATCGCTCGACAAAGCCGAGTCCGCGTAGCGCACGGCCTCGGTTTGCCGCGGGTTCACCAACTGCGCGATGCCCGCGTGCTCGCCGGCCAGCGACAACGCCGCTTCACGCATCAGGTCGAAGCCGCGCGATGGCGGCGACATGAATTCGGTGCTTCGCATCGCGCTTTCGGCGTTGATCCGGAAAGCAGCGATGCGCTCCTGCGAGTAGTTGTCGAGCAGCGCATCGCCGGCCCGCCGTTCGATCACGTAGGCCAGCTTCCAGGCCAGGTTGTCGGCGTCGTCGAAGCCGGAATTGAGCCCGCGCACACCGAAGATCGGCAGTGCGTGCGCGGCGTTACCCGCGAACAGGATGCGCCCGTGACGGTAGTCGGCCAGCGTCATCGCGCCGGCGCGGTAGACGGAAGTCCACACGGTTTTCCATGGCAGGTGCCCTTCACCAATGGCGTCGAGATGGCGCTGAACGAATTCAGCGACTGCGTGCGGTTGCAGCGCGTCTTCGGTGCGCTGGTCTGCGCGAAGCTGGTAGTCGATGCGCCAGATGTCGTCGGGCTGCCGATGCATCAGCACGGTGGCACCGCGGTGCCACGGCGGGTCGAACCAGGCGCGTCGCTCGGTCGGATGATCGCTCGCCATTTCGATGTCGATGATCACGTAGCGTCCCTCGTAGGCCTCGCCTTCGAGGGCCAGTCCGAGTGCCTTGCGCACGAAGCTTTGCCCGCCGTCGCACGCTGCGAGCCACAGCCCTTGCAGGCGGTATTCGCCGTCGGCGTTGCGTACGGTCAGCGCCACGGTCTCGGCATCCTGTGCAAGTGACGTCACTTCCGTGCCCCATCGAAGATCGATCAGGCCCGGCTGCACGGCATTGCGCCGCTCGATCTCGTCGAGCAGGACTTGCTCGATGTCGTATTGCGCGAGGTTGACCATGGGCGGTAGGGTCTGTCGCGGGTCCGCGGGCATCTCGAAGCGGAACACTTCATCGGTCTTGTAGAAGCTGCGGCCGACCGACCAGGGCAAGCCCTTGGAAAGGAAACCCGGAAGCGCCCCGAGCCGTTCCATGAGTTGCAGGCTGCGACGCGAGACGCAGATGGCGCGACTGCCGACGCAGACGGTGTCGTCGGCCTCCAGCAGCACGCTGCGAACGCCATGATTGGCCAGCCCGAGGGCCAGTGCCATCCCGACCGGCCCGCCGCCGGCGATGAGAACCGGGTGACGTCCGGGCTCGATCCCACCGGACAGCGCCGGAGTTCGCGGCGCGTGGCGAACATGGCGAAAGCTGCCGACCGAAGGGGCGATCGCAGCGACTGGAGCGGAAGGTGAAGTGTCCATGCGACGGGATTGTCCCGATGGCAATTCATCAGCAGTGTCGTAACTTCGTACGACGTAGTTACCCTGAGATCCAATGAGACGCTGGCGCATCGCCCCTTCGGACTACCCCTTGTCGTCGACCGTCGTGGCCGACGTCATGGGCGGCATCGGCACGCCGCACCTGGCGGTCAGCTTCCTAGGCGCGATGCAGCGGGTGTTGCCGGTTACCTTTTGTACGATCTTCGCGGCGGGCGCGTCGGCTCGGCTCGAAACCGTGTCCGCCGCGAGCAGCTACGGACAGACGGCCGAGCGCACGGCGGCGCGATACATCGCCGAGCGCTTCGACCGGTGCGATCCGCACATGCTCTGGCTGAACGCTCGCCCATTGCCACGACAAGTGCAGCGCTGGATCGGCCACCACCGTGCCGACGAGCTGGTCGACGATGCGTACCGCGCTGCCTGCTACACAGACGTCGGGATCAAGGAGCGCGTGTCGGTGCTGATGCTGATGCCGACCGGGCAGCGCGCGGCGGTCAGCTTCTACCGCAGCTTGGCACAGCCGCACTTCAGCGCGGCGGACTTCGCACTCATCGGCGCGCACGCCGTCGTGCTGGCGGGTGCGGCTGCTGCCCACGGGCGCAGCACGGAATCTTCCGCGCGGGCCGCGGGACCCTGCATCGAGCCGTTGCGCCTTGTGATGCTGAGCCAGCGAGAAAGAGAAGTCATTGGCCAACTGCAGACCGGCCGCACCGCAAGGGAAGTCGCCGAGGCATTGGGTGTCGGTGTGTCGACGGTACGCACGTACCAATACCGGGCCTTTCGGCGACTCCGCATCGGGACATTGAAGGAACTGCTCCGACGTGGCTGAGGGGGCAAGCAGAGGCTGCGCCGCTCAGTCGAGCTACCTGGCGTCCCCCTCAAGCATCCACCGTTTCAAGGGTCGAACAGCTTGGAGTCGCAAACTACCTAAATCGCTTTGTACGATTTCTAAGTATCGAATTTGCTTTTGCGAGGGTAAGTCTGGTGACTTCGAAGCTTGCTCAGACAGACAGACAGACAAACGGGCGTGCAAGGCTCGAATCCCAGAGGGTCGCGCACGACAACATTCAGGCGGACGTCGAGGCAGTGCCCATCGAATTCGCCAACCTCAAGCGCCTGCCGCGCCGCAGGCGCAGACACATCGCCCGGCATGCCCTTGAGGTGACTGGCACCGGCGAGTCGTGCGCCGCGTGCGAAGCTGCGCAGGCACTCCGCGCGCGCCACCTTGGACAGGGACCGGATGCCCATGCGTTGCGCGTTGAAGGGATAGTCGGCAGCAGTGAGACCCACCTTCCTACATTGGCGAAGAAAGTCGGTATGGAGGTGCATCAAACCCCGGAACCTTGCGCGCAGGCCGTCGCTGGTAGACGTCTGCTCGCCAGCGATGCGCTTGGCACGAACTTGCTCAGTGATCCAGTCCGCGATGGCTGGGAAGCGTTGCAGCAAGTCAGCGAACGCCGCGGCTACGCCGGAACCATCTGACCGCAGCCGTATATGTCCTCATTTTCATCGGGCTTGAACAGCGAGTCATCCCGGCGCAGGGGCTTCCTTTTCGAGGTCGAGCACCGGGCGCTGTTTGCGGCGGGCTCGGAAGAACGCCACGAACTGCCAGACCACCAGAACGCCGATCACGCTCAGAAGCGTCGCGCTGATCGGGCGGTTTACGAAGGCGCTGAAGCTCCCGCGGCTGAGCAGCATGGCGCGCCGGAAGTTTTCCTCCAGCATGGGTCCGAGAATAAAGCCCAGCAGCAGCGGCGCGGGTTCCATGTCCAGGCGCAGGAACAGATACCCGACCAAGCCGAAGACCGCCGTGATGTAGATGTCGTCGAGGCTGTTGTTGATTCTGTAAGTGCCGATGCAGCAGAAGAACAGGATCGCAGGGAAGAGCACCGTGGAGGGGATCTTGAAGACCGACAGCCAGTAGCGCACCAGCGGCACGTTCAACACCACCAGGAAGCAGTTGCCGATCCACATGCTGGCCACCAGTCCCCAGAAAAGATCCGGATGGTTGGCGATCATGTTGGGACCGGCTGGATGCCCTTGACGATGAACGCCGCCATCATGAGCGCCATCACGGGGTTCTCCGGGATGCCGATGGCCATCAGCGGGATGAAACTGGTGCGTGTCGCCGCCTCGTCTGCGGCGGCCTGGCCGGCCACGCCGTCGATGCAGCCGGTGCCGATCTCGGGCTTGTACTTGCTCAGCTTCTTGTCCGCCGCGTATGCGGCGAACTGGGCGATGGTTGGGCCGCCGCCGGGCAGGATGCCCAGCACCGAGCCGATCACGCTGCCGCGCAGAGCACTCGGAATGATCCGTTTGAACTCCGCCCAGGTCGGCATCAGCTTGATCTTGCCGTTGAAGGGTGTGAGAACATTCTTGTTGTCGAGATTTTTGACCACCTCCGCGATGCCGAAACAACCCAATGCAATGCTGATGAGGCCGATGCCGTCCTGCAGGAACGGCAGGTCCATCGTGTAGCGCGCCACGCCGCTGTTCACGTCCGTGCCAACCATCCCCAGCAGCACGCCGACCATGGCCATCGCCAGACCGTTGAGCAGGCTGCCGCTGCTGCCGCTGCTGACGAAGCTTACGCAGAAGAAGCCGAGCAGCATGAGGGCGCAGTAATCCGCAGGACCGAATAGGAAGCCCACTTCGCCCAGCGCCGGCGCCATCGTCGACAGCACCACGATGGCCACGGTGCCCCCGATAAAGCTCGAAATGCCCGCGGTGAACAGCGCCAGCCCGGTTTTGCCCTTCAGCGTCATCTGTTAGCCGTCGATGCACGCAACGATGCTGCTGGCGTGCGGGATTTTCATGGTGATCGCGCTCACGCTGTCACCGTATTGCGCACCGTAATAAATGCCGGCCAGCAGGATAATCGCGCCCCCGGTGGGGATCGAGTAGGTCAGTGGCAGCAAGAGGCTGATGGTCGACAGTGGCCCCAGGCCGGGCAGCAGTCCCACCAGCGTGCCGACAGTGCACCCAAGGGCGCAGTAGAAAAGGTTCTGGATGGTCAGCGCGTGTTCAAAACCGAACGCGAGATTGTGAAGGACTTCCATGTCAGTACAGCGGCAGGCTCAGGCCGAGGAAGTTTTTGAACGCGAACGCAATGGCCAACAGGCCCACCGAGATCTTAAGGTTGCGTACCAAGGAGTAAGAGGTGCCGGCCAATGTCGAGCAGAACACCAGAAAGATGATTCCCAGGATCATGTTCAGGTAGGCCGAGATCACCGCGAAACCCACCAGGCTCGCCAAAATGATGGCGATATTCCTGACGTTGTAGCTCAGCGGCGCCGGCGCCAGGAAGTACGCCTGTACGGTGACCGTCAGGCCGATGCCGAACAGGAATCCACTCACCATGAATGGGAAAAGGCCCTGTCCCGACCTGCTGAGCTGCCCGATTGAATAGCGGGTCGCCACTGTGCCGAATAGCAGGGCGATCGCCATGAGAACGAGCCCTCTGACGAAGTTGCGGTTGCTCAGGTTCATGGCCGTGCGCCTCCAGTAATTTGTGCGCGTGGCGATGCCGTTAATTGGTGATTCCTCATCCGTATCTCCGTGTTGTTAGAGCGGATGCTAGAAATTTCGACTTTCAATCTGCTTTTATTGGCACAGGCTGGCGCAAGATTACGTGTTATCACTCACAGGGTAAATCCGTATGCGGAAGCCGAGTCGGACCCGCGCCAGGGGTTTGCGGGGTCGAGACTGCGCACTATGTCGACAGTTTGCTTGGTCTCCTTTTTGCTGCGATGTCTTGGGCAAATTAGTTCGAGAACAAGCGCGCGGCGAGTGCAGTTGCTCACTCGAATCACTCCAGGTAAGAGCATGGGCGCATCGAATCCAACTGCTGCGAGTTGATGGTCGAGCGCCTGACGCCCATTCCTCTGCGGGCATCTCGAGAATGTGTGCTCCGACTTGGAGCAGCTGCCCATCGGCGGCTTGCAACCGGGCGACGAACTGAAAGCATCCCCGAGCCGGGTCGCCGGTGGTGAGGCCCTCACAGCCGTACCATTGCAAATCAAGCCAAGGGCAGCCAAGGCCGTCACGCCTGTGGTGGCACGTGTGGCGGCCGTAGCGTCACCTACAGCAACGGATGACAAGTGATGACACCGTTTCGCTGATCCCCAACGGAGCGGCAGCGCAAACGATGCACGCCGCTTCCCCTAAATCGACGCTTCGGGCTGACCCAGCGTATTCCTCGGAGCATTCATGGTTGAACTGCGTTCGATGCGGCGCTGGTGCATTGGGAGTTTGGCCAACGGCCTGCTCGCGGCGCTTGCCTTGTCGGGACGTGCAGGAGAAAGCACGGACCGGCTGCTCGCTGCCCTTTGAGCTGAAGCCGGCATGGTGGCTGGCGGAGATCGGTGCCGGCACGGCATCTGTCGGGGCACATGTGCCAGGGTGTGGCGCCGTCAGCCGGGTGGTCGCACAACGCGTTGGTCGTGCGCGCCGCTGCGCCGATCCAGGCCACGGCACAGGTGGACAGGGCTGGAGCCCGAGTCGCGGCGGTGAAGGGACAAACGCAGCAGATCGTGTCGAGCGCCACCCTCAAGCAGGCGGACATGACCGTGCTTGAGACCATGCGGCAGGTGCGCGAGGCAGGGCTGACCGGTATGTTTGCCATGCGCGTCAATGTGCCGGATTCGTCGCACCATCTCGCGGATCGGGAGGCCGCCTTCGCGTGCGAAATCGATGCGGTGGTCATTCCGAAGTCCGAATGGCCGCAGCAGGCCTTTCCCGCGGCGCATTGGGTCAAGCGACGTGACACCGAGGTGCCGCGATCCCGTCCGCGCATGCTCATCGGTGGCATCGAATCCGTACGTGGCGTGTTGAATGCAGCGAAGCCATGGCACGCAGCCAAGGACTTCGAGCAGACTCCAAATTAAATAGAGTCCGTGAGGGTTCATGCATGCCAGTTATTGTAGCTACAATAACGTATGCAAGTGACCTTTGATCCCGCCAAGCGAGCCTGGACGCTCGCAGAGCGGGGTCTAGATTTTGCCGATGCTGCCTTTGTGTTCGAGGGCGACACCCTTGAGGTGGAAGACGACCGCAAAGACTATGGCGAGATCCGCATCATCTGCTTTGGCCTGCTGGCTGGGCGCATGGTAGTGGTCGGCTACACCCCGCGTGGCGCGGATCGCCACATCTTCAGTATGAGGAAAGCCAATGAACGCGAGCAAGCGCGCATCGGTCCGCAGTTTGGGCTCTGACCTCGCGAAGGTGGATGCCCACCAAGTGAGTGCATCGGAATACGACGAGCTGCCTGCGCTGACAGACGACATGCTGGTGCGTGCCACGGTCAACCGTGGCGGGCGCCCGCGCTCGGCATCGAACAAGGTGCTCTTGTCGGTGCGGTACAGCAGAGAGGTCGTGGACTTCTTTCGTGCAACCGGCGAAGGCTGGCAGTCTCGTATGGACGGCGCGCTGAAAGACTACGTCGCGCAGCACTCGCGTAGGTAATCACTTTAGAGCCGGCTTGAATGATTCGCGGGCATACCCTGGCATCTGTCTGCCAGTCGAACGCCGCGTTTCATATTGACTTTGCCCTCGAAAAACGTACCCCTTTCTGAGTGTTTCAATTCAGACAAGGAGAACGCAGATGACGAAGACGACGAGAGCGCGCTACACGCTCGAATTCAAGCA
>NZ_JASJXB010000049.1:0-15289 GCF_035018885.1 Variovorax sp. LG9.2 | reverse complement strand
CGGGCGCCCTCGTAATCTGGTCTTCTCGTGCATGCATGAGGCGTGCCCGGATCGATCAATTGATCAGCGTCTCCCTAGTGTGGCTGAGCTGGAGCTCGCGATCGACCTGTATGTCCCGCATCACAACGTCAAGCCGAAACCCTTCATCTGGACGGCCACTGCAACGGACATCCTGGCCAAAGTTCCAAGGGACAAGACAACGCTGGCGCAACGCTTCGAATAAGCATTAGAACTTAGAGCGCACTACACAAGCGTCCGCATAAATAGGACTCGCGGCCAATCACATCGTTTACTCCGACCGCTTGGGATCAACGCGTGTTGACTTCTTCTTTGCACTTGTTTGCAGCTTTATTCTTTCTGACGCCATTAATTTCGACAACCCTATGCGCCGTACGCCGAATTAGCGATATCGCGGCTCGCGCGAAGGTGAAGACTTGAGCATCTTTCTGATAGGCCGTCCGTTCCAAATCAAGGCAACGCAGAAAAAGTTCAGTAGTGGATTCGGACCGGGCCCAAACTGCTTCTACCACGTAGGCCTGCTTCTCAGGTTCCTCAATATTGGTGTGCACTTTGATTTGCTCTGCCCGGATACTTCGCAGAAAAACGGCTCGATCAGCGGCCAGAGATACCCCGTCGTTTTCCCCTGGCGCACGGTAATAAAGCGACATAGTGATGAACGCAAGTTCGGGCGTGCGTTCTAGGGCTAACGCTGCAATTTCCAGGAGTGCCAATCGACGAACTGCTTGGGCTTGCCGCATTCCAAGTCCTAAAGTCTGCAACTTCTCGATATGCAACACGCGCCCCGAGTCTCTCAAGCGGACGCCTTCAGCAATGGCCACCACCCGCACACCGTCAAAGATACGAATCGGCTTGTCCCAGAGCGACGCGCCGCCAGCACTCTCTTCAATAAACAAACAACGCATTTCTTTTATGGTCGCAGACGCTACGTCCAGGGACTACCGCGGGCGCGACTCCGCCCAATCACAGCAAGTTCGTGCGAAGTCTAGCAGGATACGGCATTCTCCCCTCCCAAATGCGTCAGTCTCATCGGCGAAGATTCGCCTTGCACATAGTGCAGTGAGAAGCGATTTCGGAAGCCATTTACGCCGATTCGAGGGTGTCTTGCGATCGGACGCGCAGCCCGTGAACGCGATGCTGGATGCCGCTATCGAGACGATCGACATCAGCAGCAACCGGCCTGTTGTGCATTCGGATCGCGGTGCCCACTATCGATGGCCGGGATGGCTGGCACGTATCGCGGATGCCGAGCTGACGCGTTCGATGTCCCGCAAAGGCTGTTCGCCCGACAATGCGGCCTGCGAGGGCTTCTTCGGTCGATTGAGGACCGAATGGTTCTATCCAGGCAACTGGCAATCAACGACTGTCGAGCAGTTCATCCAGGCCTTGGACTCTTACATCCGCTGGTACAACGAAAAGCGCATCAAGATGTCCCTGGGCGCGCGCAGTCCTGTCGACTACCGTCGAAGGTTGGGGCTCACGGCATAAACAGTCCAAGTTTTTAGCCCTACCCCGGTGGCTCAGTTCTAGTTCGGCGCAAACAGTGGGGCTTCGATGGAAGGCAGGGGAGGCCCGCGGCGGTGCAGTGCCTGGCTTCGCTTCGGCGACGGCCGCGCAACGGTCGATCTCGCGGGAGCTGTGGCAGCCCAGCGCCGCGTCGGCACGCCGATCGGAAGTCGGCCACGGCATCTTAGGCGCCAACAGATTTGACTACTTCGCGCCGTGGTGCTCGGCGTGCAGCTTCGTCGCGTGGTGAGCGTGGTCCTGCGCATGCAGCGTGTGGGCTTGTGCGACCTGCGCGTGGTGCGCGGCAGCCTCGTGGCGTCCGCCTTGGGCGTGCTGACCGGCGACCGTGTGGTGCTCGGCAGCCTTCTTGTGGTGTTCGGCGGCTTTGGTGTGGTGGTCGGTGATCGAGTGGGTCGTGCTCATGTAAGTCTCCAGTGTCGAGGGGGTTGTATCCCGTCGGCAATGGAACGACCGTCAACAGGATGAGTCCAGTATGCGCGGACTCTGTGACGCTGGCGTAACAAGAAGCCAGAGACCTCTGGTGGCGCAGGCAGCGTGTACGCCAGCGCGGTCGCATCCATCAGCACGGCCGCTGCGCTTCGCGGGCTGCGCTGCGCGACCGTGACGGCTTCAAGGAGCGCTCGGCGACCCTCCCTGCTCCTGAGAGTCAGCTGTACGCCGACCCCCCGCCGGCGCTGCGCTTTGGCGTCCCCCGAGGGGCGCCGAACAGGCCTGGCCTGATCGGCCGCGCGCTGCGCTTGCGTCGTGCGCGGGAGCTTTGACTTGCACGGCGCTCGCAGTCGCTCGGGGCCGTGGATCCGGCTCTCGGCTCGCGCCGGGCGGTCTCGGCGTTGGGCTGCGCAGGCTAACGCGGCGCCCTGTGCATTGTCTTGGCGTTGGGGCTGAAGGTTCTGTCGCGATAGCAGAGAGAGGCCGAAGGAATCCTTGAGTTGGTCGGCCTCAGAAGGCTAAGGACACGCTGATTAATTGTCCAATACCGGCACGCCTCCTGCATGAACACGAGGACCAGATTACGAGGGCTCAGTGACATGAACCAACGCAGCTTTGCCAGCGCGGAGTACGCATTGAAGAAGAAGCGAACGCGCCGGGAGAAGTGTGTTGCCGACATGGAACGCGTCGTGCCCTGGGCCCGCTTGATTGCCGTGATCGAGCCGCTGTATCCGACCAGCGGACGCGTGGGCCGTCAGCCGATTGGTGTGCCCCGGATGCTGCGCATGTATGCCTGCAGCAGTGGTGCGGCTTGGCAGACGAGGCGCTGGAAGATGCCCTGTACGACAGCCAGGCACTGCGCGACTTCGTGGGCATCGACCTGTCGCGCGAATCGGTGCCCGATGACAACAGTTTGCGAAAGCCAACATCCTTTCTCCGACAAGGAGTCGACTCTTTCGTCGCTTGGAGTAGAACAGCCGATCGACTACATGCGCCGAACGCGCGAGTGGTACCTAGTGTAGTGCGCTCTAAATCCTAATGCTTATTTGGAGACTCGCGCCAGCGCCGCCTTGGCCCTCGTGACTTTGGCCAGGATGGCCGATGCTGTGGCCGTCCAGATGAAGGGCTTTGGGTTGGCGTTGTGATGCAGGATGTAGAGATCGATGGCGAGTTCGAGCGCAGCTACGCTCGCAAAGCTGTCGCGCCGGATGCGGTTCTCGGAGATGTCCCGAAAGAAGCGCTCCACCATGTTCAGCCACGAGGCGCTCGTGGGGGTGAAGTGCATGACAAAGCGCGGATGCCTGGCGAGCCAGGCCTGAACTTGCGGGTGTTTGTGGGTGCCGTAGTTGTCCACGATCAGGTGCAGTTCGAGGTGCCTGGGCGTCTGGCGCTGGATCAGGCGCAAGAAGTTCAGCCACTCTTCGTGCCGGTGCTGCGGCTGGCACAGGGAGATGACGGTGCCGTCGAGCGTGTTCATCGCCGCGAACAGCGTGGTCGTTCCATGCCGCTTGTAGTCCTGAGTGACCGTGCCGGCACGACCGCGCTTCATCGGCAGACCCGGCTGGGTGCGGTCGAGCGCCTGGATCTGGCTTTTCTCGTCGCAACTGAGCACCAACGCTCGCTCGGGCGGGTTCAGGTAGAGCCCCACCACGTCCAGCAACTTGTCCTCGAAGCGCGGGTCCCGCGACAGCTTGAAGGAGGTCTGCCGATGCGGCTTCAAGCCATTGCGGCTCCAGACGCGACGAATGCTCGTCGGGCCCAGCCCCAGCTGAGCCGCCAGCGTGCGCGTACTCCAGTGCGTGGCCGAGATCGGCTTATCGTGCAGCGTCTTGGCGAGGATGAGCGACTCGACTTCGGCGGTCACGCTGCTGACCGGGCGCCCGCAGCGGGGTGCATCCTGTTTGAGCGCATCGATCCCGCCCTCCAGGAATCGCCCCCGCCACAGCGCGACCTGAAGTCGATTCAATCCGACCTCAGCGGCAATGTCCTTGTTCTGCCAGCCCTTGGCAGCCAGCAAGACGATCCTGGCGCGCTGCTGCGTTCGAGCCTCCACTCGCCCCTTGCGAGTCAGGCTCAGCAGCTCCCGTTCAACCTCCGCATCCAGTTCGATCTTCGGCGCAGCCCGCATTGCTTCAACCTCCGCGTTAGACACAGGTTGAAGTTTACAAGAGATATGCTATTTAGAGCGCACTACACTAGCTCTTTTCGCACCACGCCACACCAGCCACTGAACGCTCGCTATGAACATCACTGTCGCCCGCATCAAGCACATCGTTCGCCACGTCTTGCAGGGAGCTCGGAACAGTCGCGCAGCGCGAGTCCGACGCGACGAGCGAGCCAGACTCGACATGGCTGCCATGAGGTCCGGGTCCATCGAAGCTTCGCCCAACAACCCGAGCGGCGAGTCGCAGGTACCACCCCCCGTTGACAAATTCTTTAAGAACCTACTCACCATTGCGGTAATCGTTTCGGCGCTGCTTTTCGTTGCAATCCAGGTCGTCGAGAAATTCAAGCTCTACAAGGAGCAGGCGCCCGCACGGGAGGTCGCTGCCGAAAAGCAGGCGCAGCTTATGGCGGTTGACGACGCCATCAACGCCGTAACCTCCGCCCGAAAAGCCCTGATCTCGAACGCGACGGCACCGCGGCTAACCGGTGCCTATGCCACGACATTCGCGGTAGCATCAAATTCGCTAGGCAACGCGTACATGAATCTGACCCATACCCAAGGGCTGTGCGATGCAGGCGAGAAGTACGCTTATTTCGCTCTTACTTTTAGTGAACCCCAACCCGCTTGCTGGAAAAAAGCCGGAGACAAGATCCGGATTTCCTACGCCGATGGGACCGAGCCTGGGGTCTATGAGGTCTCGGATTTCGATATGTCGCCTGCAGCTCTTGAATCCGCTGCAAAGGTTACTAACGTGTCTTTGGCGATCGTCCGGCAAACCGAAGCACTCCAGGGGTCGCCTCAAAGGACGGATCCCAAAGTTCGTTGAACGCCCCATCCGCGGGCGCATAGGTCTGAATACCCACACGCCGGTCTCCGCATTGCTTCGCAAAGCGAGCTGCCAGGCACATCCTTGTGCATCGTGATCGATGATCAGCGTTCAGTGGGCACTGCTGGACTTGGCGATTTCGAAAGGATCCTGCGTTCAATCGCAGATGATCATGTTGCCGTGCGGTTGGCAGATCTTTCCGTCGTTACGTACATAGGACCCTACCTGACCCTGTTGTTATTGTTGCCGATCGGCCGAGCATCTGGCCACCACGCTGTTTCGCGGTACAGGGCATCTCAGAATAGACCGAGGTACCATTGGTGGCGTCGCACTTCTGCACCTGGCCATAAGCTGCGCTGGCGATGGCAAGCAGCAACACCAAGCCCCAGATATTCTTCGCGTCAATCCGTTTTGAGTGCTTGTGCGCTTCAACGCATCGCCGCTTCACCTCACCTCTCTCGATTCAGTTGTGTGCGACAGGACGGCAGCTATTCAGATTTTTGCGCCAGAGCGTGAAGTCGATATGTGCACATGCGCCTGTAAACAGGCGTAAAGGCAATACGGCTGGGTCAACGCATGCGTGTTCACCGCGTTGGAAGCAGACCACGTATTTCGTGAACCGAAGTCGAAGTCCCAATGAAAAAATCTCTCATTTTTGCTGCCCTGAGCATCGTCCTCGCCGGCTCCGTGTTTGCCCAAGCCCCTGCTGCTGGCACCTCTCCAGCCGCAATGCCGCCCTCGGCGGCGACCGCCGCCACTGCCGCAACCGCCGCACCCAAGGCCATGACCGCCGCTCCGGCCTCTGCCGCACCTGTCACGGCACCAGTCGCCGCACCGACCATTAAGAAGGGCAAGCCCGACCTTGCGCCGGTTGCGCAGGCGCCAGGCGGCGGTGCCGACAAGGTGTGGGCAAACGAGAAGAGCAAGGTCTATCACTGCCCGAGTGACAAGTACTACGGCAAGACCAAGCATGGCAAGTATCTGACCGAAGCGGATGCCAAGACCCAGGGCTTTCACGGCCCGCATGGCAAGGCCTGCAGCTAAACAGCTGCGAGCGGCACGAACGACCCGAACGGTCTACGAGCCGTTTTTTTATGTTGGTCGCAGGGTTTCGACGCCACCCGATGTCGTGGCTGTCAAGTCGCCCAAACTGCTGAAGTTATTGCGTAAGGGAATGCAGGGGCAGTATTGCAAGAACCACCCCCGCAGCGCCATTCCTGCGCGCGCCAGGCGCACAATTGTCGTGGCAACCCATCGGAACGGCAGACCGCATGCACCCCAAGAACGAGTTCAAAAAGACGATCGCCCATCTCGGGATCGAGGGCTCTGCGCTGGCGCAAATTCGAGCGCTCACCGGTGACAGGGCTCTCGCGAAGATGCGCGCGTCGTCTGAACGCGCGCTGATTCGGGAATTGCGCAATGTCACCACCCTGAAGAAGCAGTTGGCGCGTGCATCGATTGCGAAACTTGCGACCGGGCAAATCGACTCTGTTGCGATGGAGCGCATGACGGCTACGACCAAACACATGATCGAAATTCCAAGCGAGGCACGCCGCCGTCAGGTTGCGATGGTCAAAGCTGAACAGCGCAGGGTTGCCGCTTTTGAAACGATGTTGACTGAGGCGATCGCGAGTGGAGCCGACAACACCTGGATTTTGAGGTGGAAGCGTGTCGCGGGAGTCGCTGCCATCTTTGGCGTCATCGCCGTCGGCTAAGTGTTCTGGCCGAAATGACCTTCACAGAGTGGTTTTCGCATCGGAGCCTTTGGGACATCGGATGGTCTGCGTTTCTACTTGTCGTCGGATGGGCGGGCAAGAAGCTGCTGGATTGGCTCTTCGGCGTCGCCAAGGCATCGATCGCAGCGCAGGGAATGAAGGGCACGCTCAGCGCCGTGTTCAACCGTGAAAACATGGCGGTGGTCTATGACCTGCTGGCGATGGTGTCCTTCGCGTTCATCTTTTTTCGCTTTGGCTGGACCGATGATGCGGTGACGGGCAAAGACGTTGCCATCATGATCGGCTGCGTCTTCATGTTTTTGTTATTCGCGCTGTACCTCGCCTTTGACTTCGTGAAGGCGAAGAGGCGCAAGCCGATGCCAGCACTTTAGGCCTGCCTAGACTTCATCGCATCGATAGCGCACTGATGCCTGCACGGCGTCGATGCTGATCGCGGCGGTAGCGCCCCGGTCGCGTTCACGCACAACGTGCACGATGCCGCCACTTCAGTACCGTTTCCATCCGATCACGGTCAACTGGTCGCCCCCGCTGCTAGCCCGAATTAAGCTAGACGACGCGCTGAAGTTTGATCACATTGACGTGTTGCAGCACGAGATGCTGCTTGGCGTCTCAGGTGTCATCTGTGCGAAATGGGAAAAGTTTTCGAGCTGGTGGCTCGCCGGCTTCACCGCGTCGCTGGCGCTGGTGGTGTCGAACTTCGATCGTGTCGTGTCACTGACCGACAGGCCCACGATTTACCGGGTGCTGATCGCGCTGGGCATCAACGTGGTGCTGCACGGGATTCAGCGCGTGCTCGGCACGATGGTGGCAGCAGGCATCGCAGGCGGTGAACTTGGCAAGAAGCTGCCAGTGCTGTGCGCGCCGACGCCAAGCTGAGCCGTTTCTTTGGGTTTGCCGACGATCCACTGAGCCAGGTCGACAGCCTTGAGATCTGCATGCTTGTTGGGCCGATAGCTATTCAGATGGCTCGGTCGAAGTCGGCGGTGTGGCTCAATTCTTTGTTGGCAGCAACATGCACATCTACAAGGTAATCCCACGCGTACAAATTGCGCGGCCTGCGGCCTTCATTCGTGGCGTCCAGGGCCTCGCGGCGCTTCATCAGCGTCTGGCCCCAGCGGTCGGGCGAGGAGTCGAGGAATACGCCGAAGTTCGCCGTCTCAGCGGACGGAAAGAAGGCGCCTTTGCCAAGGCTCAAGTCCGGATCGAGGGCAAACGCACGAGGGTTCCCGAGCCAGCCCGACGCGTACTCGAACCTCGCCTGTCCGCGATCGCTGTGCAGCATCCCAACCAATGTCGGTCCGTCTGTCAGGTCGCTATCGAGCCAGACTTCCAATGCCGTTGTCATGACGACGCCTGCGCCGATTTCGGCTTTGCGCCACCCACGGGTTTGGCTGCCGGAGCCCGGCGTCGTCTCGCGGGCAGGGCGTTATCCTGCAATATGCGCCCAACGACGTCGTCCTTGGCAACCAAAGCCAAGTCCTTCTCCAGGTGAAGCACCGCCAGCACGCGAACGTAGGTTCCCAAGGCGACCGCCGTTTCCCCACTCTCAGCGCGGTAGAGCGTCATGCGAGAGATTCCGGCTCGGGCCGCGACCGTCTCGGCAGTCAGGCGACGGCGCAATCTCGCAAGGCGCAGGCGCTCACCCAGCTCAACGGTCAAGCGTTGCTCAGATGGAAAAAGGCGGGGTTGAGCGGCAGGCATGTATCACATACTAAACAAAGGACCGCGCTAAGTCTAGTTTGTGATGCCTCTTTCCAGAGAGTTGCATAGCGCTTGGTCAGGCCTATTGCGGTCGGTTAAGAATTGATCCTTGCACCGGAATTCCGCTGCTCTATGGATGGGCCATGGAAATCATTGGCAGCACTGAGTTGGAAGGTGGCAAGGTGGCAAGGTGGCAAAGTGGGTAATCGCAATTGCGGCATTTGGGTCAAAAAGGCGCCAGCACCAAATGGTTCAGGCGAAAAAAAGCGACGGGATCTCGAATCGGCCTCAATAATCGCGACAGATCCACCCGCAAGCGTCGAACAAGCCAAGAAAATGCGACAAACCGAGCTCCTCTACCTCAATGCCGAGCTCGACCGATCGCAGCAGCGTGCCGTCGAGCGACGGGTCGTTGCCGGGGAGCTATATCGGGTGCGCAGCGGTATTGCCACGACACAGCCGCTGGCCGAATGGCCACCGCTTTTCAAGCGGGAGAAGGCCCGAATCCTGGCAGCGCTCTTCCCGAAGACGGTCGTTGCCTACCGAAGCGCTTTCGATGGCATTGGTGCCCAAACCGTCTACCTGGCAGGTGGCAGCTATGCACGGGTGATGGAGCTTCCCGGGCTGAAGGTGGTGCTGTCGAGCGGTCCGGGTCCCGTCGACGGAGATACCCAGATCCAAGGACGCGAGCTCTACTTCCCAAGCACAGCCCGGATGCTGCTTGACGCAACTGCACCGGGCCCGCGCGAGGACGATCCGCAGTACAGCCGCAAGATCAGCGCCGAGGAGCTCGAGGGGCGCTTGATTTCGATCTGTGACTCGCGTGGCGAGCATGCGTTCGGCCAACTGCGCGAGCGTGTACGGACAGTTGCCGCGCAGATGAATTCGCCGAAGGCGCGCAGGGAAGAACTCGACCATCTGATGGGCGCAATCCTGGGCACACGCCCCGGTCCAAAGATGGCCACCTCGCAAGGCACTGGTCGTGCGCAGGGTTATGACGCGCCTCGGATGGACCTTTTTCACAAGCTGGCCGGGGTCCTGAAAGTCGCCGGACTACCGCACATCGCGGACGTGGCTCGAGCTTCCCCGGCAAAGACGAACTTTGCCTTCCTCGAGTCGTACTTCAGCAACTTCATCGAGGGCACCGAGTTCGAGATTGGCGAGGCGCGGGCGATCGCCCTCGAAGGCAAGATCAGCGAACTGCGGACCCAGGATTCGCATGACATCAAGGGCGTCTTCGACCAAGCACGCGATCCTGCCTGGCGCGCGCGGGGAATCACCGACATCAGGGCCTTCGAGGAGACCTTGCGCGAGCGGCATGCATTGATGATGGCGGCACGGTCCGAGGTGTTGCCAGGCGAGTTCAAAACGTTGCGAAACGTCGCGGGCAACACGACCTTTGTTGAACCTCGGCTGGTCGTCGGAACGCTCAGAGAGGCGGGGCTGCTCATGCATGACGTGGATGCCGGTCTGGCGCGTGCGTTGCTTGCGATGTTCATCGTCTCCGAGGTGCATCCGTTCAACGACGGGAACGGCCGTCTCGCGCGCCTGGTCATGAACTCGGAGCTGAGCGCGGCGGGCGAGGCGCGAATCATCGTCCCGAGCCTGTATCGCGAGCAGTACCTCGATTGCCTGCGTGAACTGACTCGGTCCGCGCGCACGGAGCCCTATATCGATGCGATGACGAACATCCAGCGGTGGACAGCCGCATTCAGCTTCGAAGATCTTGACGCGACCATCGACCTGATGAAACGGTGCAACGCGTTCGAGAAATCCTTGGTCAAGCACCAGCTGTTGTGGCCCCGGCAATCCGATGAACCACAAGAGGCGACAACGGATGGGTCGACGGCTCCTCGCGGTTGACCGATCTACGCGGTTGCGAAACTCGCGGATGTGCGGTGCTGACGGGCCCATGCCCACGTTGGCAGGTTAGTGCAACTGGGTTTGATGCGAAAGCGCATGGACGACAGAGGCCCCCGCAAGATCGCGCGCCTCCACACGATGCGTTGAACGACAACTTTCGGGCCAGCACCAGACATTCGCTGCGGCCGCCAAAAGGCTAAGTATCTGTGAACTGCTAAGGCGATCTAGCTTGGCTGCGGAGCACTGCAGTAGCGGCAAGTTGAATCCGAAGCCGGGTTCTTGCCTTTGCATTTCTCGCAGGCCCAACCTGGCGGCAGATTGCTGAAGTCTTTGAGACAAAGCAGGATTACCAACCCAATCAGGTTCAAGAAGGGCAAAGCGATGCCCAAAGCGCCTGAACGCCCCTTGGCCCTCGCGTACGCCCAGAACATCGTCCAAAGCGAAATGACGTAGACGGCAATAAGTGGAAGGCGCGCGTCTTCGGAGATGAGCTTGTTTGCGGATACGTACATCACAGTGCCCAGGCTCACGACCGTGACCACGAGCGCCACGTTGCCGATGCGTGTGTATTTCTTAATCACTCCTTGACTCCCTCTTGTTGCGCTAATAAATTATACGTAACACACCGTAACCTTGGCCTGAGGGCTGGCAGCCCGCTCGGCAACTTTCAGGAGGAGGCCCACGCCGCCGGTGTCGGGCCAATACCAGTCATTCAACACAGCAGTTCATGTCATGCCTCTTCAGCAGCTTTCCTTGAATGCAACCATTCGGCAGTTCTATGGCGAGAACGATGAACAGGAAGTCACCATTGGGGTGTCTGGATCGGCGTTCTCGGGATCAGTGGTTGCTTACGACGACCATCGCAAACTCGCAGCCATCTGCAAAAGAGTGTCTGGCTTTCCACTCAGACCGGACGATGCGATTTCGTTTGACTACGGTATCTTCGATCGGCTCAAAGTCAGCTTGTCGGCAAACGCAAAGGGCCATGTGAGCGTCACTGCCGTTCTCGAGAAATGGGGGGCGCCTGCGGGACAGTATCAAGAGGCGATGTCAGTGCAGTTTTGGTGCGACCCGTCGACCTTGGACGCGTTCCGTCGCTCGATTACCGCGTTCGAGCCTGATGTACCGTCCGAGGCCCTTCTGGTTGGCCGTGCGGCGGAACATTGACGCCAATCGGCCAAAAGCGGCCGCTGGGTTCATAGCTTGGAAGAGCAGAGTTGGACTGCTCTGCGTCATTCGCGGACAAAGCCTGATTGGCAGCTCCCGCCATCATCGGCACTAAGCACCGCCGACGCCAACATCAAACGGAGTAGCACCATCCTAGTGCGATTCAGTCGGAAGCTACGATATGTCCTTCTCCGGGAGATTGTTCATGACAACTATTGCAGCGAAAATTAAGGCTCTCCGTTCATGGCCCATAGCCAACCGCAACCGGCGACATCCTTTTGAGCTTGGCGCCGTCCAAACACGAGACAGAATTCAGGCTGGTGTCCGGCTTCACGTCCACGGTCAGGGGCGTTTGCTCGATGACGGCAGCACGCTTGATACCGGCCTGGTATTTCCAGGTATTACACCGCCTGGGATCAGATCCGCTGCTGCAGCATTTCGCAGCGTTCAGCGATTCTTTGAGAGCGCCGCTGTCGAAAAGCGGCTGGCCCCTTGGCAGGTGCTTGGCTTCATGTCCGACAGCCTTGTGCCGAATGGACTCGCCGCTGTGCTGCACGATGAAGATGAGACGGTTCAGTTCATCAACGTCACTGCCGGAGCGTTCTTTCACACGCTCTACTCTGCGTACCACTTGGTATCGGACAAGCGCTTCGAACCGACATTGCCCCGCCCGGGCGAGCACCTCGTGGCGCATGCAGAACCACTCTTCGGAATTGCGCTAAACATTCCAGTCGCACCCGAGCGACGAGCGTTGGCTGGACGGTTCGCAGTAGCTGCCTTGCGAGTCACCTTCTTTCATGAGTTAGCCCACATCCTGCGGGCACATACAGTCTATTTGCGCCGCGAAGCTGGGGCAGGAATCGGAGCGATAACTGAAGTCTCAGCATCTGATTTCGCGAGCTCGCAAGTTATCGACCTTAGACGAAGGGCGTTGGAGACTGACGCCGACGACTTCTCGGGGCGGTTCATGGCGAAGCAGTTCTTTAATGGCTTTCACGAAAATGAGCTGTCGCTAGAAAACCCGCGCTTTAGGGCGAAGGCTTTCGAGGTGGTGGTTGGCGTTGTTTTGATGTACTCGTGGTTTGCAGAGTCGGAGGGCTATCACAGTGGCTCGCTAAGAGCATATTTGGTGCTCGGCTCCATGTTTGTTGAACTAGGACTGGATGTAAATACTAGCGCCAGATGGGTGAACGACAGAGTCTCTGGACTGCAAGCGCTCATGATTGAGCGAGGGCTGTTGCCACGCGGCGTTGGTTTTATCAGCGATGTCAAATTGAGCGATCTGAATCAGGATACCTTCGCCTACAGGGAAAGCCATATGCGCGATTGGTTGCAGCTCAGGCCGTGGGGTTTCAACGGTGATAGGTGACTGCGCTGCATGACGTTAGCGGCAGCGCGTACGCCCGCACAGGGAAGTCGTTTTACTTTGTCAAGAGCCTCCCAGTCACCGGTCGTTACTCAACATCGTGAGCTAAAGGAATGAAGCCACCCGCAACACAGTTTCAAAGCCGGATGCGGTCGTTCTCTGAGAGCCGGGCGATAAGCGGCTGCCGCAGCAAAGCAGCTCCAGAAGAATTGTCGAGCGTCTGCTTCGGGCCCGATGCTGCCCTTCGACTTTGTGACCTGAACTTCAGCTATACACATGAGCGATCGTTCGACCTCGCCACGCGAACTCACGCAGTCGGCAGTAGCCCGTCCTTCACACGTCGGTCCTGGCAAGACCGGTTGCGATCAAACAGCAGCCGCTGATTACGCGGATGCACATCGGCAGCTCCGTGCCCGTTGCAGACTAATCGTGGTTTGGGAAGTGCCGTAGGGCCGGCCAAGATCCGCAATTGGGCCTCCGATTCAGCCGCCAATATCGCTTTGCGTTCTGATGTCATCGAGACGGACAAGACTGTCGTCCTTTTTTTTGTTCAGAAATTTGGCTCGCGCGAGCGCCACCTTTAAACAGCTAGCAAGCCCCGTAGCCTTCCATTTGGCGCTGTAAAGATTTATGAACATCAAATGTCAGTAGCTTATGTAGAGCTGCGATTTAAGAAGGATTGAACCTTGCATTCAGCGTTATGTGATCGGTGGAGAGGGAGCCATACGCTAGAAGTGTGCCCCTGACTGCACCGCGGTTCAAACCTGTGACGCTCATTTTCGGGAAGTCATCACACAAACTGCGCCATATTTCTTCTAGCTCGTCAGGAGATCGAGGCGTCGTTGGGGGGGAGGAAATAGGGTCAGCCGGTACTCTAGCGGTCGCAGAAGTTTCCATGTGCCTATGCTTAGGGACAGGAGCGGAAAGGCCAAGGCGATATTGCGCGTGGCGACGAGTGAGGATACGAAGGTCTGTGGGTGCCGACCGATGGATTAGGCGCCAGTCTCTCGGAGGTGCACCACGATAGTTCGACTAAACCATTCATACGGAATCCCTTGTCCTGCGCCTCTAGCAATTACAAACTTGTGTTGATACCTTTGACTTAAGTCCCGTGCAACGGCGGCGGCCCTAGATTTGTTGTTCGGATCATAGTAAAGAACCGTGCTTTGGCTAGCAAAGCCCGACCATGGCCCATCATTGCTTGCTGGTGTGTGGAAATTGCCGCTAAAGCCGGGCTTATTAGAGGCTTCTGGTGGTTCACTGCAGCCATAAATCTTGTACAGGTCGTCCTCTATACGCTTGCGATTTTGTTCAGCCCATTGATTGCCATAGGATGCCACTTGGCAGCTGAACCCGTTTAAGGCGGTTTCGAGTTGCACATGAGGCTCAGGTAATTTTGGCGCCGCATTATTCAATGGGTTGACTGCCACCCGGCCCACAGGGGCCACCGGGGCAACGTTGGCTACAGGGGCTTTTGGGGTTGGAGAGCTTGGAGGGGGCGTGCTGAGAATCTCGTTCGCAATTCGTTCGCATTTGTCAGCAAGAGCAGGATTGAGTTTCTCTTGTAATTCGCGGGTTGCCTTAGTCACGTCCGAATGTTTAAAGCCAACAGCACCCTCTCCTTTTATTACCACGCCCGAGCCCTTGCCAGAAAAATTAATCTCTGAAGAAGGCGAATTTTCGTCGCCATCTTTTCGAATCACCTCTACTTTGCCGCCGCCACTACTTTGAAGGCAATAAAGATAGTTGAACAAAAGCTGAGGAATGCACTCGTCTTCTGCATGCAGGCGCTTTTCACCGTTCGCGCAGGTCTGCGAATTTGTTGCGTCTGCGGCAAACAAAAATATGAAAAGCGTTAATACATGTCTTGATTTCATTGCTATTCCCCCTCTATTTCACCCTATGTAGTGACCAACTTCGCTGGGCAATCCTAGGGATCGATGAAGAGCCTGGCAAGGACTACCTATCGCGCCTGTATGGCCTGCATGAGGTGACCAGTTTCGCCACTCTGGAGGTCCGTGGTGGGCGCCCAGTGCTTCGGTCATCGAACTGTCGAATACCGTTGTGCAGCATGACCCGACCGCGGCGGATGCGGCGCGATCGACCGCAAACTGGCGGACGACGGCCACCTCTTTCTGCGAAGCGGGAGGGCCGCAATGGGCGCGTAACGGCAGAAGGAGATTTCTGCTCCGATTACCGCTATGCGCCGATAACAGGTCATTGAAGCCGTTCGGGCGAGCGGCCGCTTGTGGCGGAGGCTGTGTGGAAACGCTTTCTGCGGTCAGTGTGCCGAACACTTGCGTTGCAAGCGCCTTGTATGAGCTTCACAGGCTCTCCAGCAGAAGTTTGTCGCGAGTAACGTTAACGGCTCTCGATGCGCAGTGAGCGCCTAGCCGACCGCAACGCAGCGCACCCGAGTTCGACAGTTAAACGCGTAACGTGTTGATCCATATAGGGCCGCGCATCAAACGCTCCACTACAACAGGGTC
>NZ_JASJXB010000048.1:0-15847 GCF_035018885.1 Variovorax sp. LG9.2 | reverse complement strand
CAGCTACAACGCCGGCACCCATTCCCGGGTTAAGTTGAGATCGGCAGGGTGGGTCAAGTTGAGATCGGCGCCGACAGGCTATGTTGTTCGCATCCCATTCCAGCAGATGCATTGACCAGTCGGGGAAAGCGCGCCGAGGAAGCGTGCGCCACTCGAGCCGGGTGACATCCGCGTGGCGAATGTCCGACTGGATTCTGGCAAAAAGTTCCTCGACAACGGCTTCTTCACCCTCGAGGTATTGCAAGTACACCCCATCGAGGAAACCCAGGACGCCGGTCACTCCAAGGCCCGGGTTGACCTCGTGGCACCACTTCAGGATGGCGGGCAAGTCGTTACCGGTCTCTAAAACCGCACGACTGACATAGACAAGACGGAACAGCATGGCGCGATGCTGCCAGACGACGAGCGCCGCCGCAATCGAATTGAGGGGCGCGCAATTCTTGTTGGCAGAGCAGCTGTTGGAGACAGCCGCAGCGAACGGCACCGCGAAGGGTGAAATCGGGTTCGACCTACGGCCTCAAGTTTTTGGCCACAGTGCCGAAAACAAAGAGGCGACGGCAGTCGGGCTCATACTTATTCCAACGAGGAGCGCACCCATAGCTGAACGACCGCCGAAATGCACTCCGCCTCTCATTAATTTGTGGACTCTCAATGACACCTATCGTATGCGCCGCCTTTGCTACGCCGGAGCTTTTCGGCACGCTGGACGGGTTCACCGACGCGCAACTGGATGCGCTTGATTTTGGCGTTATCGGCTTCGATGCAAGTGGTGTGGTGCGCCGCTACAACGCGTTTGAGTCAAAAGCGGCTGGACTCTCTCCGCAGCGGGTATTGAGCCAGCCCCTATTTACCGTTGTTGCACCGTGCATGAACAACTTTCTGGTGGCACAGCGCTTCGAGGATGCCGTAGAGCACGGTACAACCCTCGACCAGGTCATCGAATACGTGCTGACCCTGCGCATGCGGCCTGTCAAGGTCCAATTGCGTTTGCTCGCGTCGCCCAGCGGGCTGTTCCGCTACGTTCTTGTCCAGCGCGTGGGCTGAGCGCTCCCCACATGGCTTTTTCACTTGAGGAAGACTACGAGGCGCTGACGCAGTTTTTGTATATCGCACCCATCGGACTGGTGCAGGCGCATACCGACGGCGAGATCGTGATGGTGAATCCGCTGTGCGCCCAACTGCTGATGCCGTTGTCGCGCGATGGCGGTTTGTCAAATCTGTTCACTGCGCTCGAAGGTGTGGCGCCAGACCTTCGGCACATGGCCGCCGCCTTTGAAGGCAGTCATGGCATGGTGTGCGATGCCTTACACCTGCAAGTCAACGCGGGACGTGGCCACAAAGACGCACAAATCCTGTCGCTCAGCCTGCTCAAGCTGGACGACCGGCGACTGATGGCCGTGCTCAGCGACGTCACCAAATCCGTCAAGCGCGATCGCGAACTGCGCCAGAGCCTGGCGTGGATAAACACCATCGTGACCGGCCTGACCGACTACGCGCTGGTGGCGTTGGATGCGAACGGCTGCGCACAGAGCTGGAACCCGAGCATCGGGCGTGTTGCGGGCTTTGCTGGCGAAGCTACGGTCGGACACTCCTATGCAATGTTCTATCCGTTGGACGGCATGTCGGGCGACCGTGCGCTCGACCGGCTGCACGAGGCCGACGACAGCGGCTGGAGCCTCGACGAGGGATGGCGAGTGCGGGCCGACGGGACGCGCTATTGGGGTAGCTGCCTGATCGCACCGCTGCACGTGCCTGGTGATGACCCGTCTGACGAGCGGCAGACGGAGCGTGCCTACAGTCTGATCATTCGCGACATATCCGACCGGCGCGACGCCACCGAGGCGCTGCGGCAGTCGGTTTCGAGCGACCACCTCACCGGACTGGCCAACCGTCGCGCGTTTTTTGACGCAGCGAATCTCGAACTCCAGCGCTGGACGCGAATGTCCAGGCCCCTCTCCGTGGTGATGATCGACGCAGACCACTTCAAGGGAATCAATGATGAACATGGGCATTCCGGAGGAGACGCCGTGTTGCGGCATCTTGCCGCAGGCATGTCGTTTAGCTTTCATGCGATGGACGTCGTCGCGCGGGTGGGCGGAGAAGAGTTTGCCGTCCTGATGCCGGGGATCACACTCGAAGCCGCCGAAGCTGCTGCGCTACGGCTTTGCCGCAGCATTGAAGCGCAAGCCGTCGAGATTAACGGCACCTTCATCCGCTACACGATCAGCGCCGGGGTTGCGACGATGCAAGAAGGCATTGACGGCGTGGACGAGTTGCTGCAACGCGCCGACTCGGCAATGTACCTGGCCAAGTCGAAAGGCCGCAACCGCGTTGAGCGCTGGGTAGGTAAGACCGATGCCGATGGCGATCGCAATCTCGCCAAACACATTCATGGCTGAAGCCGCCGCCGACGAAGCCCTCGTCCAGTTTCTCTATCGCGCACCGATCGGCCTGATCCAAACCACACTCGACGGCACGATCATTCTGATCAATCCGATGTCGGCACAGTTGCTAATGCCGCTGGCGGTCGACGGAGCGCTGGACAACCTATTTGAAGTATTGAAGACCGTGGCGCCCGGATTGCGCAATCTTGCAAACGCGAATGCGCAGCCTGGCGATATCGTTTGCGACGCATTGCCACTGCAGGTCCGGCAGCTCGGCGCAACGCGAGGTGAGCCGCTATTTCTGGGACTTCACATGATGCGGCTGGACGACACCACGTTGATGGCCTGTGTGACGGACATAAGCGTGGTGGTGCAGCGCGCACAGCAGCGGCTGCAGGCGCGGCTTCATGGGCAAAAGCGCGTCGATGCGTTGACATCTTTGCCAAACCGAACGGCGGTACTGGAGCGAATGCACCGGGCGCTAAGTCGGGCACAGGACGAACCTGCGTACGACTTTGCGCTCATGCTCGTCAACGCAGACCGATTCGAACGTATCAACGTAACCCTCGGCCACGCGACCGGTGACGAAGTGCTGTGCCTCATGGGACGCCGCGTGGGAGCGGCCGCGCACGAGTTGGGCGCTTCTCTTGCCTCCGGCACGTCATCGCCCATGGCAGCACGGCTGGGCGCAGACGAATTCGTGCTGTTCCTCGATATGCTTGAAGGCAGTGTGCTCGCTGCGGTCGACGCAGCGGATCGATTGGTCAGCATGTTGCAGGAGCCTTACGCCATCGGCGAGCAGACTGTGCACCTGTCGGCGAGCGTGGGCTTGGTGACAGGCAAGGGCTGTTCTGGCAATGCCGAAGAACTGCTGGAGCTCGCCAGCCTGGCAATGCGCGATGCCAAGCGCGCAGGAGGTGCACGCCGCGTCGTTTTTGAGTCTGAGATGATGGATCGCGCCCGACAGCTCGGCGATCTGGAGCTAGGGTTACGCACCGCGCTGTCCGGGGGGCAACTGTGCACCGAATACCAGCCAATCGTCGCCCTTGCGGACGGCTCAGTAGTGGGAATGGAAGCACTGGTGCGCTGGCGCCATCCGCAACGAGGCATGGTCATGCCGGCCGAATTCATCGCGGTGGCCGAAGCCAGCGGCCTAATCCGCGAGTTGGGCGACTGGATCATCAACGACACCTGCCGCCAACTTGTCGTATGGCGCGCGCTCCTGGGCGACCGGGCACCCCGTACGGTCTCTGTCAATCTGTCGCGAGCGCAGCTTGCCGATCGGAAGATCGTCGAGCGCGTCGCTAACGCGCTTGAGGCAAGCGGGTTGCCGGCTGCCTGTCTGCAGCTGGAAATCACTGAGAGCCTGGCCGCACAAGACACTGCGGTTCAGGCCCGGTTGAGTGAGCTCAGGGGACTCGGGTTGACCTTGGCGCTTGACGATTTCGGGACCGGCTACTCGTCGCTGTCCAGCCTGCACGAACTCCCTGTCGACGTCATCAAGATCGACCGCTCCTTTGTCACCCCGATCGAAACCAGTGCACACCACCGCGTACTCATCGAGGCGATCGTCCACATCGCGCGAAGTCTGGGCATGGTCACGGTAGCAGAGGGTATTGAGACCGCTGGCCAAGCAGCGTTGCTGCGGACGCTCGGCTGTGACAAGGGGCAGGGCTATTTCTACGCGCGACCAATGGCTGCCGAGAGGGCGACAAGCTGGCTTCGCGGGGATGGGGCCACGATCAGTCACCATGTCCCAGTACCGGCGACATGAGATTGCCGAACAGTCGCGCCCATTATTTGACGGCGAAGACGATGAAAACAACGAAATAAGCAACAGGCTGGATATGAGACTGCAGCCCTGCCTCCAGAATCGTCACGCACATGAGTTCTTGCAATCCGGGAGGCGCCCATGTACGCGTCTCCCGACGTCCCGACGTCCCGACGTCCCGACGTCCCGAAACCTGCATTCCGTTTTAACGGGTTAAATTCCACATTTGGTCTGACAATTTGAAGCGCTGTGACAAATTCCGACATGCGTGACATTTAATGGCGTTGTGAGAAAAGTTTGTATTGCCGTACGTTGTTTTTATCTGGGCCTTTCCGCAACACACTTTTTTCTGGCTTACCAAGATGCTTGTAGCTAAAAGTCTCGCTGTTCCTGAGTCGAGCCTAAAACAGCCTGACACTCGTGCGAGCTCGCCTCGCCGAGCGGTAATGGCGATCACGTCGTTCGTGGTGTTCGTGTGCGTGGCACTGCTTGGGGTCAACGTCTGGCTGGCGCTTCAGGCGCGCGATGAAGCCATCCGTCAGGCCACGCTGGCCGACATGAATCTGACGCGGGCGATTGCCCAGCAGATGAACAGCCTTTTTTCCGAAACTGCCAGAATTCTGGACACGGTGGCATTTGAACTGGGGCGCGTGGACGGGGACCCCATCGCTGTCCAACACATGCAGCCCATGCTGGTCAACTATGCTGCGGCGACCGAGCAGCTCCACAGCCTCTCTGTAATGGACGCCCAAGGCCAGCGGATCGTCAGTTCCGAGTCAACCGGCAATGCGCTTGCTAACGATTCCCAGCGGGCTTATTTTACTTACCACCGCGACAGCCTGAGCCTAGTGCGCCATGTGGGCAAGCCCTATCGCAGCCGGGTTGGCAACGTCTGGCTCATTCCGGTTTCGCGGCGCCTCAACGACCTGGACGGCCAGTTCACCGGCGTGGTGCTTGCCACCATCAAAGTGGCCCATATCCAGCAGTTGATGGCGGAATACGAGATTGGCCAGTATGGGGCGCTGTCGCTGAGCCTGTCCGAAGGCGGTCTGTTAACGCGACGTCCGTTTGCTGAGTCCGACATGGACAAAACCGTAGCGGGTACTGCCCAGTTTTTGCTGCTTCAAAAACATCGGTCCGGCACGATTGAGTTCGTCTCGCCCCTCGACGGTGTGGAACGGGTGGTGAGCTACCAATACCTGAAGAACAACCCATTGTTTGTGACCGTGGCGCTGTCCAAGCAGGAACTGCTGCAACCTTGGCGGACCACAACGTATGTTCAGACAGTCTGGATCGTGCTGCTATGTAGCTTTGTGGGCCTGTTGGGCAACAAGGTGGTCCGCTTGATGCGCGACCGACTGCGAGACGAAAATATGTTGCGTATAGCGCGCAACGAGTTGACAGTGACCAACGCGCAGCTGACCCACCTGGCGCACCATGACGGGCTGACCGGCCTGGCAAACCGTCGCTACTTTGACGAAACCCTCATGCAGGATTTCGCGAACGCCCGCAGAACGGGCCGGCCAATGGCACTCATCATGGTCGACGTCGATCACTTCAAACTCTACAACGACATCTACGGCCATCCCGCGGGCGACAGATGCCTACAGGCGGTGGCTTGTTCCATCGCGTCGGCAGTGCGCCAGCCCCATGACTTCGTGGCGCGCTATGGGGGTGAGGAAATAGCCGTGCTCCTGCCCGAGACAGATACAGCAGGAGCGGTCGTGGTGGCTGAGGCTATCTGCCTGACGGTGGCGAATCTGCAGTTGCCCTTTGTCTCCAGTGTTTTGGGTCACGTCTCTATCAGCGCAGGCGTGGCAGCGCAGGTATTCCCTGGCCCCAATGCCGGTGCCGATGAACTACTGGGTGCCGCTGACAGAGCTTTGTACCGAGCCAAAAGGGGTGGCAGAAACCGAGTGGTGACGGAATTTGACCCAGCTGTAAGTGCCGCACTGTGAAAGCTTCCGCAGCGGCGCCGGTCATGTTTGACCTCGAGACTTTGTTTTTGACGCCTATGCCTTTGTAAATTTACAGGGGCTCACTGGTTGGCGACGATTGCTTTGTCCGGCGTGTTGTCTCACGAAGAAACGTTACCCGTTGACCGGCTGTCGTTTCGGGCGTTCTTTTACTCTTCAATTTAATGGTCGAAGGCTGTGGACAGGTGGTCGCAGCCGGAGCGCCACAGGCGCATCGTCCACATGTCCGTAGCCTGCCGGGCGTGAAGCGCCCGGCCCCTCGTCGGCCGCGAAGTTTTTCCGCCGCTGTTTCACACTTCAGCTGGTACCCCGGTCGGCTTGCGGAATCGGCCAAGGATCCTTTCTTTCGCCCGCTCGGCACGCCAGGCTTTGACCCGGCGTTGCAACGTTCGCAGTTGCGCATTGCCAGCATAGGCTTCCGGGAACATCGTTGCCAATCGTTCCATCAACTCCTTGGCCGAAGCGGATGGCTCGGCAATCAGCCAGCCGTCGACGAGCGGCCACGCGTCGGCGAACGGATCAACCTTTGTGCGCCACCAGTGCTTGGCGCCGGGCTGCTTGCATGCGTGGGTCGAGCCTCTCCATCCTTCCACGCCGTGGACAGGCTCTTGAGTAAGGCGTCGACGTCCGGCGATCTCGCCGGCGCGGCACCGCTTGGCACGCCATGCGCTGCGATCTCACTCAGTGGCTGCTGCGCATTCCGAACATCTTGCAGCAACCGCACCGGGTCGAGGCTTTCGAGCTGCGCCTTGAGCCGCGCATTCATCAGCGGTTCAATGGCCGCGTGAGCCAGCAGCCGATCGCAGGGGGTCGCCGGTGTGAAGTAAATCTTGTGAACCTTGGCGCCGTCGCGTGTCTTGGATTTCAGCTTGAACGATGGTTGAAAGAAGTACACGTACAGGCGAGATGAGGCGTACGGCGTCGCCAGGGCCTTCGTCGCTCCAACCCCGCTCAGACGCCCGCAGCCGGCCAGCCTGCGCACGATAGGAACGTCAGCAGTTGGCATTCAGCTTTGTTGCTCAAGCACTCAAGCGCACAGGTACAGCATGGTTGGCAGCGTAAGTCACAAAGAAATTGTTGGGACGGTTCGGTCATGAAGCGCTTCTCCTTGAACTTGAAGATGGTGCGCGACTGGCAGCACAACTACGCCAACCATGCCGGGGCCATAAGCGACATTGCCTTCCACTTCGTCGGCAGAGTGTGATGCGGACTTCACTGCCTAAAATCATGTAACAAAACGTTCGGGACTATGCATCCCGAAGGCATAATCCGAAGATTATCACCCTGGCAAGGCAGCATATGAAGGGCATTGTTTTTAATTTGCTTGAGGAAGCCGTCAGCAACGATTTCGGCGAAGCGACCTGGGACAAGCTGCTCGATGAAGCGGACTTGTCGGGCGCCTACACTTCTCTCGGCAACTATCCCGACAGCGAAGTCGTAGCGCTGGTCGACGCGGCATCTAAAGCGCTGAACCTGCCAACCCAGGACGTGCTGCGCTGGTTCGGCCAGCGCGCCATACCCTCGATGGTTGCTCGCTACCCCGTTTTTTTCAGCAGTCATACCGAAACGCGCAGTTTCCTGCTCACCTTGAACAACGTCATTCATCCTGAAGTTCATAAGTTATATCCCGGCGCGAACACGCCGATGTTCGATTTCGGCGTCGGCGACGATGGCGGCTTGATCATTGGCTATAGCTCGTCGCGCAAGCTGTGCGCGTTGGCGGAAGGCTTCATGCAGGGCGCCGCCAAACACTTCCAGGAGCAAGCCGACATCACGCAGTCACAGTGCATGCTTGAAGGAGCTTCCAAGTGCGTATTACATGTCCGATTCCATTAATGACGCAGCGTCTGCGGTTGCCGACGCCGAAATCGCACGCCTGAACCGACGCCTGCGGCGCGAGTCCGCCGCGCGCCACGAAGCCGAAGCGATCGCTGAACACGGCCTGCGCGACCTGTTCCAGCGGCAGCAGGAAATCGGCCTGCTCGAATCGATTGCTGCGGCATCGAACGAGGCTGACAGCGTTGAAGACGCTATGCGCCATGCCCTCGCCGCAGTATGTAAGTTCGCTGACTGGCCGTTGGGCCATTTACTGCTGGTCGACGGCGACGCCAGCTCGACGTTCGATTCCACGATGATCTGGCATGACGGGAGCGGCGGCCGCTACGATGCGCTGCGCGCACTGACCGAGTCAATCGCATTCGGACGCAGCATCGGATTACCGGGCAGGGTATGGGAAAGCAGCGCGCCAGCATGGGTCAACTCCAACAGTCTCGATGCGAATGCTCATCCGCGTCTGCCGGAAGCGGAGCATGCCGGTCTGCGCTCCCTGTTTGCATTCCCGGTCATGATCGGCACTGAAGTGGTGGCAGTGCTCGAGTTCTTCAGCATGAAACATCAGACGCCCGACGAGGCGCTGCTGCGCCTGATGGGCCAGATCGGTATGACGCTCGGGCGCGTCGTCGAGCGCAGGCGCACCAAGGACAGGTTGATGCACGACGCGCTGCACGACCCGCTGACCCAGCTGGGAAACCGCAAGCTGTTCCTTGACCGCCTGCAACAGGCCCACTTACGCGCCCAGCGCGTGCCGGGCTACCAGTTCAGCGTGTTGTTCATCGACCTTGACCGTTTTAAAGGCGTCAACGACGGCCTGGGGCATCAAGCCGGTGACCAGCTGATCATCGCCACCGCCAACCGCATGACCAATTCGCTGCGCCACATCGACATGATGTCGCGCGGGGAGGGCGATGTTGGCGGCTCCGATTTCGTGGCGCGCATGGGTGGCGACGAATTCACCATCCTGCTCGACAATATCAGCAATCAGTGGGTCCCCGTGCGCATGGCCGAAAGGCTTATGAGTGTCATGGCCGAGCCGTTCGTGCTGGACGAGCAGCAGGTCATCGTCACGGCCAGTATCGGCATTGCCCTCAGCGCGAGCGGCTACACCGACGTGCATAACATGCTGCGCGACGCCGACACTGCCATGTACTACGCCAAGCAGAAGGGCCGCGCGCGCTGGGTCATGTTCGACACCGCCATGCAGGACAACGCTTTGCGCCGCCTGAAGCTCGAATCGGAATTGCGATTGGCGCAGGGCCGTGGCGAACTCTGGCTGGCCTATCAGCCGATCGTCACCCCCCGCGACGGCCAAATACGCGGTTTCGAGGCACTGCTGCGCTGGGACCACCCAGTGTACGGCGCGGTCGGCCCGGCTGAATTCATACCAGTGGCCGAAGAAATCGGCCTGATCGTCGGGATGGGTGGTTGGATACTTCGGAATGCCTGCAACCAACTGCGGACCTGGCAGCAAGACAGCGGGCAGCCGCTGACGATGAGTGTAAATCTGTCGGCGATGCAGCTGTCCGATGATCGCCTGGTCGCGCTGGTCGCGCAGACCTTGAACGAGAGCGGTATTCTCGCTGGCACGCTAAAACTGGAATTGACCGAAAGCGCGGTCATGGCCGACCCTGATCACGCACTCGATATTTTTCGGCAGTTGAGGGAATTGGGCGTCAAGTTATGCCTCGACGATTTCGGCACCGGCTACTCTTCGCTCAGCCAATTGCGGCGCCTGCCGCTCGACACCCTAAAAATCGACCGCTCCTTCGTGACCCAAATGGATTGTCAAGATGACAAGCGACAGATTGCCGAAGTAGTCGTGATGCTGGCACACACCCTGGGCCTGGACGTGGTGGCCGAGGGCGCCGAGACGGCCGCCGAGGTAGCGCTGTTGCAGGGAATGGGAGTCGATTTCGTGCAGGGCTACTACTACTACAAGCCCATGAAAGCTGATGCAGCCGGCGCGGCTTGGCGCGAACAAGGTGTGCTGCGATAAAAGAAGTGATCGACATTATTCTGGTGCACAAGTACGCGCCTTTGGGCACGACTAGGTGCCGGACCGACTGCGCCATGACGGAAGCAGCCCGCCATTTTCCATCACACCCGCCGCCCGAAGGACTGTCCAACTGATTTCCAGCTATCGCAGTGTGCGACTTCATTAGACCAGGACACGTGTAGCAGGGCGCGGATGTTGCGCCCTCCCAACCCAAGTGCTGGCGGTGATTTCTAATGCCGGCCAATGGATCAATGTGTTGCCGCCGATGCCGATTTGAGCCATCTTTGGGCGCCGCAGTGAGCCACTTCCTTGGCACTGGAATTGTCGCTAGGCTTGGCTCTCGGCCCAAATCTCCCGGCTCATTCAAATATCGGCGCCTGGCTCAAATCCGCGTCGGCGCGGACAGCCCAGAATGGTTCATGCGAGGCCTATTCCCACCGCCGCGCGCCGAATCAGGCTCTCGCCGTCGTCAGCAAAGTGAAAGGCCCGCAGGAAGTCGGTCACGCTGTAGCCCGGGTGCTCACGACGCAGGGCTGCAACCGCCTGCAGGGCCTCGTCGTGGCGGCCCGCCAATTCGAGGCAATGCGCCTCGATGCCGCGAATGTGCTGGTGTGCGTTGGGTCGCGCGCTCGCCCGCACGGCCCAGTCGGCGGCCTGGTCCATCCGACCCTGGCGCATCAGCGCCATCGCCCGCGTAGCCAACATGGCAAATAGCATCGGATCGAACGGGCTCAGCTCGCGGGCGTGGTCGGCCGAAGCAATGGCCGCATGGGCATCGCCCGACTGCGAGTGCACGAAAGCTAGCGCGTAATGGCCCTGCGAGAAGTTAGGACTGAGCAGGACCGACTGGTTCAGTTCGGCGAGTGACTCAGCCACCTGTCCGCGCAGCCAGTGAGCGCGGCCCAGGGCCCAGTGGATCGCTGGATCCTGGTCGTCAGCGATGAGGCCTTCGTTGGCATGGCGCCAAGCGAGTTCTGTTTCGCGCGCCCGGTCGCCCCAACCTTGGAAGGCGTTCTGCCAATGCGTGAACGAGAGGCCCGCGTGCGGGCGCGAGAACCCCGGCTCCAGGCGTGTGGCGGTTTCGAACCAGTGGCGGGCTAGTTCATTTTCTTCGCGTCGGAAGCGGTACATGTGCCCCAGGCCCCGGTGGTGAGCTTCCCACGCATCGAGCGAGCCTGGGGGTTTGAGCACGGCGCGCTGACGTTCGGCGAGCTCGACTTGGTCGGCGATGGCAGCCACCAGCTGGTTGCACAGTTCGTCCAGCACGTCGAACGGTTCCGACTCGGCCGCGCTCAGGCTGTCGGCCCAGACTACGCGTGCGCTACGGGTATGGATGAGCTGGGTCGACAGGGCGATCTGCCCGCAGCCTCGGCGCAAAAGACCGGTGGCCACGTAGTCGACATCGAGCACGCGCGCAGCGGCTTCCGCTCCCATGCCCCGCGCCTCAAGTTCGCTAGTGCTGGCCGGGGCGATGACGAACAGGCTGCGCAGTTTGGCCAGCCTCGTTGTGACGTCGTAGGCCAAGTAGCGACCGAAGCCACTCGAACTGCCGTATGGCAACTCCTCGAAGGGCATGACGGCGACCGACCCGCGACGCAGGTGGGGTGGCTCACTGGCGGAGGGCGGCGGTTCCTGCACCACGGTGCGGACCGCCGAGCCGCCGTGGCGCTCACGCGCCAGGCGCCACGCTTGCACAAGGTCTGTTGCGTCCTGGCCTTCGCAGTCGAAGAGTCGGACGGCGGTCGCGAGATGGGCATCGCCTTCGCGAAGCTGGCCGCGCCGCGCAAGCGCGTCGAGCAGGCGCTCGTGCGCGCGGCGGTCATGCGGCAACAGGCGCAGCCACCGGCTCAGGCAGTCCAATGCCTCGGCGGATTGCGGCGGAAAGTGGTCGGCCATGCGCTCCAGCAGGGCAATGTAAAGGCTGCGCCAGCGACGCCGCTCCGCCATCACCCAGTGAGAGTAGATAGGCGCACCGTCGATGTCGAGGCCCGCCAGAAATTCGCCGTCGAAGCCCGCCGCGTGGATGGACGACGCCAGCGTTGCGCTGGAATCGTTGCGGCTGCGGACCTGCGACTCCAACTCGCGTACGTCGATTATTCCGTCGCCCAAATCCAGATGCACGCCATGCGCGTTAGCCAGCACGCGCTTGCGCAGCGGCTCGTCGAGAAGGGCACGCAGCTTCGACAGGGCGCCACGCAACTCGGCGCGAGGATCCGAAGGCCGGTCCCAAAGCATCTCGCAAAGTTGGTCGCGTGACATGGGGCGCGGGGCCAGCGCAAGCAAAGCTAGTAGCGCCCGAGCCTTGCGTGATGGGGGCAGGATGAGCGCCTGCCCGCGGCGCAGCATCGCCATCGGACCGAGCAGGCGGAGCTCGAATTCGGAGGACGACGCAGAGAATTCAACAGTCGTTGCCACGCTCAATTCCACGCGGATTGCAGCGCTCAATGCCACGCCCGAAGCACACAGTTGGCCTCTGTCTCCCGCAAGTGAGGGAGGCTTCGATCCCCAACCCGCAAGGAGCCCGTCATGTCCCCATTATCTTCGCTCACCCCCGCCAGCACAACCGCCGATCTCGCGGCCGTCAAGGGTCGACAGCAGGCGGCCTGGTCCTCCGGCGACTACGCGATCGTTGGCACCACGCTCCAGCTCGTTGGCGAGCTGCTGGCCGAGTCCTGCGACCTGCGCACCGACGAAAAGGTGCTCGATGTCGCAGCCGGCAACGGCAATGCCACGCTCGCGGCTGCGCGGCGCGGCTGCAAGGTGACCTCGACCGACTATGTGAGCGCTCTGCTTGATCGCGGCGCCGAGCGCGCGAAGGCCGAACGCCTCGAGGTGAGCTTCCAGACCGCGGATGCCGAGGCGCTGCCCTTCGCAGCGAACGCGTTCGATGCGGTGCTCTCCACCTTCGGCGTGATGTTCACGCCGGATCAGGACAAGGCCGCGGCCGAGCTGCTTCGCGTCTGCCGACCTGGCGGTCGCATCGGCCTGGCGAACTGGACGCCCGACGGCTTCATCGGCCAGCTCTTCAAGACGCTCGGCCGCTACGTGGCGCCGCCGGCCGGCGTCAAACCACCCTCGGCCTGGGGCACCGAAGCGCGCCTAATAGAGCTGTTCCCTCCCGCCCAGGCGACGATCTCGACCACGCCACGGTTATTTAATTTCCGCTATCGCTCTGCCGCCCACTTCGTCGAAGTCTTCCGCACCTGGTACGGCCCCACCCACAAGGCCTTTAACGCGCTGCCGACCGACAAGGCGGCGGCGCTGGAGTCAGACATGATCGAACTGCTGACCAAGGAAAACCGCGCCGGCAGCGCATCTCTGGTGGTGCCCAGCGCGTACTTGGAGGCGGTCGTCACGCGGCGCTGACCCGAAGAAGGAGCGCCCAGTGGCCCTCTTGCCGATAAAGTTGGGCGGCTTTAAGGTCTCCCTCCCGGAGGTTTACGTGAGCAGCCGAGAAACCAAATGAGCGCCGCGACACCCTATTGGCGTGAGGCCGGCTCCGGCCCTGCGATCGTCTGCTTGCATTCGAACGCCAGTGTGTCGGGGCAGTGGCGCACGCTGATGACGCGTCTGGCGGACCGCTATTGGATGCTCGCACCCGACTTGTACGGGTCAGGTCGGAGTCCGGACTGGCCCTCCGACAGCACCATTACCTTACAGGACGAAGTCGATCTGATAGAGCCGGTGTTGCGAAGGGCAGGCGATCCGTTCGGGCTCGTCGGTCATTCGTACGGAGCTGCAGTGGCCCTGCGCACGGCTGTCCAGTACCCGACCAGAGTGCGAGCGCTGGTGATCTATGAGCCAACCTTGTTCTCGCTGATCGAGATGGAAGGCCCTGCCCCGAACGATGCGGACGGGATCCGGAATGCGGTGGCCGCGGCGGCTACGGCACTGGACGGCGGAGATCGGTTTGAGGCGGCCCGCTGCTTCATCGACTACTGGATGGGGCCGGGGAGCTGGGCCACTACTGCGGAAAACCGCAAGGTCGCCATCGCCGACTCCGTCGTGAATGTTCGACGGTGGGCTCATGCGCTGTTCACCGAACCCACGCCGATTTCGGAGTTTGGCCGACTCCAAATGCCGGTGCTATACCTCACAGGCGGGCGGTCAACTCAGTCTGCCCACGGCGTGGCACGTCGACTGTTAAAGGCACTCCCGAACGTCTCCTGCGTGAATCTTGCCGACCTAGGGCATATGGGGCCGATCACCGACCCCGACGCGGTGAATCGGGTCATCGAGAACTTCCTCCTGCGATCTGTGTAGGCGGTCGCTCAATGCAGAGATGCTCCCACACAAGAAGTCCGTGTCACGCATCGGCAGACTCAGTGTGTGCGCCGCCAGGTTTTCCTCAGATTCCAGACGTTCGTGCGATCGCCCGCGAACCTCCAACAGCGACCTCCTGACGATGACCACATTGGCCAGGCCGAACAGGTTCAATAGCTGTGCCGTGTTCTTGGCCATCCCCTTGTCGCGCGCCTTCCTGTGACGAAACAGGTTCTTGGCCACATGGAACGGATGCTCGACCTTGTCGCGGATGCTGGCCTTCATCTTCTCCGCACGTTCGGCCAGGAATTGGTGCTCGATGAACTCGTTGAGCTTTCTGCGCTTACCCCTCCTGATAGCCAGCGTCACCGAAGGCTGCATGCTCCTCACCATGCAGCAGCGCCCCAGCAACGTTGATGTCGCTTGTGTTGGCTGCCGTGCCAATCACCGTGTGGACCAGGCCCGACTGCGCGTCGAAACCGATGTGCGCTTTCATTCCAAAGTGCCATTGATTGCCCTTTTTGGTCTGATGCATCTCGGGGTCTCTGGCATTGCTAGCGTTCTTGGTCGAGCTGGGTGCCGCGATGATGGTCGCGTCCACGATGGTGCCGGCACGCATCAGAAGTCCCTGTTCGGCAAGGTGGGCGTTGATCTCGTCGAACAGGGACTTGGTGAGGTCGTTGTCCAGCAGCAAGCGCCTGAACTTGAGCAACGTGGTGGCATCAGGCACCGATTCGCGCGACAGGTCGATGCCCACGAAGTCGCGCAGTGCCTGGCTGTCGTACAGGGCATCTTCCAACGCCTCGTCGGCCTGGCCGTACCACTGCTGCAGGCAATACATGCGCAGCATTCGGGGCACGCCGATCGGCTGACGGCCCAAACGCCCACCGGTGGGACGCAGCGGCTCGATCAGGGTGATCAGGCGGGGTCAGGGCACGACGCGTTCCATCTCGGCAAGAAACTTCTCCCGGCGCGTTCGCTTCTTCTTCAATGCGTACGCGGCGCTGGCAAAGCTGCGTTGGTTCATATCCGTTGCCCTTGTAATCTGGTCCTCTCGTGCATGCATGAGGCGTGCCGGGATCGATCAATTGATCAGCGTCTCCTGAAAGGAATACGTGGCGCAGCATTCGCCTAGGTAACTACTTGAGACCCGGCTTGAATGATTTGCGGGCACACCCGGGCATCTGCCTGCCAGTCGAACGCAGCGTTTCAAATGCCCATCATTGTTGCGGCCGGCGGAGAATTGAGAAGTTTGCTGGCGTCTCACATCATTGCCAGCGCTGGCGTTGGATGGTGGCGTATTGCAGCCACTCAATACCGGCATGGGTCAAAGCCGCGCCGGCGCCAACACCCCTCAGGCTTGTCCAACTTCTGGGGGTCAGTTCAAAGCCGGGGCGATTCAAGTAGCCCTGGAAGGTGGCCACCGTGCGGTGCCCCGTCATGGCCATGGCCTCGCCGATCGGCATGTCGCGCAGACCCGCCTCGGTAAAAAGCCGGAGCACAGCTGGCTCGGGGTGCCCTCAGTGCGTAGCGGGTGTCAGGCAGAGACCGGCTCAGGCTGACCAACCAGCGACGATGCCGGGATGCCGAGATTGAGCAGGCGGCGGATCATGGGCATGGT